>JAIDUH010000068.1 GCA_029060285.1 Muribaculaceae bacterium | reverse complement strand
TTCTCCGAATCCACAGCCATACGAGTGATCTTGCCGTATGACGAAATCGGCGACGGTGATGTGATTGTCTCATACTTCGGCAATGCTGACGCGACCGATGAGACAGCAAGCGATGCGGATACGATAAAGAATACCTTTGACATATTAGAGTGCAGAAATTGAAGATGTCACTATAATAAGGAAACGACCACCGTGTTTCTGTCAGTACATCCTCCCTGTTAAAAAATGCAAATGCCTTTACCTCATTTTTCCACTAATAGCATCAAATTCATTTCTGAATATAATTGATTATCCTGTTGTCAGGATTCAATGGCGTGACGTCGTCGAGGCGTAGCGAATCCACCATATGAAGTGTCCCCTGCTTATACTTCTGGAAGTGTTCCGACGCGATATGGCTCTTATATGCTTCCTGACTTGCGTATGTCTCTAATATGGTGATGTTGCATGGATTCTCCTTATCTGCCACTGCATACATCGTCAGCACCCCCGGTTCTGTCTCCAGGGATATGGTACCCACTTCAATCGCATATTTCATATACTCGTCAAGATAGTCAGGATTGACCTGTATCTTTGACATCCTCACTATGCCGTCGGCCTGCATCGGTAGTTTCTCGCACATTTCCTTTGTCTCCTGTTTATGGCCATCGCCACAGGCATTGAAAATAATCAATCCCGCAGCGATAGCCATCATTATCTTAAATATCCTTGTCATTACTTATTATTGTTCACTTTTAAATAATCTTAAAGCATTGTTTCTAAGTATATCATCCGCGAATTTTGCGAGCTCTGTATCCTGAAGGATTTCGTTCCTTACCTTCGCCGCCACTTTCTCTAAAATAGGAGTCGGAACAAACGGATAGTCCGTCCCAAACATTATGTGGGCAGGAGTCGTGACGGTAAGAAGCATCTTAATAGCTTCTGTCGAAGGTCCTCCGGCCAGGTCGTAATATAACCGGGAGAGATTCCCTTCAATGTCTATCGATTCCGTAAGCCCCTGATGCAACAGCAGCGGATAACCTCCTTTGAGTCGGGGTACTGCATAAGGCATAAACGACCCTGCATGCGGAACGACAACCTTTAGGTTCGGATAGCGGGTCATGACATTGTGCGCTACCATGTTGATGACAGCCCTCGTGGTTTCTGCCGGATATTCGTAGACGAATATCGGCCCTCCTGTGAACGTGCTTTCATTTACCGGATTCGGTTTCACCGGGTGAAGTATCACGACAGCCCCTCGTTGATCAAGCGCCTTCATCAAAGGATCGTATATGGAGTCACCAAGATACACTCCGTCGACGCTCGTGGCAAGCTTGATGCCGTCGGCTCCAAGAGTGTCGAGAGCATACACAGCCTCCTCTATCGATGCCTCGATAGAAGGTTGGGGGAGTGCGGCACACCAGAGGAAGCGGTCTGGATTGTCGCGCTTTGCCTTGGCCATTCTCTCATTGACCGAGCGGATTATCCTACGGCTCTCATCAAGATTGCCAAACCAAGGCTGAGGAGAGGAGAGCGTCAGCACGCTTCGCTCTATTCCTGCGCTGTCCATGAAGGCTATGTGCGCCCTTTCATCCCACGAAGGCAACGGATATCCGTCTTCCATCAGAGCGTCGTTGTCGGCGAGATATTTCAGGTACTCGTTTGTTACGATGTGAGAATGGACATCTATCGCCGGAATATTCTTTTGAGCGCACATACCTATGACTGTCATAACGGATATTATGAACGCAATCCCTCTTTTCATGCCATATGGTTTTCCCAGGAACCCTTTGTGTCGACACCTGTTTCTGCGGCAAGCGCCTCAAGAGCCGATATCTCCTCCTGAGAGAGTTTGATTTTTGCGGCTGCGGCGGCTTCCTCCACGTGGCGGGGTTTCGTCACTCCAATGATGGGATATGTTCCCTTGTTGATGGCGTAGGCGATGCCGATCTGTGAGACGGACGCGTCGTGAGCCTCTCCGATCTTCTTCATCTCCGCGATTAGTGCATCCAGTTTCGGAAGGATGGGGTTGTATGTGGCGGCGCGGTCACTCCCCTCGGGCATAGGATTGGCTGTGCCGTACTTCCCGCTCAACGCTCCCTGCTCAAGGGTCATATAGGCAAAGAAGTCGATGTCGTTTTCCTTGCAGTAGTCGAGGATTCCTGCCTTTTCCGACGAACGGTATAGAAGGCTGAAATGGTTCTGGACTGCAGACACGCGGAACCCTTCGGCGCGTAGGATCTCGTCGGCACGCTTGATCTGTGCGAGATTATGGTTGGAGACACCTACACGCTTTACCACACCTGATTTCAGTAGTGCGATAAGACCGGGAGTCCAACGCTCCACGTCTGCCGGATTATGTATCCAGTAGATGTCGATATAGTCAGTATGTAGACGCCTGCAGCTTTCCTCTGCCATGGTCAGGACCGGAGCCTCCGTATTGGGAGCTATCTGTGGCGTGAATTTGGTGGAGATGATGAATTTCTCACGGGGATAGTCCTTGATGAAGCTCCCGAGAATGTCCTCGGATGCCCCCATGCCGTACACGGTGGCCGTATCCCACATCGTCAGACCTGCATTGTATGCAGCGTCGAATACTGATTTCAGACTCTCGGCATCCGTATGGTTGCCGAACACCTGGTCGCCCCCGGCCATACCCGAGCCCCACGACCATGTTCCTAATGCTATTGCTGGTAATTCCATAGTATGTTTATAATTTTTAGTGGTGATGCATAATTCATAATTATTTATCGCTTAATGAGTGACCCCTCCTCATCATTTCTGCGAAGCGCAGCGAGCGAGCCTCCGCGCTCTTTGCTTCCAAGTGCCGAAATGATCGTTAATCGTTCATAGTTTATAGTTAACGATCCCCCTGCGAGCCCTTTGCGCCTTTGGGCGAGATCCCTTAGCCGAACAGATACGTTCAAATCTCTGTAAAGAAAACAAGCAATCGAAAGATGATTCCGTCGTAATCGGGAAAATGGTATGAATGCCGAGATTTTGGTTATACTGGTTGTCTTGATTGCGGAAATTTTGTAACTTTGCATTCTAAAAACACTAAACCTATATATAATAAGAATTGACCAAGTTAATGTATAATATCATCAAAGTGCTTTCGGCTGAAATTCAGCGATAAACAATTATGAATTATGCATTATGAATTATGCATTGCCACTTATGAGTAAGATCCTGAAAGTAAACAAACCCTCCGATTACAGCTCATGGGTCGGTCAGACCGATCCCCATGAACTGATAAGCGTCATAAACTACAGCGAGGTCTCCCCCGTGCGTCATAGCCTCAACAGCTACGGCGTCTATGGACTGTTTCTTCAGGGTGAGGAAATGGGACGTGACCTGATCTATGGCTCCGGAAAATACGATTACTCTGAGGATACACTTATCTGCGTGGCTCCCGGACAGATCGGAGGTTTGGAAGATGATGGGGAACTCGTGAATCTGACCGGCTGGGCGGTGCTCTTCCACCCTGACATACTTCAGGGAACAGGTCTCGAACGGGATATCAAGGACTTTTCCTTCTTTGACTATCGGATAAACGAGGCGCTTCATATGACGCCTGAGGAGCGAGATGTGATGATCGCCCTTATGAGGCAGCTGGAAAATGAACTGAGGTTTCCTTCAGATTCCATGCAGAACAGGATCATAGTCGGGTTCATCAATCTCCTGCTGAGGTATGCCCAGCGGTTCTACAACCGGCAATTTGTGTCCCGTACGATTCAGAACAACGATATCCTGTCAAGATTCGAGAAACTTCTGAAGGAATATTTCGAGAAGGACCGTCAGCTTACCGACGGAGTCCCCACGGTTCAGTATTGCTCCGAACAACTGTGCATGTCACCGAGCTATCTGAGCGACGTCATAAAGAGAACCACGGGAGAGACGGCGAATCACTACATAAAGACATACGTAATCCAGCTTGCCAAAAACCGGCTTGTTTCAGGAATGAACTCGTCGGAGGTTGCATATTCCTTAGGCTTCGAATATCCGCAGCATTTCTCCCGCACATTCAAAAAAATGACAGGAGAGACCCCCTCCAAATATTGCGAAAGGCGTTTAAAAGACAGATAGGTTTGTCCGTAGTTGAGATTATCCCCTCATCCTCGCGAAGCCGTTTCCGCCCAAAGCTCAGCTTTGCCCCAACAATATCCCAATCCCCTGTTTGTTCCAGTGTACGCTCCTCCGACTCGGTTCTTCTCATATCATTGCCCTCCCCATCTACCCCGGAGGGGCAGCACTATTTCAATGGTACGCTGACTCACCGACAAAGTCTCCGACAATTGACGTCCGGTTATTGTCGGAGACATTTTTTATGGGGTTAAGTTTTTTCTGCTGACGTACAGTAAGTTCTATCTCTGACATGTCTCCGTCATTGTCTCCGACAAGCGACATGGTTATAAACGGGGAAGACCTCTCTTATTACATTAACCAGCCAAATGTGGTATAAAATTATGAGATTTGGCTGCCTGATGTAAGTAAATATCGTTGTTGTGTCATTGAACAATGAGTACGATCGTCTTTGGAGCACTGACATCACGCAGCCAAATGTGGTGTAAAAATATAAGATTTGGCTATGTGATGTAAGAAAAAATTTTGTATCTTTGCATTGAAGTTGTTTAAACTTATTCACGAATTTAAAAAATAACAATGAAGAGTTAAATCAAAGATTCTTTTTATTAATCTTCCGCCATCTTTTCGGCATCTTTTGACTCTTTCATCAGTCATGATGCCCGCATCATTCCTTCTTCAAGAGACAAAACCTGCTCGAAAACCTGACGAAATCTTAATAAAAAAATAAGTCTAAACAACTTCATTATAAATGATATCTTATATTCTGATAGGAAGAGAAAAAGAGATACAGGAACTTCGACAGGCCTACGATTCGGAAGAATCCAAGTTTGTCGCTGTATTTGGACGCCGTAGAATATGAATCTCCCTGACCATGATAACAAGTTCCGGACTTATGAAGAACTCCTATTCAATGAACAGCATCCATTCACAAATCACAGCCGATGATTTGTTTGCTGACGCTTAAATTATCAATTCATGTGATATGCTTCTCTTTGTCTTTACAACTCAGCTCGGAGAGCTGATATTGTGTCGAAACCCCAGGCTTCAGCCTGGGGAAAATCTGACCAAAGCCCAGTAGCCTCGGAGAGGCGCTTTATGATAAAGTCTTGATTTTTGGCACATAGAACTCACCATATTCATTATTAAAGCATCAAAACATGTATCTTTGTGTTCACTAATGGATACAGCGAACTCTCCGGACTCAGTGAGGAGAAAACAAGTTCATCACAAATTGAGGCAACATATTCACTACATTGCCGGCAAAGATAACGTGATGTCATTGTCGTAGACGTTTGGCATGGCGAAATGAACAGAACGCGACCTGCATCGTAGTCCTCACGAAATTTGGATGGAACCTTTCGATAAATAGCCCGAGCCAAAACACAGATAATACCACACCGCCCTCGAAGCAAAAAATCAAGTACCTCCCGCTCCATTTTGGAATGAGGTCCGCTTACAATAGCAACCTTGTCTCGCTTAGTTATTTGTTCTCCAAGTCAAGAGCATGTAATCATAGCATTGCCTAAGCTGCTTCTCAACAGAACTGACGATGAAGCAAAATTATATAACAGTCATGACGAACCAAATGGCTGACGAGATAGATGCAATCGCCAACGGCACAAAATCTGGGGTGTCCTGAGGAAATTTTTGGTGTAGAAGATTGATGTTCAAGAATTATTTAGTAATTTTGTAATATGGAAACAATCATCGTCACTCATAGCGAGTCAGAATATAACGAAATACTGCGACAGGCTGTCGCAGTTGTCGAGTCATCCAGAGCTAATGTGGCTCGCGCTATTGTAGGTGCTTCCAATGAAATGCATTGGCGTATAGGACAGCTATTGTATGAGAGTCAGCTTGATAGTAAACGCGGGGATGGAGTAGTAAAAAGGCTATCTGTGGATTTGAAAGCAAGGTATCCAAAAATGGGTATGTCGGTGAGTAATTTGTGGGCTATGAAGAAGTATTACGGACGTTTTCGTCTATCAGAATTAAAACTCCAACGTAGCGTTGGAGTTTTGCCATGGCGACATATAAATCAGTTGATGACCAAGCTGAAAGACGATGACCAAGCTATCCAATACTATGCTGATAAGACTATCGAGAAAGGATGGAATTGCGATTTGTTGGTTAATGCCATTAAGATGGAGATGCACAAGCAATGTCCGGAGAAAAACGTTTCTAACAACTTTGTAGCAACCCTCCCGACTCTTCAAGCTGCTTACGCTAATGAAGTATTTAAGGATTCCTATTGCATGGGCTTCTTAGGAGTGACTGAGCCTCTTCTTGAATTAGAACTGGAACGGAGGCTTGTGGAAAAGATCAAGCAATTTCTACTTGAACTTGGGCAAGGCTTCACATACATCGGCAATCAGCATGTATTGAGTTACAATGGGAAGGACTATAAAGTAGATATGCTCTTCTTCCACCGAGGTCTCCGATCATTGGTAGCCATCGACCTGAAAATCTCCGAATTTAAGCCGGAGTATGTCGGTAAGATGAACGTATACCTGTCGCTACTCGATAAGTTAGAAAAAGGCAAAGATGAAAATCCTTCCATAGGCATAATCCTTTGTGCAGAAAAAGACAATGTGGAGGTCGAGCTTGCTTTAGACGGTTTCACAAAACCGATCGGCGTAGCCGAATACAAACTAATTGTTCCTCAAAAAGAGCTTAAACAACTGATTTCAGATGAGATAAAAACCTTTAATAAAGAGATAGCCGAGAAATCAGTAAAACACTTGGAGTGAAAAAGAGTGCTAATAGCTCTCTGAATTTTACGGTTATATCATAAGACATGCATAATGCTCGAATTAAACCGTTTAACGAAATCAGTTTAGCGGTAATTATAAGAAAGGAGTTTGATTATGCTAAGGCTACCTGACAAATGCTATATAACTGGAATGCTCACTTTATGTGTGTTGATATTGACCGAATCTATATCTTGATTACCATTTTGTAGGTAAGGGATAATTGGTATAATGAACTTTCGGGGGTGAGGGAAGAGAAGACGAGTTCGTCGGATATGGAGGCGACGTATTCGTTGCGCTGCTGGCAAAGATGGCGTGATGTCATTACCGCAGAAGTTTTGCATGGCGAAATGAACAGAACCCGACCGTCATCGTAAACCTCACGAAATTTGGATGGAACCTTTCTGTAAACAGATCGAATCAAATCGAACTGATTATCATTATCCACGACGGTGCCAAATCTGGGTAAAAAAATACGCGATTTGGCACTCTCGTACACCTCATATACAGTCTATAAAGAGATGGATAATCGCGATTGCCCAAATCCAAAGCTGCCATCACGTTTCCAAATGTGGTGTAAAAACATGAGATTTGGAAGCGGGATGTATTTATCTTAGACATGATTTATAGGTTAAGTAGTGCGTCACGCTTCCAAATCTCATAAAAAAATAGAGATTTGGAAGCGTAGTGTCGGAAATATTTTGTATCTTTGCCATATAAAACAAAACCCGATAGCTTGATATACAGGGGCTACCGGGATTCAACGCTGCAAAGATAGCGCTTTTTCTCATAATAACAAAATTTTACGCCGAAAAGATTGTTAATTCTATATGAAACCCTTGAAGGCATAATAGTATGATCCAAACTCTGGCTCCCTAACAACCCCTATTTTTTGAGACGGCGCCTTAAAATCTATTCTTACTTGAGTATTATGCCAAGACAAAATTAGCCAACATTAGGAATATATAACATATATAAGTCAGAATGTCATTATCTTTTTTGTGGTAAAAGTTAATGGATACAACGAACTCTCCGGACTCAGTGAGGAGAACAAAAGTTCATCACAAATAGAGGCAACATATTCATTACATTGGTTGCAAAGATAACGTGATGTCATTGTCGCAGACGTTTTGTATGGTGTTATGAACAGAACTCGACCGGCATCGTAAGCCTCACGAAATTTGGATGGAACTTTCCTATAAATAGACCGAGCCAAAACGCAGATAATACCGCATCGACCTCGAAGCAGAAAATCAAGTACCTCCCGCTCCATTTTAGAATGGAAACCGCTTACAATGGCAATATCATCGCACTTCGCCACCTCAGCCGCCCAGTCAGGTGTAGGCAATAAAAGCATTGTCGCAATCTACTTCTTAACAGTTCTATGCCCTATTCCTCGTGTCCCACGCTGTTAGCATCCCGATCGCGCAGTAGGTTTGTCGAAGTGAAATAAATTATATCAAATTAATCTTTTTATCCCTTCATCCTCGCGAAGCCGTTTCCGTCCAAAGTACTGACGTCTTATCTTCGAGGCAGTTAGTTCAATATCTCTACTTGTGAGAACCGATTAGAACCTGCTATTTTTAGCATCAGGTGGTATATACTTGGATGTAGATTCATTTTATGCGGTGCCAAAACCTATTCGAACCCCCACAATATATACATCTACGAATATATACTTAACACTCACATTCCGCCTTTAGAACTTTTATCATTTCTTTTTCGTGTTCATAACATTGGGCTTTAATCCATTTATCATTTGATCCTTTTTCGATAATATCCCCCATAATGCGAAGTTTCAAGCTTCCTTTCTTGACCATTTTGCCATATGACTTCATCTTTGATTCAGGTGAAAGGTTTGAAAACTTTGAATTGACACTTCGTGATATGATACATAGATTCCCAAATGTATCCTTGTCATTCCATGAATCAAAAGACCCGTCTGAAGGATTTTGTGGATACCAGTGTTCAACGGAGTTACGGAATTCAAAGACAAAATCGCTGTATGTTTTTTTATCTTTCTTCCATAATAGATAATCCAAAAAGTTGAATACGATATGAGGAGTCGATACCCCAAGTTTATAATCCTCTCCGTCCAAGAAATTTGCTTTGGTTGCCCGTGCCGCAATATTTTCGACCGCTTCTGTTAATTGAGCGTCTTCATTATTAAAATTAAATAGCCATTGAATTAACTCGGTTATCCAATGCATAACTTTTGGAGAAGTATACGATACACGAAGTGCAGACTGAATCATTAAGCATTCTTCATGACGTGGCGCAAAAGTCTTCTCCCATTCATTTTCATACTTCAACTTTGTATTAGAGTAATAAGCTTTCTTTTTAGATGACTGCCCAGACGTATGCAATTTTTTAAGACTCCATTCGCCTTCTCTGTCTTCACCCGTATATTCTCGTTTGATAATAAATGTATCAAAAAGATTGCGTGTCCGTAACAGATGAATAATGAACATTTTTGCAAAGTTCTCTTTGTTGTCCATGATAGCTTCATCCTTGATTACACCGTTCTTAATCACATTCTCAAAGTCAGCAATCAATTTCTTGTCATCAATCAATTCACCCAAGTCTTTATTCAATACTACATTGTATCGCGCTATAAAGACTCTAAGAGCATGAACTAGGAAATACGGGAAGTCAATGATACTTTCAAAGCGGATATTAGTATCATTGTCAAGCATGCCATCCACATTGTCAACTTCGAACCCTGGTTTAATGATTTCACTTATGGTGGCTGAATTTTCCGAATCTTCAATAAGATCCAAGCAATCACTATATTCAGACCATTCATCAGAAGGCCATTCATTCCACATTCCACCGAAAATTTTTTCTCTCTCTTTTCGTGATAAGTGCATTTGAACATAGCCTGTCATGTCACTGCAAGCATTCCATATCCGAGAAAATAGTTCTTGCTCTTTACTATTGTTAAGAAATCCCATTAGCCGGGCTTTAATGATATCATGCTGTTCCAATTGTTCTCCCCGAGTGTTCATTATCTCAAAGTAACGGTTTAAATCCGTGTTTTCAGGTACTTCTATCCTATAGAGTACCACTCTGTGCAACCGGTCAACAAATTCTTCCTTGTTTAATCCTTTATCACTTGTAAACTTTTGACGAATTACTTTTATGCCATTAAGAATAGAATGGTCTATATTTTCCTCATAATCGGCAGAAAGTTTTTTATCTGTCAGAATTTGTTGGATATTAGAAAGGGTATATTTAGATTTAGAGCGACAATCAAAAGAAAGAGTCTGTCCTAATTCTCCTTCCATTGTTCCTTCTGAAACCAAGTATTGCAACAAAAGAAAAAGTGTTGTCAGGCGTTGCTGTCCATCAACGACCTCATAAGTCTCAGGTTTACCATGTACTTTGGAAACGATAAGAGACCCAATGTAATAGTTTTCAGATAAATCTATATCATTAATATCATCAATTAATTGTACGATTTCTTTGTCTTCCCATGCATAGGCTCGTTGATAGCGTGGAATTACATAGTGAGCATTTGTATCGAATATTGTTACCTCATCAATTATTTTTAATTCTTCTACCATATTACTTGTATCCGTTAAGTTGTCGAAGTTGTTCATATAAATCGATCCATTTTTCACTGGCAACTTTGTCATCCTTTCTCATCTCAATTCTCATCCCTGAAATTTCTGTATGTCTGCGTGCATAGGCGATCCATGATATAACTGGTTTTACATTGCTGTATTTGTCATTATCTTCCAAACCTATGGCATAACGGTTAATCGTATCGAATCCTAAATTTTGCATATCAACCCTAATCATCATTGCCCACGTAAATAATTTCTTCACAGCCATAACGTCAAAGTTATGAAATCGATCGTAATAACAAAGCAGGGCGCAGATAAATAGATTACGTGCATAGTTAAAACCAGCTGATGAAGATTTGACTTTATCGAACTCTTTCACAGTCGTGACAGGCCTGCCTTGTGTAAGAATGGACCTTATCTTTTCAAAAGCCGGATCAGAGTTCGATATAATTTCTTCTTTTACATCCTGCAACATCCGCATATAGTGATCAACCATTCCAAAAAAGTCACTTCCTGAAATGAATGGCTCCGTGATAAGAAAGTAAGGCATAGCCTTGTTGGCTCTACGCGCATAAGTGTAACCATACCTCTCTTCAATACCTTTATAAATATCTATGTCAGCAGAAGTGAAATTGCCGCACTTTTGACGTTTTGCCCAATTCCATATCGGAAAAAGGTATAAGTCGAACAATTCCCTGATAGCCTTCGGATCTTTCGATTCCCATTTCACTACAGCATTCTGTATTTCATACTTATCATGAATCTCTCTAAGATGGTAAGCTTTGAGCAAATCATGAGGATATAGTGCACGCCCTCGTGTATTTTGAGAATCAAATAATTGGAACGCCTCGCTTATCTTGCCGACCGTAATCACGACAACTTCCAGAATGTTTCTTAGAGCATTGTTGAAACGGGCTTTCTTTTTATCATCATAAGAAGAAAACCACTGCCTAATAGTTGCGTAATTATCATGTAGATTCTTTTGTGAGACTTTATTTATAAACTTTGTCTTCAGTAAATTACACGAAAATTTTGAGTCCAGATATAATTTCAATAAGAGAAATGATAGTATACGCTGTTGGCCATCAACAATCTCATACTCGTTATTTTTATTTTTATGAAGTATAACGGTACCTATACGATATTTGAAATTAGAATACATCCGGCTTTCCTCAATACTTTTCTGAGTATCGAGAATTAGTTCTGTAATATTTTTGTCTGTCCATTTATATGGACGTTGATAATCTGGAATGATCAGATTTTTCCTCAATAACTCATCAACAGACCATATCTGTGGTTTACTTCTCATCGTTTTAATTTTCTTATATAATCACCCAAGATTAATACATTTCCTCCAAAAAGCGAACTTTATGAGGGAAAATATCCTGCCCCTAGCTCTTTCATTTCAAGTGGCGTGGCCGTTGATGTTGAATGCTATCTTGGAGTTATTAATCTAAGCGTTGCGTTACTTTGTCTCTTATCAGTTCAATCTTCACTTCCTTCCGCCACACACACTGTCGGCACCCCAATCGCGCAGTGGGTTTGTGGAAGGTGAAACAAAAGCTCAGTACTGTGCCTCTTGTACATTATAGTTCTGAGGAATAGCGAGCAAAGATTTCTCTTAAAGTTATTGCATTAGAATTATTTTTTGCTTCATAGTACTCAATGGCTTGTAAAAAGCATTTTAATGCGTTACGCTTAACATCAACACTAAACTCGGAGAATATCTTTGACAAATAGTGCTCCCATATATAGGTACTTAATTTCCCATTAAATTTTGTGCCATTAATAAGATGACGGTATGCTGGGCAAAAATAATTACTTTGAGAATTTTCAGATATGCCTTCTTTCGCGGCAAGTGCTCTTACCTCTTTATTTGTAAGTTTATTTTGGTAATACTTCTGTGCAAGAAGGTATGATGTATGGAGTTGAGATTCAGTCATCATGTATATTAAATTTACTGCAAAATTACAAAAAATAAATGATACAACAGTCCAATGAAAAAAAAACTTTTACACAATATGAAAAAACACCTACTCGTCCCCTCAAATCTCTTCCCTGTAACTATCCACATGGCGCAGCAGGTTTGTCGAAGGTGAAATTCTAGTTGATGCCACCACGTATCCATTAGGTTTGCTATTGTTCTAATAGTGACAAAATTGGAATAAAATGCATATGACTGCCTGATTTGTGCAGTCAAGCAAATTTGTTAACATTCCTTAACATGATATATTTTATTCCTGACAGTATTCCCCATACCTTTGCCAGCGGAAACAAAATTAATGCAAAGGTGAGGAAGACGCCGAGTGAATATGGCTCGAAGTACCCGCTCCAAAAATTATGTGGCAATATGTATCGGAAGCAGCAGCTTTGTCCCCACATGACCGACGCGTACGAATCACCAGGCATTGATGGTAGTTTCTTCACGGTGGCCCGAGGCCTGACGGTCCACACCGTGCCGCGCTCAGCATTGCAAGCGTTGACTTGTTCAAGCGTATCGGTGACAACGCCTACAACGATGAAAACGCTTCCTACAGAAGCCCGGAAAGAGCACAATGACATTACTGATACCCCCTTCAATGCATAGCCGAATGCATGGTGCATGGTTACGCTGACAGGCCCGAGGCCTGACGGTCCACTGTCCCCATAATTATACATTTTGCATTATGAATTATGCATTAGAAAAACGAGCATCGACCCAGACGGCTCCGGCATGACCGCATCCGGCGCCCTATGCTCTCCCCGCCATAGGTGACGGGGTATGGAAAGCAGGCTTTGGCTTCGCCCAAGCTAAAGCAAGTCCAGCCTGCGCCAATTATTATGTTATGAACATTACCACTTCCACATATCTAAGGCCTGCATCGAAGACCATCTACGATGCGGGCCTTTCTTATATATCCACCCACTTAGATAGAATGATATAAAAAAACTGCAGGTTGTTATTAAGGAGGGGGCATATGGCCCCGTTTGTTTATAATGGAAAGTGATAAGATAGAGATACGCGGTGCAAAGGTGCATAACCTTAAGAATATAAACGTCGACATACCTCTCGGTAAGATTGTCGGCGTTGCGGGAGTTTCCGGATCGGGCAAGTCTTCACTTGCCCTGGGTGTGCTGTATGCGGAAGGTTCGAGAAGATACCTTGAGGCTCTTTCCACCTACACGAGAAGACGGATATCGCAGGCTACGAGGGCCGATGTGGAGGAGATCCTTCATGTCCCGGCTGCCGTTGCCCTCCATCATAGTGGTGACATCCCACGACCTTGACGTGATCCGTAATGCCGACTACATAATCGACATGGGTCCCGGAGGCGGTCAGGACGGCGGAAGGATTGTGGCAGCCGGCACTCCCGATGAGGTGTGCGCTAATCCGGAGAGCGTGATCGCCCGCTTTATAAAGTGAAATATTGATTCGGTTATAGAGGCGAGTCAATCCAGTTGAAATTGTCACGTCCGGCTCCGATTTCGAAGTTATACATCGCTATGCCAAGATCAATCTTGGTGTAGCCGGCAAGTGACGATCCCTTGATAGGCTTTACTTTATCTTCAGGTATGTACTCAAAATAAAACTTCTGTTGGTTTATGGCAGTCGGAGCCAGCAGGGCAGCCTCCACGCCTTTCTTAAACCATTCAGGAGAGTCAGGAGTTACATTGCTTACTTGGTCCGGTCGTTTGATTTTGTGATTTCTGTAACCGTCTGCCTCTCCGTAGCCAATGGCAATGCAAAGCAATATCTTTTCATCCTTGCCAACTTCAAAGGCTCCCTCTATCTTCTTGTAGGTCAAGCCTACAAAGCAGGTGTTGAGACCGATGCTCTGAGCGTAAAGCACAAGCTTCTCCCCATAGTATCCCGCTCTGTATTCCAGAGAGTCGGACTTCTTTCCGACTATCATAATATAGTTTGATACATTGGAGAATGACCCATATGAGAGAAAACCCTTGAATGCTTTTCTCTCGTTGAGCACCAACTGCATGTGTAGATTCCCTTCGCGGTTCAGTATCAAGATTTCTTCCTGCAGGGCCTTGACGGCGCTTTCATCAAGCGGTCGGTCCTGATATTTTCTTACTGAATGCCGCTCGCGCAGGGCTTCAAGTTCTGTCATAAGTTCTATTTTTTAAGGGGTTCTGTCATTAATTCCAGACCAATGCGTTTGCGTGTTCGGTCGATGTCGATTACCTTGACCTCAATGCGCTGGCCGAGCTTCAGTATTTCTCCTACGGAAGATATGCGCCTCTTTGATATCCGTGAGATATGAAGAAGTCCGTTTTCTTTTATGCCGAGATTCACGAACGCTCCGAAAGCGGTGATATTGTTGACGATGCCCGGAAGCACCATTCCTTCCTCTAAGTGATCGAAATCTTCGATTCCGGGTGTGAAAGCCTCGTTGTCATCATCTGTGCGAGGGTCTCGTCCAGGCTTCTTTAATTCCGAAATGATGTCTGTCATAGTCTCTAATCCACCGATTCCCTTGTCGGCAAGGGCTTTTACATCGATGCTGTCGAGGAGTTCTGCGTGTGCAGGAAGTTCCGACACGTCGTGGCGTATGCTCTTTGCCATCTCCTTGACCAGTCCGTAGCTCTCCGGATGTATGCCGGTGTTGTCAAGAGGTTCGTCACCACCGGGAATCCGCAGGAATCCAGCGCTTAGCTCGAATGCCTTGTCGCCAAGGCGAGGCACTTTTTTCAATTCCTTTCGGGTCCGGAAATCCCCGTTGGCAGTCCGGTAGGCTACAATGTTTTTCGCAAGTGCCGGACCTATTCCTGACACGTATGATAGAAGTTGTTCGCTGGCAGTGTTTACATCCACACCCACTGCATTCACGCAGCTCATGACAGTGTAGTCGAGCATATCTTTGAGCTTGGCTTGGTCTACATCATGTTGATATTGACCTACTCCAATCGATTTAGGATCAATCTTTACGAGTTCAGCCAATGGGTCGATAAGACGACGACCTATGGAGACGGCTCCTCGGACAGTGACATCCTTATCGGGAAACTCTTTCCGTGCCACCTCTGAAGCAGAATATACTGACGCGCCATTTTCGCTGACAATATAGACTGCCTTGTCAGGCACAAGACCGCTTCCTTTTACGAATTTTTCGGTCTCGCGCGATGCCGTGCCATTGCCGATTGCCACAGTGTCAAGGTGATGCCTATTCATAAGCAGCTCGATTGTCTTGTGAGCTCCATCGAAGTCATTGCGTGGAGGCACCGGGTATATCACAGAATCGGCAAGAAGATTGCCTTGCTGGTCAAGAGCTACAACTTTGCATCCTGTTCTGTAGCCGGGATCTATCGCAAGAATGCGATGCCCTTTTAACGGCGCACCGAGAAGAAGTTGGCGCAGATTGCCGGCAAATATGTCAATTGCCACCTTATCGGCCTCATCTTTCAATGAAGCTGACACTTCAGTCTCTACAGATGGGCATAGAAGTCTTTTCGCAGCATCTTCCACTGCAGCGTCGATTATGTCAGAACACTCTCTCGATGCGTAATGCGGACCGAAGTTGTCCATCAGTTTATCACGCAATTCCGCACCTTTTTCCGGCAACTCGTATTTCACCTTTACGAGACCTTCTGTCTCAGCCCTCCGCAGGGCCAGGTATTGATGAGATGGCATTCGCCTTACACTCTGAGAGAAGTCAGCATATTGTGCAAACGGAGATGCTTTCAGTTCCTCGTCCTTGCCTTTTGTGGGAGTGCAGGCAATTGAGGCTGCCCGCTGGTAATGATTGCGTGTAATATTTCTGAGTCGGGGAGATTCAGATGCCCACTCAGCAATTATATCCGAAGCCCCGGCAAGAGCCTCCTGAGTATCTTTGACTTCGTTTTTCCCGACAAACCGACGTGCAGCCTCACTGCAGTCTTCAGGTCGCCCTGACATTATCAGTTTAGCGAGAGGTTCGAGTCCTTTCTCGCGGGCAATCGTGGCTCGGGTACGTTTCTTAGGTTTATATGGAGCGTAGATATCCTCCAATTCTGTCATCGAAGAAGCCTTGTCAAGAAGTTCGGCAGTCTTGGCATCAAGGGCATCGGCATTGGCTATCGCTTCGCGGATGAAGTCCCGGCGCGCCTCGAGCTCACGTTGCGACTTGAGGGCAGCCTCAACTGCGCGTACAGCCACTTCATCCATACTCCCGGTCAGTTCCTTGCGGTAACGGCTTATGAAAGGTACGGTGGCACCATCATCAAGCAGCTTTATGACCGCTGCCACCCCTTTTTGCGGCAGCCCGGTCTTTGCCGCAACACCCTTCAATATGATATCCTCTTTCTCCATTATATCTGCTTTATTTAGAGCCCATCTCAAAAAATGAGACAGGCTCTAAAAAATTATTTATTATGTCCTTTGCAGTGATTATCACACTTGTTTTCGCATTTCCCTTCCTCCTTTTTTTCACATTTGGAGGCTTTGCAGCATTCTTTTTTTGCAGAACAATCCTTCTTCTCAGCACATTTGCCATCTGCGGCGACAGCCGTGTAACCTACTTTCTTGAATCCGGCAATGATTTTCTCAGAGTCGGTCTTGGTGTCATCGTAAGTCACTGTGACTGTCTGATCATTGAGTGAAGTCTCAATCTTCTTTATCCCTTTCTCAAAACGAAGGTTTGATTTGATCTTGTTCTCACAGTTTTGGCAACTCATCTGCGGATTGACAGTGTAGACTGCTTGTTTTGTCTCAGCCAATGCACTGGAAGCAAGTAAAGCTGCCATTGCGGCTGCGTATATTAATTTCTTCATATTCTTTTGTGGTGTGGATGTTTATATGTTTGATTAACGCTCAATATTTTGTAATATTGTATCTGAATCCTACATATATCATAGCTCCTTCAATTGGTCCATAGACCATTGTCGCATCGAAATTGTTGCCCCAAGGATCTCCGGCTCCGATCACAGGCATCTTCTGCCGGTAGCCTGTAAGGTTTTCACCCCCTGCATATATGCTCCAATGTCGGAAATTGCGAGTGATTTGTGCATTCAATTGAGGAAATGCCTTATATGTGCGTGCCCATGCATTTTCCCCCCCTTTGTCTGCATATGATACGGGCATTTTCCCGCCTCCGTTGATAGCAAGAGATACGTCAAACTGCCATAAACCCATCATCGGGGCGTAAGAAGCGGTGAACAACCCTTTCCATCTTGAGTGAAGTGGCTTTGCTTCCACTCCGCGTCCGAAATCGATACGGACATCATCCATTTTGCCTGCCAAGGTCAATGTCAACTCGCTGATAGGAGTCATTGAGAGTTCAGCAAGTGCAGAGTGTGAAAAGGATTTGCCTGTGAGATCCAGGATGTGCGCGGCATGAGGATCCATATTGAGGTCAACTACGGTCTGATGCAGGAAATTTGTATAGTAATACTCTGCGTTCCAGTCAAAGGCTACATTGCCAATGTGAAATTTCCCGCTTAGTCCTCCTCCGAAGTTCCAAGCCTCTTCCTGATGCAGGTCTTCGTCAATCAATATGCTGCGTGCAGATGCGAGAAGCCAGGTGTTGTCAGCATATGGGTGAGGGGAGCGGTAGCCTTTGCCTGCAGATGCGTGGAGCGACAACTCGTCGATAGGGTTCCAGCGCAGATGAAGGCGGGGTGTAAGCATCGATCCATATATAGAACTATGGTCATATCTCAGTCCTGCCATTCCGGTGAATTTTGATGAGGGTGTGAAGGTATACTGTACGTATACGCCCGGTGTGGTCTCATTCTCCTTTAAGTGTCTCACCTCTGAAAATTGCCGGCTGATGTCCATCGTCTGGCCATAATAATCCCCGTTTAGGCTTATTCCTGTCGATAGAGCATGCGTCTCTCTCCATGTCTGTTCAAACATCAGGGATGCATAGATATTCTTTTGGTCTACATTGTAGAACTGCTTCCCGTAACGTGAATCCTGGTCGTGGAGCGAGCCGGATAGGATGAGCGCCACGTTGCCGGAATTTTCCCGGTCGAATATGTAGGCGTTCTTTGTGAAGGCTTCCCATCTTCTGGTGTCAATGCTGATTGTGTAGGGATTTAATAAATGTTCAGTATTATGTCCTATTTGTCCGCTTTCCCGGAGTTCGTCGAGAATCTTCACTCCAGCCTGCATCACATATCGGTCGCCTTGATATATCCATCGCGTCATCCCTGACAACTGCCGGATTTTTGGCGCATCAATAAAGGAATCTCCGTTACCGTCGTGGGTAGCGAATGAATTTTCAGCGTGAAGCAACACTCCTCCTTTCCATCGCTCTCCAAAGTGGAGGTTGCCCGTGGCATTGAATTCACCCTTCCCCATTTGGTTGGCATAAGCGTTGATAGATAGCGACTGGTCATTCTGCGGCTTCAGCATCTCTATATTTATCTGTCCCGTCACTGACTCATATCCATTTTTCACACTGCTTGCCCCTTTTGAGACCTGAATGGAACTCATCCAAGGTCCCGGCATATAGCCGAGTCCGTAAGCTGATGCCGCTCCACGGAAGTTGGGATAGTTTTCTGTGAGCATTTGCACGTATTGTCCTCCAAGTCCGAGGAGTTTTATCTGGCGAGCACCTGTAGCAGCGTCAGTATACGACACATCCACCGAAGGGTTTGTCGTGAAACTTTCCCCCAAGTTGCAGCACGCCGCTTTTTTCAGTTCTGCCGATGTTATGATTTCCGTATTGGTGCCGGTCCTCAGTTTCCGTCTGCCTGATTGAGTGGCATTCACCACTATTTCCTTCAGCTCTGAAGGAGTCTGGAGAATTGTGTCGTTAGGTTCCGACAAAGAAGAAATCCCTACAGAAATACTGTCTGCGCATATTATGGAAGGAAATATTGCTGCCAGATATATACACAATATACTTTTCAGTGTCATGAAGGTGTCATATTTTTGTGGTCTGCAAAGATAATAAATTTTTTTGAAGTTTCAGGTTGCCTTACCAACAATTCCATGTTAAACTCACTCAACTCCATAGTGACATGACTTGATAAAGATCGCAGAATAGGCATGTATACTAGCCGATTACTGCAATTTTGTTTGGATTGGAAGATATAAATTCGTAACCTCAGTTTTTGTAGTTATTAAAATCACCACCAGGTCACGCCATTCCATAGGATAGCTTCTGGTTGACTCGTCGTACTCGGGTATGCGGAAGCGCCCCGCCTCGAGACGCTTGACGTACATGACCATACCGCCGTCCTCGGCATTGAGCAGCTTCATAAGCCTGCGGCTGCTCCCTATGAAGATGAACACGTCGCCGTTGCGGACATCGGAGCCCATCTGCTCCTTGACGACCCCGATGAGCGAGTTGATTCTTGAAATGCAAAATTACAACCTAACTTCCTCTTTGGCCTTACTACTGAGTAATATTTATTGTTCAATGTCTGTGACGACTATAATTATAACGTCTATTCATGTACTGTGGTTGTCCTATGGACTTGGACTAAACTTATGCAACTATGAAAAGTCAAAAAAATTTTGTTGTCAATGAAAAAAGTTATATCTTTGTGCATTATTCTGGCGCGTTGCGACACGAGTAGATGATTAAGATAACCTAAATACACGAAACTATATTTTACAATAAAGATGAAGAACTCAAAATCAGCCATATCCATGGCTCTATGCGCTTTTTTCACGGTGTGCGCATCCGCGGAGAAGCCGACTCAGGATCAAGCCTACACAGTGGGCTCATTTAAACCATCATGGGAAAGTCTGGCTGCCTGGGAATGTCCGGAATGGTTCAAGGATGCTAAATTCGGCATCTGGGCCCATTGGGGGCCTCAATGTGAGGCTGAAGATGGTGACTGGTATGCCCGTTTTATGTACTATCCCGGTTCAGGACAGTACAACTGGCATAAATCCCATTACGGTGATCCTTCGGAATTCGGACTTAAGGACCTTTGCAACGAATGGAAAGCGGAAAACTGGAATCCGAAAGAATTAGTCGACCTATATAAAAGCGTAGGCGCCCGCTATTTCATGACGCTTGCCAACCATCATGATAATTTTGACCTTTGGAACAGTCCTTATCAGGAATGGAATTCTGTCAACATTGGTCCTAAGCGTGACCTTGTCGGCGAATGGAGTGAGGCCTGTCGGGAAGCGGGGCTTCCTTTAGGTGTCAGTGTCCATGCAAGCCACGCATGGTCATGGCTTGAACCTTCACAGCAGTTCGACGGAAGACTTACCAAGGAAGATGGCTATAAGCTTAACGCTGACGGAACGGAGAAATGGTGGAAAGGTTACGATCCACAGGAGCTTTACGCCCAAAACCACACCCATAGTTCGGGGTGGGATAATTCAGGCACAATCCACAGTCAGTGGGACTGGGGTAACGGAGTCTCCCTACCCGATGAAGCATACAAGAAAAAGCTTATGAACCGTACGCTCCAGCTCGTATACGACTATAATCCCGACATGATATATTTTGACGATACGGCTCTCCCGTTCTGGGGATGTGACGAACAGTGGGGACTCGACTTCCTTTCAAGCTATTATAACCATAGTGCGAAAAACAACGGAGGAACTCAGAATGTGGTGGTCACGGGCAAGCAGCTTCAGCCGCATATCAAGGAAGCCATGATGTGGGACGTGGAGCGTGGTATTCCAGACCGTATGCAGGATGAGTACTGGCAGACATGTACCTGTATCGGAGACTGGCATTACAATCAGGCCGTCTATAACGAGAACCGCTACAAGAGCGCTGCCACAGTAATCAAGATGCTTGTCGATGTGGTCAGCAAGAACGGTAACCTTCTCCTCAGTGTGCCGGTCAAGGGGGACGGCACCATCGATGAGAAGGAGCGTGCGGTGCTTGACGGCATAAAGGCGTGGATGGATATCAATAGCGAGAGCATCTACGGCACGCGTACTTGGAAGACATTCGGCGAAGGTCCTCTTGCGGAGGCCGATAATCCCATGAATGCCCAAGGCTTCAACGAGGGACAGAACTATAGTTCCGCAGATGTGCGTTTCGTTCAGAAAAACGGTATAATCTACGCTACCATAATGGGCTGGCCGGAAGCTCCGGAATATGTGGTCAAATCATTCTCCAAGCTTGCCGACACATATAGCGGCAATGTCACCTCAGTGAAACTGCTTGGTTATGGTCCAATTGATTTTAGCCTTGAGAACGATGGCCTTCATGTCATACTTCCCTCGGATCATACCGATAAGATTGCCCCGGTGCTTGCTGTAACTGTTGACAATACGGAAGTGGGTATGTCGGAGCGTCTGTCGGTTCTCATAGAAAGCATCGACAGGTTCCTTCAGGGTGTAGATGCCAGCTATGCAAACACAGGCAAGTATGATATCCGGAGTTGTAATGATCTGAGGGATGTCTTGGAGGCCGTACGCGCTCAGGTCGGAAATGTCGACGATGAAAGGCTTGATTCTCTTTTTACCGAGCTTAATGGCATATACAAGGAATTTCTTGGTAACGGTGTCAATAAAGGGGGCTTAAATTCTGATATTACAGCCTGCGATGAGGACATTACACTTGAGAAACTTGTGGAGCGGAGCAGCTTCAAAAGATCGGAGGGTACAGCCCGGTTCGGACGCCCGGCCAACTGGACTGTAGAGAATTTCAACATACCAAACGGTTTCGATGGAGTGAAACAGGGTCTTGACAGATATGCTGGCTCCGATGCCTTGAGTCTCGGCATTTGGAACGATCGTGAGGCTAATACTGATGGTGACCTTGCCAACGCACGAATCTACAGGAGAATAACCCTCCCTCAAGGTCTATATTTCTTTGGAGCAACATACAATACGACCTACAATATCTCTGACCGAGCCTATATGTTCGTCTCTGAGAAGCTGGCTCCGACATCAGTCCTGCCTGAAACTTCCATGGCGTTTCAACGTGTCAACCAATGTGCCGAAAGTGGTTCGGACTATTATGGACTTTGGTTTTTTCTGGATGGAGAGCGGGATATCTACCTCGGATGGCAGGCCGACCTTTCACAGGGGAGCGATACCCAGGAATTCCGTGCCATGAAGGTGGCGTTGTTAAGGCTCGCCAGCTGCGACCGCGAGGATGTATCTTCTCTGATAGCTGAGATCAACGGTTTGACTGACAGTGTCTATTCACGCGGAATCATTGGTACTGATTCCGGTTGGTTTACCGAAGAAAACTTCGATGCTATGCTGGCTTTGGCCGAGAACGCGGGTAAACAGATCGAAGAGCTTGAAGAGAATCAGGTGGCCCCGTTTTACTTTGAGTTGAAAAAAGATTGGGAAGATGTGCTTGCCACGAGGAATCCGGGTGGACCGGAAGATTCCGCTTTCGGTGATGATATAACCTCTGTGATGCTGGTGGAAGCTGACAATTTCGCTACAACAGGAACAGAGACAGGAACACGTTTCGCACGTCCGCTTAATTGGACTGTAGAAAACTTTTCTGTTCCTGCCGGATCTGAAGGAGTGAAGCAAGGTATAGACAAATATTCAGGAGCCCCTTCCCTTATGCTTGGTGTATGGGACGACCGCTTCATGAACAACGACGGGAACATCTCGGATGCACGTATTTACCGTAATGTGTATCTTGATCAGGGAGATTATTTCTTCGGAGCACATTACAATACCCTATACCAAATGTCCCCGGCTTATATGTTCTTTAACAGCCGTGTTCTTCCCACCGCCGATATCACTGCCGAATCCCTGGCATGGTGCGATATAAACGATGCTTTAGTCGATGATAACATTTATGGCATCCATTTCACTGTACGTGTTCCGGGAGAGTATTGTCTTGGTTGGCAGGCTGACCTTCGCAGTGGTGCGACACGTCAGGAGTTTAGGGCCGACAGGGTAGTGCTGATGAAGAAGGATGCGGCGGGAGTCGACGGTTTCCTCGCTTATGATGAATCTTCACTGCCGGACTTTTCAAAACCTTACGACCTCTATACTCTTCAGGGTCTCCGCATCATTAATCCGATAAAAGGCACTGTATATCTCCTTTATCAGCATTCCCGCGTCTGGAAGTATATTCAGAAATAGCTGCCTGACTTTTGTAAGAATTGGAAGATATAAATGCCTCAACTTACCCTTTAGGGTATTTCAGGACACTTTTATCATAACGGTGAAAGCATTTATTCAAATCCGATGGATAGGAAATGCAGGATCGGTGCAAGGCCGGTGATCCAGTAATACCAGCCGTGTACTCCGCTGCGCATTCGGTAGTCGATTGGGACACCCTTAGTCTTCATTGCGAGAAAGAACTCTACATTCCCTTCATAGAAGTAGTCGCAGTCGCCGCAATCGGCGTACCATCTTATACTCTTAAGCTGGTCGATAGTCTGTGGCGTGGCGTTCTTCACGAATGCGGATGGATCATTAGTAATTAACGATGCTGCATAGTCTTTGTCAGTCTGAGCCATCTGGCTTTGCTCCGGATGTCCGAGGATTCCGCTCATGGCACACGACGCTCCATATAGTTCCGGATGTTTCTGGGCATAGGCGATTGCAGCCTCTCCACCCATTGAGGCTCCGGTAATGGCACGGTGCTTTTTATCCGCAATAGTTCTATAGGTAGAATCTATCAGCGGAATAAGTTCTTTGTGAAAGTATGCCTCATAGTCCCAGCCCGGCACAGAAAAGTAGCCCAAATGTTGCCCGAGATGAAAATCTCCGTTTCCGCCTGCATCCGGCATTACGATGATCATCGGCACTGCCATTCCCGAGCGGATGGCATCGTCGGCTATCTGCGGCAGATTGCCCATGCTTATCCACATCTCATGTGTGCCTCCTGCCGGGTGGAACAGATATAGGACCGGATAACGCCGGTCGTTGTCTTCATATCCGTTTGGCAAATAAATTGAAAAATCCTTATTGACACCCAATATGTCACTGCTCATAGAGCAATGCTCCACGATGCCGTTGCCGGGCAGATTGCCGAAATGATGCACTGCCTTATGCCGTTCCAATAACTTTCCCATAAAACAGTATTATTTTCTTCGGTCGATTCTGCATGCGACCGGACCGGAGCATACTAAATGGTATTCAGGATGACGCTTAAACCATGCTACAGCATATGAGCATGTGGCAGCTATCTTATTGCCCTCAGACAAGATTTTGTCTGCCGCAAGTTTAACTAATTTCCCTGCAATCCCTTCTCCTCTCAGAGAAGGGTCCACAAATGTATGGTCGATTGTCGATATTCCGTCTGCTGTAGGAAACGTCACTTCAGCTATTATATTACCTGAAGGGTCGGTGGCATAAATACGGTCTTTTTCTGTTATAAAATCCATAGTAGTAAATTTTTATTGTGATGTAATATTATAACGTAGAAATCCCTTCAGGAGTTGATTTGCTATGCTATCCCAAGCAGTTCTATTTCAAAAATCAGGGTGGAGCCTCCCGGAATCCCGGGTTGACTGAATTTCCCGTATCCCTTATCGGCAGGAATATATAATTCCCACTTGTCTCCAACATGCATCTGCTGCAATGCAATAATCCAACCTTCAATCAAATCCTTTAGACGAAATGCCGGTGCAACTCCACCAAGACTACTGTCAAACTGTTTACCATTGATTGTCTTCCCTGTATAATGCGCCGTCACTACACTATTCCTGTCAGGTGTTCTTCCGTCTGCATTCCCCGACTTAATCACACGATAATACACTCCGCCATCAAGAGCCTGAACTCCCGTCTCGTGAGCTTTCTCTTCCAGCCATGCCTTATTCTTCTCCGCGTATTCTTTCTTCTCTTTTCCCATATATCATAATATTGTTAGTTACTTTGTTGATTTAAATTGTTTCAGGGGAAAGTATTTGGCGCATCGAGTCAATGATGTTGGGATTTGACGCAAGAATAGAATGATTGCGGTCTGAGCGTATAGATTCAACGATGGCTCCGGCTTCCGTTGCAATAAGTTGCCCTGCTGCCACATCCCACCTGTTGAGATTCAGTTCCCAATAAGCATCAAAAAATCCGGCAGCTGTGTAGCAAAGATCAATAGCGGCGGATCCCATTCGCCGGATACCCCTGACGCGAAATGCCATTCGGCTTATTTCAGTGAGATTGTTATCGGAATTGTCATTGCGGTCGTAGGGCATTCCGGTAGCGACTACAGCTTTTGACATCTCCGCTTTTTCGGAGCAGTGAATAGGTTTGCCATTGAGCCACGCCCCGCCCCCCTTCACCGCATAAAAGCATTCTTGCAGATAAGGGACATAGACTACACCTATTACAGCTTCTTTCTTATGCTCCAAGGCGATAGAAACACAGAATGGCGGAAGACCCATAGCAAAATTTGTGGTGCCGTCAAGAGGGTCGATCACCCAACGCCATTCCCTGTCCTCATGATCACGTCCGGCTTCTTCCGATATGATTCCATGATCAGGAAAATTAGTATGGATATAGTTGAGAATTGCAGCCTCCGCCTCCTTGTCGGCGATTGTGACGACATCGCTGTCGTTAAGTTTGGTAGATTGCTGCAGGTTGTGAGTGCGGAAATAACGCATATGGATGTCTCCGGCCTCTTCTGCCATTGCGAAAGCCGCCTTTAGAAACGGCCTATAATTCATGCTAATATCGATAGGGAACAGATTTAACTTCATGAAAGTATTAATTTTACGTTAAACTATTAAGCATCTGATCAAAATAAACGCATATTATCGAGAATGGATTCTTACTTGAAATTAAGTTTGAAGTGCGTTACGCTCTCAAATGCTTGACGGCGGTATTCCACATGAGATAGTTTCCGTAGGTTATGGCGCCGGTCTTGCTTTCCGCTTGCGAGTGTCAGTTTACTATACGCGAGTATCAGTTTACTATATAGGTATTGAATGAATGGGCAGGAAGATTAATATTCAGATATTTACCATTTATTTCTATTGTCATTGGCTGGGCGTCATCAGTGAAATTGCCCGCAACAGCAACATACTTGCCATCAGGATTCCTTGCCACTAATATAGATGTCCGCTTATTATCATTACATTCATATCCCAGTATCTCCGCTCCTTGATCTACAACATTGGAAAAATGCTTCACAGCATAATATTCCGGAGTGTAGCGCACTGTGTGGGTCTCCGGATCAAGCTCCACAAGTGCATTCTGCTCCCAGCCCCATTGGCTTCGTCCCCTCTTCGGAAGAAGGAAATTCCAGTTATACCATTCATCGCATCCCTTGCCAATGTTGTCTCCTATCAGGAAGAATGTATGTTCTCCGGCTTTCCAGTCCATATCTCCGTTTCCGCATTCGCTTTCAGAGCATATATAGCTGAATTCCGGATACTGCTCTCTTATGGCAGGAAGGATCTCTCGCCCTTCCCACTGGAATGCCAATCCAGAAAGCTGACTTCGAAGAACAGGGTCGGAAAGCACTTTCTCTACATGATCCTGACGATTGGTGTTGAAAGTTCCGAGATATATTTTAACATCCGGATTCTTTTTCTGAAGTGTCGGGGCAAGATAGTCACGGTTGAACCGCACAGTTCCTTCCGCTGTCCAGGCACAGCCTGGATATGGAGTATAGCTGTACGCCTCGTTCTGATAGACTACCATGTCGATTGGGACATCTTCAGCCTCATATGCATCTACGAACTTGCTGAAATAGTTTGCATACGTCTGTAGGTAGCGTGGATCTTGAATGAAATAATCCTGAGTTGCGAGTCTTCGTGGAAACCGGTCTTTTCTTTCCTCAGAAAGTTTCTTCTGGTCTTCATTCATTTCCACTGCCTCACTGAAAAGGAAATAATCCTTACGCGGATCCATCGTGTTATATTCGCTGCTCCTTACCGGATAGTCCCCATTTATCTTCATCCAACTTGGTGGAGACCATGGAGATGTCCAAAAAGTAAGGTCCGGATTATATTTCTGCGCAGCGCGGATAAGAGGGATGATACTTGTCTTGTCGCGGTCTATATTGAAATATTTCAATTCGAAATCTCCTTCCACTTCATCACAGCTAAACCAACTTCTACCATAGTCGTTGCAGTTCATCCCGATTCGTCCACGCGTGAATCTCAGGTCGCCATCCGGCGAAAAGAGATTGTGCATGAGCCTGTCCTGATCATCACGTGAAAGGGCTATGAATGCATCCCAGTCGAGTTCGTTGAATGTCGTGCCCCAGTGTTTCATTTTATGACCTTTGTCAGCAGAACCGATTGTTATCACAGGAGTTTGCGAAGCCTTTCCCTCCATCTTCAGATTTTTCCCCTTTCTCCAGAAATCATTATCTGAAGAGGAATACCAGCTTACATTCTGAGCCATCCCCATTACGGGAAGCATCAATCCTATCAATATTGCATACTGTTTCATGTCTTAGATTTTTAGTAAATTGCAAATTTACATATTTCCATTGACATATAAAACTCTTCATTGATAAATTTCTTATTAAAGAAGCTGTTTTAGATCGGATTCTAAGGTAAGGAGATACTGTGGCAAGGTATGAGTATTATGAGTATTGAGATAGGATTTGCAGCATTCGCCGAAGCAACGGCACGTATAGCTTGAGGCCCATTTATTCGTTTGGCAAGCCCGGCATGTGAGAGGGTATATCAATTTATGATCATATGATAAATCCGATTCCTATGGTGAAGGGAGTGAAGTTGATGGGGGAGGGGTCTTTCAAGACCTTCATTGGTGAATATCGGACGTAGATGCCAAGTGCGTTGTGATATGAAATTGCTCCGAAAAAGTCCAATGTCGTTGGATTTCGTTTGAATTCCTTCGTGAAAAATTCGCAACGGTTGCCGAAAGAGTCATCATAAACCCCTTTGATAGAAGAATACGTGTTGAAATTGAGTATGGGACCAAGCTTGAGTTTCAATCTCGATTTTGGAACTCTCCATTCATACAACAATGGCATTTGCAGGCTGAAAACTTTCAGGCGTGAGTATCTTACGTGTACTCCTTCGGGTGCCTCCCCCCATTCTACGCCCCCTGCTTCGGTTGCAACGAGCCAGCGCCTGTCAGCTGTAGCCTTGTAATTCCTCCAGTCGAATCCGAGACCGAGATATATACGCGACCTATTAAACGAATAACCAATATTCAAACAACTCAGCCAACTGATTTCAAATGACTTCGACCATTGCAGACCGCCTCCTCCAGTCTGGGCGTGAGCCTCATTTAATCCTATACAAACACCCTCCATTCCCAACAGCCATCTGCTTCCTGAGCGTCCGCATTTTTCCTGTCTGTTCATGCAGTCAAGTCCGGGAATATTAAATAATGAGACTGACGATTTTCGTGAAGTCTTTACATTTGCTCCCGGAGTATATGCTATAAAATGAGATTCTTCAGCTCCGTTCTCATTGTCGGTCACAGTGATCTTTGTGCCTTCGGAACTTTCAGTGATGATTACTTTCGATGGGGAATCCACAGCAATCAGGGTGTCAGGAACTTCGCTATATGCAAGCGTCTTGATAGAGAAAAGAAGGGAGAGGACAAAGATATATCGTAATGTTTTCATATGATTAGCTATTGATTAGAAATTGAAAGTGGCTCCGATGCTCCAGGATTTAAGTTGAGGTCCGTATGGTGCTTGGAAAAGAGTCATCGGACTCCAAGATGCATAGACTCCCAATATGTCGAAGAGTCCGAGAGAGCACATTAATTCTGCAGTGAAAAGACGTTGCTGTAGACCTTTGTAGGTGGTTTTGATTTTTGTCGGGCCATTTGCAAGCTCTGTTTGAGCAAGTGCGAATGTATTGAAACATCCAATCCCGCCTAAAGTGAATTTTACGTCACATCCCATCGGGAGGGTAAGCAGCAACGGAACTTGGAAATTTACTACATTCATCCAAGTAGATTTGACCGAACAGTCATCCTCTACAGGAAACAGAACCAATTTAGATCCAATACGCTTATATGCAAATCCATCTTGAGCTCCATACCATTGAGCCCCAATTCCAACTCCCATTGAGAAGGTGGGTGTACACCTCCCCCTGCTCCACTCTATACCTACGATTTCTCTGAATCCAAGTTCTATTGAATTCTTGACATTTCCCTTATCTGAATAGTTGAATCTTTGCCCTATGTAGGGATGCCCAAGGAAGAATATCGAAGTCCTGAGCCGAGAAGATTTTTTATGCTTTGACTTGTCTTTCCCTATTCCAAAAGGAATTTCGAAGTCAATCGACGAGTCATAGTCATCAGCTATGGAATCTTTGACTGTGACAGAATAAGAAAAGAGTTCCTTACCTTTTTTGTTGTCGCTCTCTATCTCTATCAGGGTAGTGTCTGCATCGCGCGACACGAGGATTTTTTCTGCATTATCAATAATTTTCACTGTGTCAGGAGTTTCCGGCATCTGTGCCATGGCATTGCAGACCGGGACTGCAATCAATATTATGGTCAATAATAAATCCCTCATGTTATTTGATTTTTTTGGTTATCATTTCCTTAACTTCGTCTGCCGACCAATCCCCTTCGATATATACAAGTGTCGTCTTGTCTTTCCCTTTTGGACGCATATCAAGATAAAAAAGATATCTTCTATGCTGGCCTTCCCCACCGAGTCCGTAGAACCCGAAATATAGTTTCCCATCCCTAAATGAAGTCTCCTTGAAATCGGCTTTTGCCCCATCTTTTTTCACACCCCTTGCGATAGCATCTGCCTTTTCATTATCGCCTGCCACCGATACGCTTTTATAGACAGCCAAACCCTTCCAATCAGTCTGCTTTCCGGAAAAAGATACCATTGTGACGGCTGGGCTCTTGGCGAAATCCTCTTTAAAGAAAGGGGAGACATTCAAGTTCTCGCCCGAGGCAATCGAACTGGCAAGGCTAAACACCAGGATAACTGAGAATGCTATCCATCTATACAAATTATGTTTCATATACCCTCTTCGTTAAATGCATTCCTGATATCATCAAGATCCGAGGCGATCGTCTGTGAGAAGAATTCTGAAGACGTGCTGATATCATTCAGCTGATCATCTACTATTTTCATTATCTCTGAATGGTCGCTCACCTTTATCCCACCTACGTAAGCCATCATTCCTTCAATTTCAACTCCTGAGTTATGATAGTGACGATACAAAAGAGGAGTGGCACAAGTGATGACTACCAAAGCTACCGCAACTACACGCTTTATGCCACGGAATCCGGGAAAACGGCTTTTTAAAGGAGCCTTAATGGCCGCTTGCCTGCCATGCTCAGCCAGCACTGCCGGATTTCTGCCCATAAGCATCACGGCGAGAGCCTCTTTCACCATATCGTCGTCACCTTTGAAAGCCAGCAGCAAGCTGAGGAGTTCCTCTTCTTCAGGGCGTGACAACTGAGCTTCAAAATAAAGGTCAATGATCTTATGTATGTTTTTTTCTTTCATAATTTCTGTCGTTTTAGGTAAATTTCACGTATAGTCTTACGCGATCTCGATACGATCATTCGGGCGTTAGCTTCCGAAATTTGATAGTGGGATGCAATTTCATCGAATTCCCACCCGTCATGGTCTCGATGAACAAGGATTTCTCGGTCTCTCGGAGACAGATAAGTCCGGATAAGACTTTTGATCTCGAGGATTTGCTCCTTTTTGGAAGATGCTTCGTCATCGTCCGAGGTGTATTTATTGGCATTCTCAATATCAGTTTCCGGATGCGCTTGCCTATGGCGATGAGTGTCGACGGTGATGTTTCTGGCAGCTACTGTCAGGAATCCTTCTGCTTCTCCTTGCGATGAGAAGTCATCGCGACGGGTCCAGAGGCGGCAGAAGGCATCCTGCAGGGCGTCTTCATCGTCGTCGCTATGTCGTGCCATCAGGCGTCGTCGCACATTGCGGAAGGCTAATATGAAAAATTCTCTCTCCATCTATTAGGTAGACGCAGATCGATTATGTTTGCAACATACTTTATGCAGGATTTTTTTAGAAAATATGTTCGCATCAACTCCATTCTTCTTAAAAAGACTCAGTATCATACAGGCCGTCCTGTTTCGTTGACTGCAAACAATGCATGTTTATAATAATGGAAATTAAATAATTAAGTCAAAAGATTTGCAATTTTTGAATTAAAATCCATTGAATCTTTTGTTGATTGGGAAAAAATGATTAAATTCGCCCACGGTGAATAATACAATACCAATACATATATGTACTCAAAATTGATGGCAACCATCTTTGTAATGATCATGATGGTTGCCAGTGCAGGAAACATTATGGGAATATTTGATTTTTTTAAAGGAAAGGGGAAGAAAGAGAGCGAGCCTAAAGTGATGGCTTCGGGCAGATATGATGTTTATATTCCTGAAGAACGGCTTGTAGCCGCTAATGTAAGTCTTGACGGGAAACCGTATGTCTGCGTATTCAACGAGGCGATCTTAGAGCTTGCTCCGAAAGAGCCGCTCCGATGGTATCTCTCACTCATATTGAGTTTTGAGAACACAATTGGCGATGCTATGCCCGATAAAGAGAATACAGTAAAGATGCAAGATTTCACAGACTATCTTTGCGAGCATTTGGCTATAGACAAGACCCATCCAAACGCCGTCTTCCTCGGACGAGTGACGGGTAACGGCGAGACGCAGGCCATGTGGTATGTCAACAATCCGGAAAAAGCAAATGACTTTCTCCAATCGCTAATAAAATCCGGCAATTATCCTTTCCACTTCGAGTTTGTCATGGAAGCTGATCCAGAGTGGAAAGAAGCGCATTACTGGCTTGACCCTCTCAAGCAATAAACATGACATTTTAACATTACATACGTATATGAACATAAGATTAATGACGGCATGCTTTGCTGTAGCTATGATGGCATCATGCACAGGAAATAAAGGCTCTGTTGATAATGACAGTGCCGCAGTCAATGACATTGCCACAGAAGCAACTGTCGATTTGAAGGGACAGTGGAATATTGAAAATATTTTCTTCAATGACTCGGATTATGTTCGTCCTGCCGAGATTCTACCCGATGTCAGACAATATGTGCAGTTTACCGACAGCACATACGCCATTATTACCAATTGTAATTCAATCAGCGGATATTATACACTTTCCGGCGACTCCATTACATTAGGAGATGGAATGATGACGGAGATGGCCTGCGACAATATGCAGACAGAGGATGCACTCCGCAGGATACTTCCGGACATTGCCACAATAGACGCTGAGAATGATTCTATAGTAAGGCTCAACTGTCGGCATCATTCGGGCTACATCATTCTTAAGAAGAATTTTATTTTCGGCAGATGACGCTGCCGCTGGCTTGGTGGGTGGCGAGGATGAGCATTTCGGCTATCTGTACGTGTGGTGGGGCCTGCACTGCATAGAGGGCCGCGTCGGCGATGTCGTCGCCTGTCAGAGGTATGATTCCTTTATATACGTTGGCGGCTCTTTCGGTGTCGCCATGGAAACGAACTTCGCTGAAGCGGGTCTCCACAAGTCCCGGTTTCAGGAGCGTCACCCTGACTGGAGTCTCCGCTAAGTCTATGCGCAGGCCATCCGTGATGGCCTTGACCGCAGCTTTCGTACCGCAATACACGTTTCCATTGGCATAGGCCGCGTCTCCTGCCACCGAACCGATGTTGACCACGTGTCCTTTGCCGCGAGCCACCATTCCCGGCACCACGGCACGGGTCATGTAGAGCAATCCTTTTATGTTCGTGTCGATCATCGTGTCCCAGTCGCGGTAGTCACCTTCATACTCCTTCTCAAGTCCGAGAGCAAGACCTGCATTGTTGACAAGCACCTCTATCTCCTGCCATTCTGGGGGAAGGGACGCGATGGCTGCCTCCGCAGCCTCACGGTCGCGCACGTCAAACGTCAGCGCCAGAGCGTCAGCTCCAAGCTCTGCCTTCAAAGCCTCCAGCCTCTCAGTATTTCTTCCGGTAATTATGACGCGATAGCCCGCACCATGTAGGCGACGTGCGCAAGCCTCGCCGATTCCGCTTGTGGCTCCAGTCACAAGCGCTATAGGTTTATGTGTATCCATAATCAAAGTCATTTTTATCTATTGCAAAATTAAGAAAAAAATCTTTAATCATCAAACCTTGAAACAACTTCGTTATATGAACATTAAATATTTTTGAAATGTTATAACAACACCTGTACGCTAAATGAATTTCATTCATGCTCCGAGACTGGCATTGTTAAATTAATATTTAAGTTTCGCAAGCTCACTACTTCATAGCCCTCAACTTAAGCTTAAGAAAGTTGAGTTAAATATGAATAATTTTCAATACCAAAACAATATGGGATCTTTTAAATATCTTCTTCTCGCGGCCGGATTTTTATCATCATCCGCGATTTACGCGCTCGATTTTCCATGGCTCTCTTTCAAGATGAAGGATGCTTCAGAAATTACTGTGGCTGCCGATAATCTCACCATGAATTATTCTGACGGCAAACTTTTGCTTACCTCATCAAGTGTAAACGAAGCACTCCCTGTCGCCGACATCTCGTCGATGATCTTCACAGAGCAGGCTGGACTGGATGAGATAAATGCCGATCTTTCTGAACATGCTTCATATTATGCTTTAGGTGGTACGAAAGTAGGTGAGTTTTCATCAGTAGACGATGCCCGCCGTGCCCTCCCTTCAGGAATCTATATCGCAAGGACAGCTTCCAAATCATTCAAAATAATATTCTGACGCTATGAATAAATACATTGTAACTCCGGCGTTGGCATTGTGTGCGGTGATGATGCACGCACAATCCATAAATTTCATTAAAGATGGAGTCACTTATAACTTTCCGGCTGCTTCTGCCGGAGAAATGAAGTTCGAGGGGGAGACGGTGAACGTAGCCGGACGCAATTTTGATCTTTCCCAATGGTCACTCATAAAGATATCTGACCTGGAAGTTAACTCCAATTCGGTTGAAATCAATTATTCCGACAATTCATGCTCAGTATTGGTCGCCGGAGATATAGGTCCATATATAGAGGTATCCACTGAGGGATCACACGTCAATGTCACGCAGTCTGATCTCGTTTCCGAATCCACTTGCGGTGAGATTACTTATGTACTTAAAGGTGATGCCTCGGACGGCTCTTTTAATCTTACCGGGTCATATAAAGCTACCATAGAACTTCAGGGGATTACTCTTACGAACCCCTCGGGTGCGGCCCTTAACATAAATAACGGCAAAAGGATTGCTGTCAGCGCAAAGAACGGCACTGTCAATTCGCTGACAGATGGCTCCGGTTCTCAGAAAGGTGCCATTGACTGCAAGGGTCATCTTGAGTTCAAAGGCAAAGGGGAACTTAACGTTAAAGGAAAAAAGTCCCATGCTATCTACGCTAAGGAGTATGTGGAAATCAAAAACCTGACTCTCAACATCGACGGCTCCGTGAAAGACGGCATAAACTGTGCCCAATACTTTCTGATGGAAAGTGGAAACGTCACCATTTCCTCTCCGGGTGACGACGGCATCCAAGTGTCTTTTAAAGATGATTCAGACCGGGAAGCTGAAGACACCGGCACAGTCACAGTAAAGGGTGGTGTACTGTCAGTAACCGTATCTTCTGAAGCCACGAAGTGTCTGAAGGCTGATGCCGACGTAATAGTAACGGGAGGCACGCTCGACCTGACCTCCAACGCAAACGGTATATGGGACAGCGCAAAAAATAAGACGAAGTCTTCGGCATGCATCGGTGCTGACGGCAACGTTCAGATCGACGGGGGAATCCTCAATCTTAAGGCTACCGGAAGCGGCGGTAAGGGAATCTCATGCGACGGCCTTTTTACATCAAACGGCGGCAGTATCACCATCGCTACATCAGGCGGTATGCTCGTTTACTCCAATGGCAGTCTCAACCATAACTATACTTCATCGGCCGACCGCATAAGTTCCGATTACAAGTCATCTGCAAAAGGAATCAAAGCCGATGGAGGAGTGGTCATCAATGATGGGGAGTTCTATGTAACGACCGCTACAAACAATGCTGAGGGTATAGAAAGCAAGAAAAATCTTGAGATCAACGGTGGAAAAATCTTTGTCAAAGCATACGATGACGGAATCAATTCCGCTGACGATTTCAGCGTATCAGGAGGCGACCTCACTGTAATCTCAGTTGTGGGTGATGGCCTCGACTCCAACGGCAATCTATACATAAAAGGCGGATATATACGCACGATGGGCTCCGGTGGAGCGGAGATGGGTCTTGATGCTGCTACTGAAACCGGATGTGCGGTCTACATCACCGGAGGTACACTGTTCGCTTTCGGAGGCAGAAACACCTATCCTTCCAAGAGTGGCTCTACACAGGCATTCGTGAACACTACAGGCTCGATAAAGGCTGATACTGAGGTTTGCGTAAGTTCAGGTAGCACAGTGCTTGCGTCATTCACAATTCCTGCCGAATACTCTTCGACTATCGGTTCCTCCCCTCGGTCAGGAGAACAGATTACACGTGGTCCCGGAAACGGACCTGGTGGTGGCGGATGGAATCCCGGTGGAGGCTCCGGCAGTGGATCTGTTATGATCAGTTGTCCGCAACTTGTCTCAGGTCAGACCTACACTATCGTGAATGACACGGCTTCGTTGTCAGTCAAGGCGGTCCTGACCGGTTCGGGCAGGTGATGTGATGGGCCTCAACCAAATTACCGGTCCAGGCGTTTTATTACTGAAACACTTAAAACACGAATATTATGAACTACACAGAAGAAATTAAATCAGCACCGGTGGTATTGGTGGAGTTTTATGCCTCATGGTGCCCTCATTGCCAGAAGATGATGCCTATCGTGGCTGATATCAAGACCCATCTTGCGGATAACCTTAAGGTGCTCCAGTTTGATATCGACAAGAATGAGGATCTCGCCGATCAGGAAAAGGTACAGTCTATACCGACATTTATCCTGTATGTCGATGGGAGACAGGTGATGCGCGAGTCAGGCGAGATGACCGAAGAGGTATTGCTGCAGAAGATCAAAGCAGCCGCCGGTGATAAGTAAACAGTATTGAATACAATAGGGTAGAGGGTGTCCGCAGCGACACCCTCTTTATTTATATGAACCAGTCTCTTACATAATCAATCTATTTCAGGATTGCGCTTTGATTCGTGGTTGCTTCTCCGACTTCGTTGTCTGTCCGCACCTTTTTGCCGTAGCTGACGGTATAGGTCACTGAGAGTTGAAACCGTTGATGTCTCGAAGTGCCGTAGTTTTCGTTGTCATACTTATAATATGGGCCTGAAAGTGTCTGGTCAGAGACTGTCCAGTCTGTCCGCAGGAAGTTGGCGACGGTCGCCGACGCTTTCCAGGCACCCTTTCCCCAGCCGATCTGAATACGGTATTGTGAAGGTGTATGTGTCTTGATTCCGGAGAGGGCCTCGGGATAGGTGCTTGGCGTATTGTACCATCCGAATATGTAGAAGTCTCCGAAATACCATGTGAGTTGCGCCGAACAGGTAATGATGTTTTTTCTTATGGCATACATTCCTGTGGTGGATTGCAGGTATAACTGCGGATTGACCTTTACGATCAGTCTGCTGTTCAGGAATTTCCCGGTTCCTGCGACACCTAACCGTATTCTTCGGAAATCTCCGTCATTGATATAGCTGCGAAGCATTGTACCGTCAGGTCCTGTGGGACTATAGTCGGACACAGTACGGTTAGTCGATATAAAATAATCGCTCGTTGCATTCAATTGCCATATATTGGTCGGAAGCCATGTGTAATTTATCGAAACCCAGTTATCCCAATAATTCTGCAGTTGTGGATTGCCTGAATACCAGATAAGCCTGTCTTGCTGAAGCAAATTGGGACTTTTCTGATAGATACTTGGTATGTTCTTTCCGAATCCGTAAAACAGCTCAAACTGATTCTTTTGATTCGGGGCATATGTGGCGAAAACATTCCCTTTTGGCGACAGGTCGTAGCTGACAGGATATTCTGTCAGCTTTGTTTTTGTCATACTCAGACCAATTTGAGTGCCGGCTTGCCATTTCTCACGCTTATAGGTATATCTTAAACCTCCAAGACATCCCCATATGGCATAGTCCTGATTGGAAGGAGAATCTCCTGAATAAATGACCCGGTGACCTATATATTCGCCGAATATATATGGGATAAGACTGTGATGGTGATCGATAAACCATACGAACTGAGGTGAAGCCATTGCGTAATGGGAATTTTCCCTGGCGTTGTTGTTGATGACGAGGGATCCTTCCGAATATCTTGAATCTAACTTGTTATGTCCAAATACGTAGGAGGCAAGTATATTGAAGGATGTCTTTGAATTGATTGTCCGTGAAAATTGGAAATCATAACTCAACGTGTGTTTGGCGGATGATTGTAGCGACCTTGAGATTGAAGAAGGAAAGACATTCCCTGAATAATACAGCTTGTTTTCAATATCGTCTGTCGGATCGCCTTGAAGCCCATACGAAATTTTATTGGTTATCTGGTTTTTCCCTGAGGAGTAGACTGCTCGGAAGGAAATTCCGTTAGTGTTGGTCACAGAATGGGTGGACATAGGTTGGGAGTATCTGTCGATATGGCATGGGCCGTTGCCAAACAGATCTGTGAAATTAAACTGTTCGGTTGATTTTGAGCCTCCATGCCTTGATGACACATGCTGTTCGTTGGCATATAGGTCAAAGGTCATTTTCTTATAGTTGAACTTGCTGTAAAGAGATCCCGAGGTTTCATTGACGGAGAAGGATTGCTCTGCGTTTAGTTTTGTATATCCGCCCCATTCATACTTCTGCATGATGAAGTTGATGACGTATTGAGCCCCTTGAAAACGGGGATCCTGTGGATAAAGCAGGTATTCTACCTTCTTGACATCGGCTGTCCGCATCCCTTCCAAGTCTTGTGCTGAAGCTTCGATGAAATCTATGTAGATGGCGATGTCTTTGCCAGTAGTGGTCTTTATAGTCCGGTCGGCCGGATTGACATCTATCTGAGGAATCGCCATCCGGCTGAGGAGTGACACTGCGTCTGCAGCGGAATTCTTCTGCCGTCTGGATGGTATGTATGTAGCGCCGGTTGCCGACACATATTGGTTGGTAGCTTCAACGACGATTTCCTGCAGTTCCTGAGTCTCGGGGATAGTGTCGTTCTGAGCGCTTACGGTCAATGAAAGGCATAAAGCCATAAGTGTGGATAAAACATTCTTCATAATTTTCGGTTTTGAAACATGCCGCAAAATTATGAAGAATCGAATGGAAGGTGGCGGTCATATCCGTGACATTTTTCATGTGTCACGGATTTGTCACACTGTCTTACAGAAAAATAGGTCGAAAAGTTCTGTCGGGATCTTCTTTTTCATTCGGCTCTTACGCTGCCGCAGTGCATCGTCGCTTGACTTGAGGAGTACGGAAATCACATCCTTGTTTATCCTGGCATAGGTCATTATGCCCAGCATCATGTCTTCCGACGACAAGGCGGGGTACTCGTCTTTGAGGTTGTTGCAGACATCTGAGAACCGGGCGACAATGCTGTTGTAAAGTTCCTTCTGGATGTCTTTGGAAATGTCCTCCGCATTTTGCTCTAAGTTGGCTTGAGCTATCAGGCCGTAGTGTGGAAGTGTCGCGAATAGTTCTCTGGTCAGACGCAGTCTTGATATTATGGCATCCGATTTTCTTTCGGCTGATGCATCCGGATTTTCTTTTGGTTTGGAAAGCTCGATGTTCAGTCTTGAGATCTTTTCTACGAGAGAAACCTGTCTGGCTCTAAGCCTTCTATTGCGATTGAGCAGCAGGATCATGATGATCAGCAGGATTACAAAAGCACTTCCGGTATATATGATTATTTCGCGTTCCCTCTGTTCTTTTGCTATCCGCTGGTCAAACTCTCTCTCGATTCGGCTGATCTGTTCGGAAGATTTCATTGATTGAATGGAATCCATATATGTCATAACGGAATCCTGACAGTTAAGCGCCGATTCATAATCTCCCATGGCTCTGTACGCTTTGCATAGGAGGTTTGATTGCTCTAACTTTCCATCAAGGGATAGGGAATCAAAAGGCAGTTCATGAAGCATATCTATGCCTTTTCCCAACTCATCTTCTGCAAGATATACGATGGCCCTCTCCATGGTTGACTCAATCTTCAATATATTGTCGGCCTTAGCTTCAGGAAGAATGCTATCTAAAGTGCTTTTAGCCGTTTCAATGTCATTTTCTATTACACATGCTTTGGCTAAATTAAGTCGTGAGCGTATTGCATAGAATTGATAATTTCCCTTGTCAAGGTCACTCAAGTCCCTGCATTCTGAAAGAATTGCTTTTGCAGAGTCTATATCGTTGATAGTGAGGACAAGATTCCACAGCAAATGAGGATAGGAGGCTATGCTGTCATGTGCCCTGGCTACATCGACGGCTTTCTGAAAATATCTTCCGGCGTCTTCTAATTTGTGATTTTCATAAAACAACCCTCCTAACTCTGTGTATATACTTGTTTGGATACTGAGGGGTGTTTTGTCATTGATTCTATAACTTGCGTCAAGCAGTGTTTCCATGGCCTCCTGTTCTTTCCCGTTCTCCTTCAACTCTTCGGCTTTGGAAACCTTCTCTTTTATGACAGCATTATTGTCCCTGCCACACCCTATGTAGAATACGGCGGTAAAGATACCTATCAGTAATATTATCAGCCTGCTCCTCATTCCGTAATGGTTTCTGTCACGTTTACGAAGAAGTCGGTGCTTCCGAAGCGGTCTCCTTTCTTGTTGAACCATACCGGATTCTCTCCGGCAACTTCCACCTCAAGTATGTATTCGCCTTCAGGATATGTCTTGCTGACGAACCGGGGATCCTCGTCTTCCACCTTACTGTAGAAGTCTACGAGTGAATTGTGGAGTAAGTTGCCCTCCTTATCCTTTATCCTGATCCAAGCGTATCCTGACCGGGTATCCGATTTCCCCACCACGCTTATTCTTTCACCACAGAACGGCACAGCCAGTTTGTCTCCCGGTGTGTTTGAAGACCATGAATGAGTAGAGGAGATCCCTTTTTGCTCGCTCTTGGAAACAGAATCGATGTCCCATGACTCCCAATATTCCGGTATCGATAGTTTTGTCCCTTCCGCCTTCATCGGGAGCCAGACATATGCCGCCGCCGAAGCCTGATGTGGGAACGACCATCTGTCGCCCATATACATAGGTATTGTTTTCCCATCCTTTTTCAGCGGAAATACGAATGTACACTGGGAGTTGTATGTCAGTGATCCTTCCGGGCAAAAAAGTCCTTGCTTCTCCCACGGTCCTTCCGGCGATGGCGCGGTATAATAATAGTTGTCGTTTCGCTCCCAGCTTGTGGTGTGGGACGTTAAGAGATAGTAGATGCCATCTTTCTTAAACATAGCCGGAGACTCTCCCATTCCTTTTATGTCCGCTACCTGTGCTTCGATGGAGCGGTAATCCTTGCTTAGCCGGTAGATGGGACCATGATGTATGAGCAGATATCCTGTCCCATCTTCATCCTGGAATGTCCCCATATCCCAGCGTTTTATAGGCTTGCCATTGTATTCTATGGTGCCTAAAAGGTGGTAGTCGCCGTCAATACGGTCACATACGGCTATCCCGATGTTGGGATCCTTATATTTCATGTCGTCGGCGTGCATGAACATCACATATTCTCCGGTAGAAGGACAGCGCATTACCTTTACCCGCTCTCCGACACGGTCGGGACCGAGGATGCCGTCAGGTTGCACCGGAAGCACCACCCGCTCGAACTTCCAGTTGACGAGGTCAGGGGAGGAGTAGCATCCGAATCCCGGAAAAGCGTTGCTTTCATCTGATTTATATTCCCCGAAAAGCCAATATCTGCCTCCATCCTCCACTATGCATGCGCCATGCGCGTTCACAATGTTCCCGTCCGTATCAAACCAGGGCACTCCATTGCGTATGACGTTCTCACCAGTGACCGAGAGTGCTGAAATGATTATCGTGAGATATACCGATAATGCCCTATAGATGATGTTATTATAGATATCCATACCGATTTTCGTGATTTATGAATTACAAAGATAATAAATATTTACAAATGTTAAAAAAGAAAAATAGGTAATATTTTCATTAATTAAGGTTATCGGAATATTAATTTTTAATCGTAAATTTGCAAATGTTATCCAAATTATGTTTAAACTGATGAATAAGATACTGACATCTATCGCGTGCGGTCTGCTGACACTGTCATGTACCGCTCAGAACGCCTCTGAACAGACGAAGGAACCGGCTGCTTCCGGAGAACCTTCGGTCGTTTATATGACAAAGGAGATATCTCCCGAGGCAATCGTCAAGCTTTACAAGGCTCTCGGTCGCGAGGCAAATGGAAAGGTGGCCGTAAAGATCTCCACCGGTGAGCCCGGCGGTCACAACTATCTTCAGCCGACTTTGATCAAAGACTTTGTCGATCTCACAAAGGGAACCATCGTGGAGTGCAATACCGCCTATACCGGTAAGCGCTTCTCCACTGAAGATCATCGCAAGGCAGCCGAGGAACATGGGTTCACGGCAATCGCTGATGTCGATATAATGGATGCCGACGGAGAGGTCAAGCTTCCTGTCAAAGACGGTAAGCACCTGAAATATGATATTGTAGGCTCACATTATCCCGATTACGACTTCACCGTGATTCTCTCTCATTTCAAAGGTCATGCCATGGGTGGCTTCGGTGGCGCTGTGAAGAACATGTCGATCGGTATAGCATCTTCCAACGGCAAGAGCTATATCCACACCGCAGGGAAACTCGAGACAGCCGACGGCATATGGGGTAACATTGCGCAGCAGGATTTGTTTCTTGAATCGATGGCTGAGGCTGCCAAGGCCGTTGCCGATCATTGCGGCGACAACATCATCTACATCAATGTGGCCAATAATCTTTCTGTCGACTGCGACTGTGACTCTCATCCAGCTGATCCGCAGATGCACGACATAGGTATCCTCGCATCCCTTGATCCCGTCGCACTCGACAAGGCATGTACCGATCTCGTGCGCTCTTCCGATGACCATGGAAAGATTCATCTTATCGAGCGTATCGACTCGCGTCATGGCATGCATACCTTGGACTATGGTGAAGAAATAGGTCTTGGAACGCAGAATTATAAGATCGTAAACCTTGACTGATATGAAAAAAATAATCATGCTGCTCCTTGTAGCAGCGACAGCATTCAATATTATGGCACAGAAGAAAATCGTACAGACAGCCGGACATGATGTTCTTGGAGAGTTTGCCCCCGAGTTCGCTCATCTAAATGACGACATCCTTTTTGGTGAGGTATGGAGTCGCAATGACCTTCTTTCACTTCGCGACCGTAGCCTCGTGACTGTAACTTGCCTTATCTCACAGGGTATTACAGACAGCTCTCTTACTTATCATCTTCAGGAGGCAAAGAAAAACGGCATTACGCGCACCGAAATCTCCGAAATCATTACCCATATAGCATTCTATGCCGGATGGCCCAAGGCATGGGCTGCATTTCGCCAGGCTAAGGAAGTATGGAACGACGACATCAAGGGAGACGATGCCAAGGCTCAGTTCCAGAAAGAGATGATTTTCCCTATTGGAGATCCTAACACTGCATATGCAAAGTATTTTATCGGAAATAGTTATCTGGCTCAGATTGCGACAGAACAGATACCTTTTGCCAACGTGACTTTTGAACCCGGATGCCGTAACAACTGGCATGTGCATAAGGCAGAGAAAGATGGCGGTCAGATGCTGGTAGGAGTGGCAGGACGCGGTTGGTATCAGGAAGAAGGGAAACCTGCGGTAGAAATACTTCCCGGAACTGTAATCAACATCCCAGCCAACGTAAAGCACTGGCATGGAGCTGCAAAAGACTCATGGTTTGCCCATCTCGCCTTTGGTGTGCCTGGCGAAGAAACAGAAAACGTCTGGCTTGAGCCTGTCACAGATGAGGAATATGATAAACTCAAATAAAACTCATAATTTATAGTCTGGGAGCATATGAAATTGAACCGACTGTTTGTGTTGCTTATGGTGCTCGTGGGTATATTGCCCGGCATCGCGGAAAATTATCCTTACCGTAGCGATGTGCTTTGGGTGACTGTTCCTGACCACGCGGATTGGCTCTATAAAACAGGGGAGAATGCCACAGTTGATGTGCAGCTGTATAAGTATGGAATCCCTGTTGACAATGTTACGCTTGATTATTCTCTCGCTGACGATATGATGCCGACAGACTCGAAGGGTAGCACCACTCTTAAGAATGGCAAGGCGAGGGTGTCGCTTGGCACTATGAAGAAGCCTGGATTTCGTGATTGTGTACTCACTGCCACAGTGGATGGAGAGAAATATACCCATCATGTGAAAGTAGGATTCTCTCCGGAGAAGATTGTCCCCTATACAAAAATGCCGGCAGATTTCGACCAATTCTGGGCTAAAAACCTTGAAGATCTCAAGAAAGTGCCCTTGGACTATACCATGACGCCAGTGCCTAAGTATACCACTGACAAAATGGATTGCTGGCTTGTGAACCTGACGACAACATCACAGGGACAGTCAATTTATGGATATCTCTTCATACCTAAGGGAGCTGAACCGGGTTCCTGTCCAATCGTGTTGTGCCCTCCGGGCGCAGGCATTAAGACCATAAAGGAGCCTTTGAGACATCGTTATTATGGTGAAAACGGATGCATAAGGTTTGAGATGGAGATTCATGGGCTTAATCCGGAAATGACCGACGAGCAGTTTAAGGAGATCAGCAAGGCATTCAGTGGAAGAGAAAACGGCTATCTAAATAATGGTCTTGACAATAAGGACAATTACTACATGAAGCGAGTGTATCTCGGACTTGTACGGGCCATTGATTTCTTGACTACACTGCCGGAATGGGACGGAAAGAACATTGCGATGCAAGGTGGCAGTCAAGGCGGTGCGCTTGCAATAGTGGCAGCAGGTCTCGATCCGAGGGTGACGGCTTGTGTGGCAAATCATCCTGCACTCAGTGATATGGCAGGTTACAAGGCAAACAGGGCTGGAGGTTATCCCCACTTCTTCCGAGTGGAAGGAATGGATACGCCTGATAAACTCAGCACAATGGCATATTATGATGTGGTTAATTTTGCTCGAAAGGTGAAGTGTCCCGTATACATGACGTGGGGGTATAACGACAATACTTGTCCTCCTACCACAAGCTATGCGGTATACAACGTGATTACATCCCCCAAGGAGGCTCTGATCACTCCAATCAATGAGCATTGGACTTCAGAAGCCACCGAGCGTGGACATCTTAACTGGATACAGAAATATCTTGTATCTTCTCCCACGAGGGATTTGTCAGAAGGGATCTACACACGTCAGTGTGATGATAAGGTTAAGATAGCCCAATGTACAAACTGGATGGAGTCAGGAGCCTGGAGAAATGGCTTTGAGAAGGCTGATCCTCACGAAACTGTCAATCCCGTCGACTTCTACGAGCAGTATTCTAAAAACAAAGAGCAGTGGGACGCCATGTTTAAATGGCTGGAAGATACAGATCTTCTGACAATTCCCGCGGGTAAACATCCTATCGAAGGGACAACGTTGGTAGCAAGTGTCGAGGACAGTCAGAATGGTCCGCTTGAAAAGAGAGGCACTGAAAGCCACCGCCAGAAAATCGACTTCCAATATGCAGTGAAAGGGATAGAACGCTTCGGCATCATCGACCACGAAACATCCACGCCTAACTGTGAATACCGTCCTGACGTGATACATTACGACTATGAAGTCGATAAAGCACGTTTCTACGACTCAACCCCCGACAAGTTTTTCCTCTTCTTCCCCGAAGACTGGCACATAGCTAAAATAGCCAATGGCAGCGATGACCAAAACATCAGGGTAATAGTTGTCAAGGTTGATTATATCGAATAATATAATAAGCGGCGGTCTTTGAGATCGCCGCATTATTATGCTTGGCACTGGATAATCTCCACGTTCCCGTATGTCAAGAATATATTTAATTATTCGACGGGCAGGTCTTTGAAATCCCCAATCATATAATTTGGTCGAGCTGCTTTAAGCGACGCGATTGATCCGTTTCCGTAGGTTACGGCGCAGGTCTTGCATCCGGCTGCATTGCCCATCATTATGTCGACATCTGCGTCTCCTACCACCAATGTGTCGCCGGCATTCCATCCGAGTGCCTTGAGAACTGTCAACACAGGTTCCGGATCAGGCTTGCCTTTGGTGACGCTGTCCGCTCCAACCACTATGTCAAACCAGCCTTCGATACCTAATTTCTTCAGGTAGTCGGTCAGCGACACGAGCCGTCGGCTTGAAGCGATGGCAAGTCGGCAACCATTGTTACTGAGTTTCGTAAGGGTTTCGATTACTCCGGGAAAGGCTTTTTCTTGTGCGTCTTTCTGCAATCTGTCGTAATTCGCCCGGAAAATCTTGGCGAATTCCTTATTCGAGATATCCAGATCAGGATAGAGATACCGACCGGCTTCATCGGTACGGATCCCTATTATAGAGCGGCATTCCTCATCAGTCTTGTCAGGAAGCCCCAGATCTTTTATGGTGGCCTTTATAGTGGAGAGGATGACCCCCGATGTATCCATCAGGGTTCCGTCGAAATCAAATATATAGTTCATTTTCACATTCTATTTCGGATACAATTCTTATTGATGGTTCACTAACTCTATCGCCTGCTTGCCAGAAAGCTTTTCTATTTTCATTTCAAGCACTAAGCATCTATTGATTCCATGCTGTATCTCTTGTGATAATCCTTCAGGGTCGCCAGGATTGCATCTTCGCCCTAATAACCCAAGTATTTCCCTTTTCTGGTGTTCGTCTTCGATGATTCTGACTTTCCCAAATGCGATTGCACTTTGAAAATATGTAGTATATCTTTCCGGATGTACTTCATCTTTGGCTATGACGGTGAAGCTCGCATTGTCGTTTTGCCTGATTAGATCTATCTTATGTCCTATAAGGGCAGAATGAAAATAAAGTTTCCCATTATCATAGACATGACTTAACGGAACTCCGTATGGTATTCTATCGTCGCCACACAGTGATAACACTCCGGATGTTGAGTTGCGGAGTATTCCCACTATTTCGTTTTCAGTCAGTTGTTGTTTGAATCGTCTCATACTTTATGTTTCAGTTGCTTATTAGTTTTAGTCCGATTATCGAAATAATCAGGGTTGATATAAAAAATAGTCTCCAGAATGTAGCTGGCTCGTTGAAGAAGAGAATGCCGACAATCACCGTGCCCACAGCGCCTATACCTGTCCATACAGGATAGGCTGTGCCGATGGGTATTGTCTGCACCGCTTTCGCCAGCAATGTCATGCTAAGAGTAAGGCAAGCAAGGAATCCAAGTCCCCAAAGATACCATGGTGTGCCTGACAACCCTTTCATTTTGCCGAGGCAGAACGCAAATCCCGTCTCAAAGCAACCTGCGATAATAAGTAGAATCCAATTCATAAATAAAAATGATAAGATCTTCTGGGTTATTAATCAACTCCTCTACAATCATTATTCCCTTAACTTTCGTAAGTTGAGGGTTAAAAAGGTTATTGGATCAAAGGATTATAAGAAAAATATGAAAATCTCATTCTCGACAGCTCGATGCCAAGTCTAATATAACCCTATAACCATTTAAACTATAGACCTTAAGTTGAGCGTGCGAAACTTATATTATTCATATGAAAATTTTATAATGCAAAGTTACTTATTTTTGTCGAGATTCGCAAATTTAGGCTTCTGCTCAAAAATTTCCCATAAAAAATATGGGAAATTCAAATAATTAGTATTAAATTTGCATAGGTGAGAAAATTTTTACCATGAATCTAATATCAAAAACAGTTTTATAATCATGAAATTGCGAAACGTCTTTTTTTACTTTCTGA
>JAIDUH010000067.1 GCA_029060285.1 Muribaculaceae bacterium | reverse complement strand
CCGTGGCGCTGGAGGCGACGAACGCCGCCGTTGCGCGTGAAGTCGAGCATCCTCTCCGTATATCGGTTCGTGTTGGAGCCCTGGTCGGCGTTCTCGCCGTACTCGGCCGCCGTGAGCCTATTATAAAGTAGAATTTTATCTTCATACCTAATTTCCCATCCTAAACCTGAAATTCATTAATGAGATTTTTGTTGTGGACCTACAAGTCGATAGGTATCTCCGTTCTTTAAAGTATACCATACTAATCCTTGTTTTTTACACCATTGAAAAGATTCGATATCATTATCCCTATCTTTGGGAGCAAATTGATTATCCAGATACTCTGAATTTTCATTATCTCCAATCATACAAGATAATTCTTTGACCGGTGTCATGGTTTTACTAACATCATTTCCCATTCTCCATCGGATGTATGGGGGTTCCTCATTATTTTCTTTAAATACAAAGATACTACATTGATAATCCTGATCTGGATGATGTATCGTGAAATATAAATAGGAATAGGCCCTATAATTTCCTCCAGTCTCAAATTTAAGGAACGGATTCATAAATATTTTCTTGGAATTGAATATTCCCTTATCAATCACAATCATAGTATCTATCTGTTGAATTTGTATCGTTTTTATAAAGCAGTGTGTCTCCGCTTTTGTAAAAGTCAATCCATTCAAGATCTCTGACCGACAGATGAGTGATATGGTCAATCTTACATGATGTATATAAAATATATAACAAAATACACCCAGTCAATAACCTTACGAAGTTTTTTGCTGTTTTTTTTAGCTCCATTATCTATTTCTTTATGTGGTTGATGACGGTTGATATGGAATGAGCCTCTAAGAGACTTAGCTTTTGATTCACTTTTAGATACTCTGTTATCCCTTTTGTTCGCATTATGGGAACGCCGAAAATACCCGTGTTCTGAGCTCTTGATAATGGTTCCATAACGAATTTTCCATTGGAATCAAGTGATTTCGTAACAACATTCCTTACATTACGGGCAGAACCAAGATTATGAACCAACTTCGTTAATCCACTTACAGATGCCCTGTTGAATGTAATCGCTGTCCTTCCTGTTGCCATACTTGCGGCAGCTGCCTGTCCTCCACCCAAAGAATGTCCGACAAAGGTAAGTTCTGAATTTGAAAGCTCGTTGGACAACGTTCTAGCATTATCTATAGCACAATCATATTGAGGAGCCGCACCTAATAGCTGTGCAACATCCTCAAGTCCATCTTCTATTGAATTCGTACCGGCAAATACATACGCATATTCCGTAACTCCATCAACGGTTTTTTCAAAAACATTGACTGTAAGCCGTTCTGTCCAAATCCAGCATAATTGAATTGTATTGAGGTGGCTTTATTGGAGAGAACCCACTCATTGTTTTGCAAGAGATCGTAATAGACATTAAAATTATCATCATGATATGAATACCCGGCCATTAAAGCAGCCTCATACTTCGTAGGCTCCTCACCATTCCTATCCACAAAATTGACTGGATTGTTACCACAAAACAAATAAGGAGATAGGTGCGTAAACTTTTCACAAAGTGGATCCGGCTTTGTGAACGCTGGGACGGCCGGATAGTAGTTGCGGGCACCGAAATCATACTCGTTGAGGCCGTTGGCGGTGATTAGCTCCTTGCCTCCGAACTTATACTGCTGTTTGGTCGGATTCGTGCCGAGGTCGACGATGACTGCCCCGTAGGGATAATATGCCACCGTCTGCTCAATGGCTCCGGTGGAGCCGTTGATCACGGCGCGGTTGTTGCCGAGGTAGTCCTGGGTGTAGTAGTGGAACGTGCCGGTGATGCCCGAGACGGTGGCGTAGCCTCCGGGGAAGATGACCATGTATATTGTTCTATATCTGAAATCTTCATTCATTAATTAATAGCATTAGTGTCCACTAAAAAATCATAAAAGTTCTTTGAAATTATTGAAATACAATTTGTTATAAGAGATTTTGCCGCGCAACGATTTGAAATTACTTTTGCAGTCTGAATCAGACTGTTATGAATAAAGACAAATAAGTTTTCGCCCAATTAGTCGCATTTCTCGACAATTTTAAGTTCCTCCGCATCGTAAGGAAATATGAAGGAGATAAGTATGTAAAGAGTTATACTTGTTGGAATCAACTACTTACACTGATGTTTGGACAACTTTCAAATCGAGAGAGCCTGAGAGATCTCATCGTTGCAATGGAAGCCCATGCCGGTAAGCTCTATCATCTTGGAATAGGCAAATCAGTAACACGGAGCAATCTTAGCAAAGCCAACGAGCAGCGCGATTACCGAATCTTCGAGGAGTTTGCCTCCTTCATGATCGGGGAGGCCCGCAAGCGTAGGATACAGAAAATCTTTGAGCTGGACGGTCATGTCTACGCCTTTGACTCCACAACCATCGATCTCTGCCTGTCGGTATTCGAGTGGGCTAAGTTCCGTAAACATAAAGGGGGCATCAAGATGCACACGCTTTATGATGTGGAAGCTCAAGTGCCTGCTTTTGTGCATATTACCCCTGCGAAGATTCATGATTCGAAAGCCATGCCGGAGATTCCATACGAGAAGGGAGCTCACTATATCTTCGACCGGGGATACAACGATTTCGGCAATCTTTACACTATTAACCGTATAGAGGCTTTCTTTGTCGTCAGGGCGAAGACCAATGTCAGGTTCAAGCCCGAGACCTGGAAACGATGGCGGCCGGAGAACGTTATATCTGATTCCACAGGCTGCTTCACGGTCTATAAAAGCGCTAGGGATTATCCTGAAAAACTCCGAAAGGTTGTCTGCATTGACCCCGAAGACGGTACCAGATACATCTTCCTCACCAACAATCTGACTGCATCTGCCGAGACAATAGCCGAGTTATATCGCAATCTCTGGAGCGTGGAACTGTTCTTCAAATGGATCAAGCAGCATCTGCGTATCAAGAAGTTCTGGGGAACATCAGAGAATGC
>JAIDUH010000066.1 GCA_029060285.1 Muribaculaceae bacterium | reverse complement strand
GATGAATTGACTTGAATAGCGCTGTCCTTGCCAAGAAGGAGGTCAAGTTCGCTTGTGGATACTAAATAATTGTAGATAGACTGCAGATAAGAAAGTTGTGCGCTGGTATCAGCAAGTTCGCTATCACGGAGCTGGAGATAAGACGCTGCACCGATCTGGAAACTTTTCAGCATGATATCATGAGCCTTCTTAGCCTGACGCACTCCCTCTTTAGAAGAATCGATCTGCTTAGCCTGACGGTTGATGTTGTCGAGAGCAAGGTCCACCTGCATATTCAGGCTATTGACAAGATTTTCCTTCTGCAGAGCAAGCTCATTCGCCTGCACCTGAGCTTGCTTCAGCTGATACCATTTAGTGCCCCCTGAGAAAATCGGCACAGAGAGGCTGATTCCTAATGAAGAATATGGAGAGAAATCTACATCTCTGAACATCGGTCCATTACTGAGTGAAAGCCAGTTGACATTAAAGCTTGCTCCAAGAGTAGGAAGCCATGCAAACTTCTTCATAGTGACATTCTGATCCGCCATCTTCTGTTGAAGTTCAAGAGAGCGAAGGGAAGAGTTTCCGGCAAGACTCTTTGATTCGAGAAGATATCCATACATATCCTTCTGCATATCCTCCATGGTGACAGTTGGATAGAGATTAAGCGCATCATCTATGCCCATAAGGACATTCAGGGAAAGCTGACATTGCTTTACAGAAATATCTGCATCAAGCAAAGATGGTTCTATGTTTTTGACCTGCACTTCCGAACGGAGCACATCATATTCAGAAGCAGTGCCCTGTTCGAATTGCTTGCGATATACCTCGGCTGTGTATTTGGCAATATCATAGTTTTGCTTAATCACATCTTTCGAAGCAAGCGCCAGCATCAGGGCATAATATGCCTTATTCACCTGATTCACTAATTCAAGCCTGCTGGAACGGGCGCTTTCAAGATTCTGGGCAATCTGGGTGTCGGAGATAGAGATAGCTTTCCAAAGCGTTGGAGCTATAATCGGCAATGAGAGCGAGAAACCGGTGTTCCATGTGTTGTCAGAACCCATCTTCAGTTTCTGGCTCTGTCCTCCCATGTTCATTCGGATTGTCTGCAACTCGATGCTTCTCTGATAAGAAAGAGAGAAACCTATAGTCGGCAGAAGATTACCGACAGTCTCCTTCTTAGAGTAATTGACTCTTTTCACCTCAAGATCTGCGATCCGGATAGTTGGACTCTGACTGAGAGCAATGTCGATGCATTCCTCGCGACTAATCGGAATAGAGTCGGGATTTATGCCCATCACTCCAAGGAAAAGAATTCCTGCCACCTCGTCTTCAGCGAAAGCGGGCATGCCTACGGCAAGGATTACTGCAAGAAGCAACGCCAGTCGTTGTTTTCGGATTGTCATTGTAGGATGTCTGTGTTATAGTTGTTTAACTTATTGATTCTAAGAATTGAAATAATATTTATACCTGTTTCAGAAAAAGAAAGTACAAAGATAATAAAAAAACGCTGATTTCAAACATCGAATCAGCGTTTTTGACCAATTTATAAGAGATTTATACGCGTTTTGCGTATCGCGTACCGCGAATTTTTTTGGGTGTACCTAATACGCATAACGCACCACGCACTACGCCTGCGGCTTGAGCTTAAGGCGGAGATTCTTGAGCATATCCTGAGTCATGGCATCAAGATCATATTCGGGTTTCCAACCCCATTCTTCACGTGCACATGTATCATCAAGGCTATCTGGCCAAGAATCAGCAATTTTCTGGCGCAGGGGATCAAGCTCATATTCCATCTCAAAATCAGGAACATACTCTTTGATTTTTGCGTAGATTTCTTCAGGATCGAAACTCATCGCAGTGATATTAAACGAGTTTCTGTGCTTGAGTTTAGAGGGATCAGCTTCCATGATTTCTACAGCGGCACGCAGGGCGTCGGGCATATACATCATGTCCATAAGAGTGCCAGGTTTGAGCGGACATTTGAATTTCTCACCGTTCACTGCATAGTAATAAATATCTACGGCATAGTCTGTAGTGCCCCCGCCCGGAGGAGCTACATAGCTGATCAGGCCGGGGAAACGAACCGAACGGGTATCGACCCCGAAACGTTTGGCATAATAGTCGCTAAGAAGTTCACCGGAAACTTTTGTCACGCCATACATCGTATCAGGACGCTGGATAGTGTCCTGTGGGGTTTTAGTGTGAGGTGTAGAATTGCCGAAGCTTCCGATCGAGCTGGGAGTAAATACAGCACAACCTTTTTCCCGTGCCACTTCAAGAGTATTGAAAAGACCTCCGAGTCCGATTTTCCACGCCAACTGAGGTTTCACTTCGGCTACGGCACTAAGGAGAGCGGCAAGATTATAAATTGTGTCAACCTTATATTTATTCACTGCATCAGCTATCTGTCCGGGATTGGTAATATCCACTATAGCGGAGGGTCCGGATTCAAGGAGTGCGCCTTTAGGCTCAGCTCCGGGAATATATCCCGCCACTACATTGCCTTGCGGATAAAGACCGCGAAGCTTCATTGTCAACTCACTGCCGATCTGGCCGGTACTGCCTATGACAAGTATATTTTTCATTTCTATGTAGATTAGACATTTAAGGGATGTCTTCCCGCGCTTATGGCAAAACGTCGGGAATCCGTCTGCAAAGTTACATTATTTTTTTGAAACTTCCACAACATACCCTGAAAATTTTTACACGCTTTTGCTATTTGCTAATGTGGCAATCACAGTATAACCATACATATACATCTGATAATATGTATACCATCGTCTTTTTGGTAATAGATTCATCAAGAAGATTCTGAATATGATCTTATTCTTTCGCAATAATTTTCGCCGGGCCAACTTGCATCACCCTATAAATCTGCCAGCCGACAATCATCAATATCAGAACAATGACAATGACACTCCCAAGAATAATCGGCAGAACAGGGGAAAGCGACGTGCTTATCGTCACAGATTCATTTACATAGTTTTCAACCCAACGATTGAACAAAATACATAGAGGAATTGATATCGCTAAAGCTATAATAATTAGTATTGCATAAACTCTTCCAAACATTCTATATATGTCTTTGCTCTTTGCCCCATTTACTTTTCGGATTGCGACCTCTTTTCTCCGCCCTCGAGTATCTAATGCAATAGTGCTAAAAATGCTCATGGCACAGATCAATATGCTTACGCCTCCTAATATCCAGCCTATAGACCTGGCTGATTCGACAATAAAAGGCAATGTGTTTTCATTCTCCCGATAATTGCAGACTATTTTGGTCAATAGCTCCGGATCAATTCGCACTATTGTCTCTTCCACACTTTTCATAAGACTTTTACCTTTTCCTTTTTTGGGTACCAACAATACTTTAGTAGGTATGGAATTTGGAATGTCACTTATAGCTACAAAGTTCCAACCATACATATCATATGGAAATTTTTTTATGATGCCGGCTATGGGAAGCACAAGATCTTTATTCCAAAAAGATAAAGTTCCCTTATCAAGAAGCCCAACTTTTTCAAAACTCTTATATGCATTCTCTCCTATAAGCAAACTTTCGTTACGGTTTATATCCCTTTGAAGCCATTCTACTTTTATTCCGAGACTTGAGAGAAGCGTTGTGTCATTGGTAAAATACACCTTATAGAAAGGCATAAATCTCTGATCTTCCTGAAGTTTTCCTTTGATCTCAGGGTTTTGCATTATCTCATTAAACGAAGTATAACCCGAGTAACAATTGATCATATCTGCGAGTTCCGGAAGACGCTTGATTTCATCCGACAACTGATCGCGGTGTGAAGATTGGTGTAATTCAACATAAAGATATTCTGCCTGTTCGCTGTCATCCTCAGGGACATTACATACCTTTAGGATCCAGGTTCCTCCTTTGATCAAGATGAATGAAGAGCTGACAAAGCAAATACATACCACAATCTGAAAACATAACATGATATTGCGAAACATATGGTTGTTTCTTTTACGCATACTTGTCTCCAAATGTTGACTTTTACCTATATAAAAAAGTGAAATCCATGCAATAAAACCACATATTACAATCAATATTCCACCTGTCACAATGCTATATATGAGTATACCTCTACTTTTTAACAGGTTTGACAGGAACTCATCATTCAAATCTGTATGGAGTATCTCGTCAATGAAACATTGAAGGATATTCCCAAGCAACAATGCGAGAATAACGGAAAGAGTGATTATATAAACTATTTCAATTAGTAGACAATTGAAAACTTGCCTTCGATTGGCACCATTTACAATTCTCAGTGCCATCTCCCGCCGGCGGATATAAAACATCTGGAACTCTATACGAAGAAAACCTATAATAGCCGCCAAAAGAATCAACGAGCCAACAGCATATACAATCATCTTAATAGGAACAATCATTTTGTACTCATCTTGCTCCACGACCTTGGAGAGTTCAGCCTCCAAACCTAAATGATCAATCCGTGTGTTTATCTCATTGATTAGTTTCTCTTCTGTCGCACCTTCCATCATCAGTACATTAATCTTTCCGATTCCAAGCACATGTTGGTATTCTTCAATATTATTTGTTTCACAATAATATAATGCATTATTTGATGAATATGGTTCGTTAGAAGACAATGATTGGAAAACGTCAATAATTGTAATAGGATAAAGGGGTTCGCCCATTGTCTCTATTTCGCCCGACCTTCCAACTGGACTTTCATTTTGAAAGATTTTTTTTGCAAGATCTTCAGCTATTATTGCTTCCCCGGCTTTTAGCTTCCTGATCTTTTCTCCGGTAATAGCAGAATGGTGGCCGGCATATTCTGGATACTCTGGGTCGATAACAGTAGCCATCACTTCTCCTTTTCTAAGAGAGGAATCGCTTAGCTGGAATTCCATTTTATTAGAAAATATAGTACCATTGGGAACAACAACTTTTTCAGCATTTCGTAGCCCACCGTTTCCCTTTAATGCACTGATTAAGTCTGGAGAAACTGACAATGAAGCCTCTCCATTTTCAATTGTCTTAAATGACACCTCATACGCACGGTCACTATATGGCTGATCAAAGATATCTGGAAGACGATAGCGTGTCATCATGGAATGCACGAGTGCCAGAGTGACGATACCGACAGCAATGGTCAGCACACTGATGGCGGTCTGAAGCTTATACTTCATAAGGTTTCTGACAGCGACCTTGAGATTGTGTAGAAAAATGTTCATAAAGAGTATTTTTTGATTTATGATGCAAAGATACTCCTCCACACTGTAACAGCAAAACTTTTCAGGCTACAGAAATGCAGATTGTATGAAAATCATACACTTTTTTGTATGATTTTCATACAATATTGTTATGTCATTCTCTAATGATCTCCCAACTATCTATATTATTACGCTTGGTAGAGTAATTGGCAGCTATTTTGATGACAGTCTTTCCTGAATGAATGTAAGGCCTTGTATATCCCCTATCCTTTATCTGCTCTAAAGCCTTTTTGACACTTCCGTTGGTCTTCAGTTCAAAAATGTATATATATTTTCTGGTACGCAGCATGACATCCATTCTTGCAACGCATGTCTCTTCTTCAGCACGTGGCAAAAATCCAAGAGCCTTTAAGATAATATATATATTGTTCTTAAAGTAACTCTCCCGTTTTGCCATTTCTGTATTGCTATAAGGATTTCCTTCAAGGAATGTCTGAAGCACTTCCATAAACTTTTCAGCCTCACCCTCAATAACTGCATTTCTCATGATCAGGAGAAGATCCTCACACTCTCTTTCCGAACAACCTGAATAAACTGGCATAAGAGCCTTGGAAAATCCCTCTGCAACTTCCACATTTGGAAGGCCTAAAGAGTAAAGTTTCTTTTCATAATCATAACTCTTTATGGTAAGATAACCGGCCTCAAATAGCAAAGCTACAGGATTATTGAGGTATGATTCCTTTACACTAAGCCCACTCTCCATAGTTACTATGAAGTCAAGGTCAGGGAGCATGAAATCATCCCTTTTCATAATATTAATCAGGTATGACGGTGTTCCGGTCTTAAACCAAAAGTCTGAAACCCGTTTATATTTAAGAGCACTGAGCAAACTAAATGGATTATAGATATCGGGACTTTCCTGGCAGAAATGATAACCATCGTAGTTTTCTTTGAGTATTCTGAACGCATCGTCATACGATACATTCTCTTTTTGGGCAAACTCACTTATCGAATCTGAAAGGAATGTTTTAAGTTCATCTTCGTCCAATCCACAAATACCTGCATACTCATTTTCAAACGAAATATCTGTAAGATGGTTAGCTCCACTGAAAAGACTTGTCTGACTGAAACGTGAAACTCCCGTCACAAAAGCGAAGTGAATATGACTATCAGCCGACTTAAGTACCGAAAATACACCTTTAAGCAGTTGTCGGTAATAAGCATTCAACTCCGGTCGGTCAAGAGTAGTCAAAAGCGGATCATCGTATTCATCGACCAATATCACCACCATTTGCCCCGTCATATTATGAGCATTGATTATAAGATTCTCAAATCTCTGTGGTAAATCCTTGATTCCCGGTATACTTCCATAAATATCTTCATATCGAGAAAATATACTTGAAAGCATATCGTCGATTGAATCCTCAGATTTCGGATTAAAGGAACCAAATGAAAGCATCAATACCGGATGGGGGGTCCAGTCAATATCATCAGTATCTATAGCCAGCCCTTTGAAAAGTTCTCGACGTCCTTCAAAATATGACTGCATCGTACTCAAAAGAAGACTTTTTCCAAATCGTCGAGGTCGACTCAGAAAGTAATATAGCGGGTCCTCTGCCAATTTCTTAATGTAATTGGTCTTATCTATATAGAGATATCCACCATTCCTAATTTTTGAGAAGGTCTGAATGCCAATAGGATATTTCAAAGTCGCTGCCATAATAGATCATTAATATGGTTTAAATTCCCAAAATTAATAAAAAAATCTGATAAAATAAAATATGTTATGTAAGAAACCTCCATTAAAGTCACTTTCGTTAATTAATTTGGGAATGTGAAGATTTTTTTGTAATTTTGCCTTTTGAAATGTCATAATTCAAGTTTCGCAAGCGAAACTTATAAAACAACATCATACACATGCTTTCAAAGATAGAAGGACTTAAAGCTGAGATTTCTGCTCTTCAGGCTACTACAGCCGATGCAGTGGAGCAGCTCCGCATCAAATACCTGAGCAAGAAGGGAGAAATTTCTGCGCTCATGAATGAATTCCGCACCGTGCCTGCAGAGCAGAAGCGCGAATTGGGACAGAAACTCAATGAGCTTAAGAACATAGCGACTGAAAAACTTGCGTCTCTAAAGGAGTCGCTTGCCGACAATGCAGATAAAGAAAAAGGTAACATCGACCTTACAAGAACCGCTACCCCTCTGCCACTCGGCACCCGCCATCCGCTTTCTCTCGTGAAGAATGAGATAATCAGCATCTTCAACAACATGGGCTTTACTATCGCAGAGGGTTCGGAAATTGAAGACGACTGGCACGTGTTCAGTTCGCTAAACTTTGCCGCTGACCATCCTGCTCGCGACATGCAGGACACTTTCTTCATCCAGCGTGACGGCAAAGACGACATTCTTCTTCGCACACACACTTCAAGCGTACAGACACGCACCATGGAGCATACTCAGCCACCTATCCGCATCGTATGTCCGGGGCGCGTATATCGCAACGAAGCTATTTCAGCACGTGCACATTGCTTCTTCCATCAGGTAGAAGGTCTTTACATTGACAAGAATGTAAGTTTTGCCGACTTGAAGCAAGTGCTTCTTGAATTTGCTCAGCAGATGTTCGGACCGGAGACAAAGATTCGCCTCCGCCCAAGTTACTTCCCCTTCACTGAACCAAGCGCCGAAATGGACATCAGCTGCGGTATCTGTGGGGGTAAGGGTTGTGCAATGTGCAAGGGCACAGGTTGGGTTGAGATCCTTGGTTGCGGCATGGTAGACCCGAATGTGCTCAAAGCCTGTGGCATTGACCCGGAAGTTTACTCAGGATATGCATTCGGAATGGGCGTAGAGCGCATCGCCAACTTGAAATATCTTGTCAAAGACCTCCGTCTCTTCAGTGAGAACGACGTAAGATTCCTTGATGAGTTTGTGGCAGCGCACTAATGCGCGGAGCGCAAAGTATCAAATATTAAGTATTAAGTATTAAACATTGAATATTGAGTATTAAACATTGAGTATTAAGGAATTGCACAAAGAATGAGAAAAAAGGAGAGATATGATAGGATTATCTCCACATTTGAGGAGATAATGCCGGAGCCAAAGACGGAGCTTCACTATGACTCTCCGTTTCATCTGCTCTTGGCGGTGATATTGTCGGCGCAATGCACCGACAAGAGGGTCAACATGGTCACTCCTGCCCTCTTTGAAGCATATCCGGATCCTGCCTCTTTGGCTGCTGCCACGGAAGAGGAAGTATTCCCATTCATAAAAAGTGTCACATTCCCCAACAACAAGACGCGCCACCTTCTTAAGGCAGCGCGGATGCTTGTGGAAGACTTTAATTCGGAGATGCCTTCCGACATAGACAATCTTATGAAGTTGCCGGGAGTGGGACGCAAGACAGCCAATGTTATGTTGGCGGTGGTTTGGGGCAAAGCGGCGATGCCCGTCGATACGCACGTGTTCAGAGTGTGCAATCGCATCGGCTTCACGAAAGACTCCCCTACTCCATTAGCCACAGAAAAAGAACTCGTAAAGAATATTCCGGAAGAGAAACTTTCAAATGCTCATCATTGGCTGATACTACATGGTCGCTATGTCTGCACGGCACGGAATCCGAAGTGCGGGGAGTGTGTCATAGCTGACTGGTGTGCAAGCCATGGTGAGAAGTAAAAAGTATTGAGTATTGAGTATTAAGTAGTAAGATTTGTGGATGAGTTGAAGATGGCGTGAAGGGCATCAAAGCGAGCGAGTGAATCAGCACCAAATTTTGCCATTGACTTTCTCACATGATCTAAAGATTTCTCCTCTCGAGGATCTCCGGATTTGCTGAAGAATTTATCGGCGTAGCAAATCAGTTTCTCTTCCAATGTCTCCGGAAGAAAATCCATATGCGGAAGCGGCATGCCCGTTTCCGCTATTTCTTTTGCAGTGAGGCCGGAACCGGTATGCCTCTCACATACCCGGGCAAAAGCCTCGTCAACGCCTTCCTTTCTCAATAATTCTCCGCCTATGATGCCATGGCGGATATAAGGCTCGTCTCCATAGCAATAAATGCCGGAAGCGTCACAACGGAAAATGCCTATGTCATGAAGCATTGCGGCATTATACACAAAATCCCGGTCAATATTCAGCTTTGCCGCCTCTGCCACAGTGAGGGCCTTACGAGCTACCATTTCAGAATGGGTCAAAAGCAAATCGAGGAGGGCTGAGCCCTCCTCGTAGTATTTACTTAATATCAATGCATAATTCATAATGCTTAATGCATAATTATAGTGACTATATGCTGGCAGTCTCTATTCAGTGGCTACTCAGAATTTAGTTTTCTTCTATGATTTCTACCCAACCGTGGATGTCCGGTTCTTCACCGAGCTGGATACCGCGGAGCTTGTTGTAGAGCACAGTTGATTTTTCGCCGGGAGTTCCATCGCCATACTTATAGCTCTTACCGGTGTCAATGTCGTCGATAACACCGATCGGAGATATCACGGCGGCTGTGCCGCAGGCTCCCACCTCATCGAATGTCTCAAGTTCCTCTACGGGAATGTGACGGCGTTCGACGGTCATGCCAAGGTCTTCGGCAAGCTGACAGATACTCTTGTTGGTGATGGATGGAAGGATAGAGTCTGAGGCGGGAGTAACATAACTGTTGCCTCGGATGCCGAAGAAATTGGCCGCACCGCACTCGTCAAGGTATTTTTTCTCCTTCGGATCAAGGTAGAGCATCACGGAATAGCCCTTGTCATGAGCCAACTCGCCTGCCTTAAGGGAGGCAGCGTAGTTTCCGCCAATCTTGAAGGCTCCCGTACCAAGAGGGGCTACACGGTCATAGTTGCGGCTCATGCATACCTTGGTGGGATTGAATCCGGTCTTGAAATATGGACCTACAGGAGTGACAAACATCACCACCATATAATCTTTCGAAGGCTTTACTCCCACCTGGGGGGAAATGCCGATCTCAAGGGGACGTATATACAGGCTCGCACCCGTTCCATATGGAGGCACGAACTCAGCGTTGAGAGCCACTACCTTGCGCACCATCTCGCAGAATATATCCTCCGGGAGAGGCTCCATCATTATGCCTTCGGCAGAACGGATGAAGCGCTTGGCATTCTCATCCATACGGAATACGCGGATCTTCCCGTCGGCACCACGGAATGCCTTAAGACCTTCAAATGACTCCTGGCCATAATGAAGGCAGGCTGCAGCCATATGCAAGGGTATATACTCTGAGTCGGACACCTCAATAGGTCCCCACTTGCCGTCGCTGAAAGTACAGCGGACATTGAATTTGGTCGGAATGTATCCGAACGGAAGATTCTTCCAATCTATAGCTTCCATAACTATTTAAATTTAAGGGAATGAGGAGAAGAATCGGACTCTTTCAGACGGCAATCTTACAAGTCAAGTCCCCTACCTTCACGATATAGACCCCATGGGAAAGGGGTAACCGGCTGGTACCGGCAGGAAGCGACTCGCTGCTGACTACTTGACCGAGAATAGTAAAGACCTTTATCTGCACAGCCTGTGAAGCCACGACAACCACGTGACCCGGCGACACACGGATCTCTACATCATTATCCCGTGCAACTGAATTGAGACCTGAGACGTCGGTGCGCACCGGCTCCCATCCTTTAGCAAAGGAAGCAGTCGGCAACAAGACAGCAAGCGAAATCGCCACCGCCACACACATTCTACCCAGACGTCTCTTCATATTTTATTGATAATTATTTCTTCACCTTATTATAACGTGCATTCAGACCTTCCACGATTTCATCTGTGATATCCAATGCAGGGTTGAAATGAAGTGCAGCAGCCTTGTTGAAGATCGCATCGTAGCCGTGCTTCTTATTGTAAGACTCAATAAATGCAATCACCGAATCAGAGACGGCCTGCTGAGCCTTTGCAGCGGCTTCTGCATATTTCTGCTGCATCATGCCTACAGAACGCTCCGCATTGCTCTGCATCGAGGCAAGTTTCTGCTGATCTGTGTCGAAACTTTCCTGAGAGAGATACGAATTATTCTGCACCTTATTTTGAATCTGTGAGGCAAGCGACTGAAGCGATGTCTGATGCTTCTTTGTCTCGCTTTCAAGATTCTCCTGCATGCGAATCATCTCTTCATTGTAGTCCTTGGCAAGTATATACTTGGTAAGGAGAGTGTCCATATCTACATAGCGGTAGTTGGGAAGAGCAACGCTGTCAGCAACTGCGACCTTCTTAGCCGGAGCAGCATTTTCATCCTTATTATCGCCACAGGAAACGACACCGCTTCCAATGGCAAAGGCAAGTGCTAACCCAAGGACAGTGTAAAGATTTTTTTTCATTATTCTATATTTGTGTTTGATTATTATTTGCTATAAGAGCGACCATTCTCCAAGAAGGCGCTATCCGAATGCAAAATTAATAAAAAATCGTGATTAGAGCGATAAGAAATGTAAAAGATTTGTTAAAATCAAATAAATTTCATATCTTTGAGGTCTGAAAATGAATGGCGACCTTCGAAACTAACTAAAATATCATAAAAAACAACGGAAAAAATGGAAGTAAAAGACCTTAAACCGGAACTTATCTGGAAATGCTTCGACGAAGTGACAAAGGTTCCGCGTCCCTCCTGCCATGAAGAGCAGATCAGAGAGTTTCTCATTGACTTCGCAAAGAAGCACAATGTAGCAGTGAAGACCGATGAATGCGGCAACGTGCTTATGCACAAGGATGCTACCCCGGGACTCGAGAATGCACCGACAGTGATCCTGCAGGCACATATGGACATGGTAGCAGAAAAGAACGGTGATGTAGAACATGATTTCCTGAAAGACCCTATCGAGACATACATAGACGGCGAATGGGTAAAGGCCCGCGGCACCACATTAGGCGCAGACAACGGCATAGGAATTGCAGCAGCCATGGCAGTCATGATCGACCCCACCCTCAAGCATGGTCCGGTAGAAGCCCTGTTTACAGTCAATGAAGAGATCGGACTTGAAGGAGCCCAGAATTTGGGCGAAGATATGCTTGGCGGCAATATTCTCCTGAATCTTGACTCTGAGGATGACGGTGAGATTTTCGTGGGTTGTGCCGGAGGTATCGACACAACTGCTTGGTTTGAATACAAGCGTTCGCTTGCCCCTGACCATTTCACATATCTCAAAGTCAGCGTAAGCGGTCTGCTCGGCGGACATTCAGGTGGCGACATACATCTTGGAAGGGCCAATGCCAACAAACTCGTAGCACGCTTCCTTTGGAACTGTTCTCAGAAATGGAACCTTGAGCTTGTAGAATTTGACGGAGGCAACCTGCGCAATGCCATACCGCGCGAAGCCCATGCCATTTTCGGAATCGAGACAAAACTTGCCGACGACGTGAAAGCTGCGCTTGCTGATTATTCGGCAGAGATTGAAAAAGAATATGCAGGGATAGAGCCTTCAGTAAAAATTACAATTGAAGAGACTGCAAAGCCAGAATACTGCATTGACCAGACCACATCGCTTGCACTCGTCAGGGCTCTATACAGCGCTCCCCACGGAGTGATTTCCATGAGCCGCGACATTGAAGGCCTTGTAGAGACTTCGACCAACCTGGCTGCCGTGAAGATGGCAGAAGACAACAAAATCAAAGTCACCACATCGCAGAGATCAAGCGTAGAAAGCCGCAAGTATGACATCGCTCATCAAGTGGAAGCCCACTTCCAGCTCGCAGGTGCAAAAGTAGATCACTCGGACGGTTATCCCGGATGGGCACCCAACATGAACTCTCCGATCATGAAGACAGCTGCAGAGGCATATGAGGAACTCTTCGGTGTCAAACCCGCCATCAAAGCCATTCATGCAGGCTTGGAGTGCGGCCTATTCCTCGACAAGTATCCTCATCTTGACATGGTCAGCTTCGGTCCGACTATGACAGGTGTACACTCACCCGACGAGCAACTTCTTATCCCGACTGTAGAAAAATTCTGGAAGCACCTCTGCCTGACTCTCGAAAAAACGGCGAAGTCATGAGGCGCTGTATTCTAATTGCCATGATAGTCTTTCTGGGCGTATCCACATTCAATGCGGATTGCGCCCGCAGAAGGACAAAAAGAGCAAGCTCCACTCCTCAGAACACTGCAAAGACAGAAGAGCGTCCCGACAGCAGCCTCAACAAAGAAGCTGAAGATATTGTCGAGTTGGTCATGACCTCAATGCCGGAAGGGGATTCCAAAGTCAGATACGAGACCCTTACGGATGAAGACTTCAATATCGTTGCAAAGGAACTCGGAGTTGAGGTGGCGGCAATCAAAGCAGTTGTCAAGATCGAAGCGGGACCTAAGCTTGAAGGTTTTTGGGCTCCGGGAGTACCTGTGGCTAATTACGTCCAGTCTCTATTCAACAAATACAAAGGGAAGACCAAAGGCAGAAAGCTGACAAATGCCAAAGTGCCCTCTGGACTCTCGGGATATCCCCTCAAGGAATGGACATCTCTCACCAATGCCCGGAAGATCAATGCTGATGCAGCGGATATGGGCACCTACTGGGGTATGTTTCAGATAGGTGGGTTCAACTATAAGCTGTGCGGCTGCCAGAGTGTAGAAGAAATGGTGGAAAAGGTTTGCGAATCAGAATTCCGACAACTTGAAATGTTTGCTGTCTTCATCCGCAACGCAGGCATGCTTGAATCCCTTAAGAAGAAAGACTGGGCCGCTTTTGCAAGGAAATACAATGGTCCTTCTTATGCAAAACGAGGCTATCATACACGGATGGCAAAGGAATACGCGAATTTTAAGAACAAGGGTTCAGAAAAAAAGACAGACAAAACACAAGATAAGAAATGAAAATTACTGACCTTAAGCCGAAGCTCGTATGGGAATGCTTCGATGAAATAACAAAAGTGCCCCGCCCTACTCATCATCTTGACCGGATGAAAGATTTTCTCGTAGGGTGGGCAGAGCGCCATGGCCTTAGATATGCCACCGACGAAGTTGGCAACGTCGTGATGTATTGTCCTGCCACTCAGGGACATGAAAACGCACCTACTGTCGTGCTCCAAGGCCATCAGGACATGGTAGCAGAAAAGCGTGGCGACGTAGAGCATGATTTTCTTAAGGACCCGATCAAGACAGTCGTGGAAGGCGATTGGGTACGTGCTGAAGGCACGACCCTTGGAGCTGACAATGGCCTTGGGTGCGCTTCAGCAATGGCTGCAATGATAGATCCGGATCTCGTGCACGGACCCATCGAGGCAGTATTCACCGTAGATGAAGAGCAAGGTCTCACCGGTGCGACCGGGCTTGACGCAAGCCTTGTAAGCGGCAGGATACTTCTCAACCTTGATTCAGAGGAGCATGGAATGATAGTGATAGGGTGTGCCGGATCAATGTGCACAGTTGCCACTTACCCGATGGAAGAAGTGGAAGCGCCTGAAGGCTTCGATTGGTATGAAGTGCATATCGACCACTTGAAAGGGGGACATTCCGGCATGGAAATACACTTAGGAAGAGGCAATGCCAACCAGTTGCTCGCCCGCTTCCTTTGGCTTGCTGAAGATGAATTCGGCGCCCTTATGCTCAGCGACTTCCAAGGAGGTGGACTTCCTAATGCCATACCTCGCGAAGCAAAAGCCCTTGTCGGCATCCCTGCAGGCAACGAAGAAGCATTTGAAAAGATGGCTGAGATTTATAATTCCACTATCCATGATGAACTCCGGCTCGCAGAAGGGGATTCATTTACGTTCTCCGTTGCAATGCGAGAGAAACCGGCGCGTATGATAGCAGAAGAATACGTCAATCCATTGGTGTCTACAATCTTTGGCACACCAAATGGAGTACAGGGCATGAGCCTTGCAGTGCCGGGGCTCGTAGAAACTTCCTCCAATCTTGCAAGCGTCCATAAGGAAGGCGACGACAAGGTAGTCGTCACTACCCATCAACGTTCATCCGTCGACAGCAAACGTGAGGAAATCACAGATCGAATCACAGCTCTTTACGAAAATATCGGTTGTGTAGTAGTCACCAATGATCCAAGCGTCGGCTGGGCCCCTAACCCAGACAGCAAACTTCTCAAGACAGCAGAAGAAAGTTTCAAGGACCTTTTCGGGTATGCGCCGAAAGTCGAGGCCCTGCATGCCGGGCTTGAATGTGGTATCTTCCTTGAAAAGATGCCCGGAATGGATATGATTTCTTTTGGCCCGACACTTAAGGATATTCACAGCCCCAACGAAAAGGCTTACATTCCGTCGGTAGAAGAATACTGGAAATTCCTTACCGACCTGCTCGCGCGGCTTGCTTAATATATGCGCCCTCCGTGCAACCAGCGGGGGGCGTAAAATGTTTATCATATATAAACATTAACAAGACGATAGAAAGTAAGAATATCTCATGATAGAAGATAACATTATAAATAAAGAAGAAAACGAGCGCACAGTGCTTGTGGGCCTTATCACGCAAAAGCAAAGCGAAGCCAAAGTGAATGAATATCTCGACGAGCTTGAGTTCCTTGCCCAAACGGCCGGTGCAGAACCGGAAAAAAGATTTATCCAGAAACTGGATTATCCTAATCCGCGCACATACGTAGGCACAGGCAAGCTGGAAGAGATACGCAAATATGTGGAAGATCATGAGATAGGACTTGTAATCTTCGATGATGACCTGTCGTCGAAGCAGGTGCTTAATATCGAGAGGGAACTAAAAGTGAAGATACTCGACCGCACAAGTCTTATTCTCGACATTTTTGCAAAAAGAGCCCAGACAGCTACAGCAAGGACCCAGGTGGAATTGGCACAATATCAGTATCTGCTTCCTCGTCTGACCCGAATGTGGACCCACCTTGAAAGGCAACGTGGCGGTATCGGAATGCGCGGACCAGGCGAAACACAGATAGAGACTGACCGACGCATAATTCTTGACAAGATATCGCGTCTTAAGGAGGAACTGAAAGACATTGACAAGCAGAAAAGCATCCAAAGGAAAAACCGAGGGAACATGACACGTGTCGCTCTCGTGGGATATACCAACGTCGGCAAGTCGACAATCATGAATCTACTAAGCAAGAGCGATGTATTTGCCGAAAACAAGCTCTTTGCAACCCTTGACACGACTGTCAGAAAGGTGACAATCGACAATCTGCCATTCCTTCTTTCTGACACCGTCGGATTTATCCGCAAGCTTCCGACGCATCTCGTCAATTCATTCAAGTCTACTCTCGATGAGGTGAGGGAAGCTGATTTACTTATGCATGTAGTCGACGTGAGCCATCCGAATTTCGAGGAGCAGATCGAGGTGGTAGACAAAACGCTGAGCGAAGTGTGCGGAGCTGCTCAAAAGCCACAGATTCTTGTCTTCAATAAAATTGACGCATTCAAATACACTCCAAAGGACCCTGATGACCTGACTCCGGCAACTCGGGAAAACATGAGTCTTGAAGACTTCAAGAAGACCTGGATGGCAAAAATGAACAACAACTGCGTCTTTATCTCGGCAAAAGACAAGATCAACATCGACCAACTGAAAGAACTTCTCTATGAGAAAGCGAAGGAGATTCATGTGGAAAGATTTCCCTATAATGATTTTCTTTTCCAGAAATATGATGAAAACCTTGGTAACGAATAACGATAGATAATTAACGATCAACCATTAATGATCAAGCAACCGCAGTATTAGAGGGCTGAAGAAAGGAGTATGTGTGGATATGAAAAATGATGCGATAGAGACACTTGAAAAACAAGGTTGCATTGCCGATGATTGGGACTTGGTGAAGATCTCGGAAGGCACTGATCTCAATAGGATACGAAATGTATATTTCAGTGGACCAGTCACAATTGGAGCCAATGCAGAGATCATAAATGTGCCCGGAGGTTTGTCTAATGTCAGGATTGGGGACAATGTCAAGATTGTTAACGTAGCATCAATCAAAAATGCTCCTGATTCTTCCTATGGAATAGGAACGGAGGTTGCTGTGCTTGACGAAACAGGTTCACGTCCCGTTATAATATATCCCGGCATTTCCGCTCAGATTGCAACGATTGCGGCTCGAAAGCCTGATTTTGCAAAAAAGAAACTTCTTCCGCTCATTGAAAAACATATACAAGAGCTTCCTGATTTACCCGAGATCGGTGACAGAGCGGAACTGCTGAACTGCGGACCGCTTTCCGACATTCGAGTATGGCCCGGAGCGAAGATAAATGGCGCCGCACGACTCCATAATGGAAGCATCGTCAACAATGCATTCTGCGAAGCATCAAAAGAAAAGTCTGCAATGGCTTTCGTCGGGCAAGGCGTGGATGCAGAAAACTTTATCATTGAGGATGCAATTGTCAGTGGAGGTGCACTTCTGAGAAACACTTATGTCGGTCAGGGAAGCATTATCGACAAAGGTTTTACGTCGCACGACTCCTTATTCTTCGCCAATTGCTCAATGGAAAATGGAGAGGCTTGTGCAGTGCTTGCAGGGCCCTACAGCGTCAGCATGCACAAGAGTTCGCTGCTCATAGGTTGCCAGGCTGCGTTCATGAATGCAGGCTCCGGAACCAATATGAGTAATCATATGTATAAACTTGGACCTGTGCATTGGGGCATTCTGGAAAGAGGAGTAAAGACCGCGTCAAATTCTTACATTATGCACGGCTCCCGTATCGGAGCATACTCATTGGTGATGGGTGAACATAAGACTCATCCTGACACTTCGGAATTTCCTTTCTCATATCTGTTCGGAGATAAGGATGGAAAAACCATCGTTGTGCCTGGAGCCATGCTTAAGAGCTTCGGATTAAAAAGGGATGAAGAGAAATGGCCAAAGCGTGACCGCCGGCTAAATACCGGAGTTGAACTACATGACCGTATCACTTACAATACACTCAATCCCTACACCGTGAATATGATCCTTGACGCAATGAAAGTATCGGATAATCTTCTTTCTGTGCCTGCTGATCCTGATGGATATGTCGGACACAAGGGATTCAAGATAAAAAAGTCTTCACTGGAAAAAGGGCTTAAACTATATGAGTTGGCTCTTTGCAAATATCTTCAGTCCCTTAAGGAGAAAGGAATCTCTGAGGATGCAAAGAACGCCGGAAAACTATCACGCAGATGGGTTGACCTGTCAGGACAGATAATATCCGAATCAAATTTCAATGAAGTGATCAATGCCGGAAGCATCAAGGAAATGGAGAAGGCTCTCGACAAGGCAGCCAAAGACTTCGACATCAACGAACAGCTTTGGATGGCAGACCGAATGAAAGACAGCATCGACTCTCCATCTATCTCTGCACTCAGGGCTCCTGAATTTGATGCACTTGTGGAAAAAGACCTCAAAAACAGCCTCACCCAGATAGCCAAGGAAAACGACATGCTCTCCTTCCTATAGCCTATATATGAATAAGCGAGAACTCTGCTTGCCGGCAAGGTCCTCGCTTTAAATCCACGGCCCTTATATTATTCAACGACCGAATATGTTGTCTTTAGATGTCACCTGCGTCGGGACATCCACAGTGCCTCCGATATGGCACTCCCCTACCAGGACATTTTTAGTGTCAGAAAAGCTCACCCCTATCTTTGCCTCCCCTACGTTGACATTATCAAAAATCACATTAGAGATTGGCTTCTGTTTTGTGCCTTGAAGCACAAGAGCAGCCTGCGATGCCTTGCTGCAGCTAAGTCCATTGACATATATGCCTTCTATCTCTGAGAAGTGACTGCTGTCAAGCCCTTCTCCGGCATATTTGCTTGTCACATAGAAGAGGTCTTCCACCTCGTCGAAGCAGCAGTTATTGACAAAAAGATTTTTCACATATCCTCCTCTATCAGGATTGGTCTTTACATATATGCCGCGTTTGCAGTAACCGGCATAGTCGCAGTCTTCGACAAAGACATTCCTTACACCTCCCGACATCTCACTGCCTATCACGACGGCATGCAGGCCTTTGAAGTGGCAGTTGCGTATCACTATGTTCTCGCTTGGGGATGCGTTCCATCCGTCGTTGTCGCGCCCGCTCTTGATGGCGATGTTATCATCGCCGTTGTCGAAATATATATCCTCTATTAGGATATTGCGTGAGCTTTCAGGGTCGATACCGTCGTTGTTTACGAGCTTTGCGTCATACCTCAGCGAACGGCATATAATATTTTCGCTTCTTAGTAGATGCACACACCAGAAGGGGGAATTGATGATCTTTACTCCTTCAAGAGTTATATTCCTGCATTCGTAATACTGTATGAGATGAGGCCTCAGCCAGTCACCATCCCCGAATAAGCGTTTTGAAACGTCGGTAGATGAATGATTCATGTCTCTACTACGCATTTGGGCAGGTTTCTGTCTCGGTCTCCATGTAGCAAATGTCGACATCGCATTTCCATCAATCGTACCCTTTCCGATAATGGCTACGTCATGGAGTCTATAACAATATATTAACGGAGAGTAATTATAAAGATATGTTCCTTCCCAGCTTGTGTTCACTATCGGATACTTTTCCGGATCTGGGGTGAATTTCAGCACTGCGCCTTCCTCAAGCTCAATACATACATTGCTCTGAAGATGGAGTGGACCATCCATGAAATACTCACCGGCAGGCACAATAATATGTACCCCACCGGATTTCTCCGCCTCCTTCATTGCCTTACCGAAAGCCTTCCGGCAATCCTTGACTCCGTCGCCTTTCGCGCCATAACGGAGAATACTCACGGTATTTTCTGAAATCCTTGCTCCTAATATATTGCCGAGAATACTGTCGCGCAGAGCAACGTCGTACTCAAGATGGTTCGCTACAGCCGGCGTTGAAAGCGTAAAAAGCAAGCAAAGAAGCAAGATAGATATTCTAAGATTTTTCATAAATTTGAACTGAGTAGATTCCAATTAATTTGTATTCTGCAAAGTTAAGAAAAATTTTTCTCTCCTCGCATATTTCTTACAAACTTTATATACCTTATGACCACGGCTCTTTCATTTAGCTTCTATCTTCAAAAAGCACATTCCTCCCCCTCTGCAGTAGCTGCGTGATGAGGCTATCGGAAAGACATCATAAATGAAAGAGCCGTGCCTTATGACCTAACAAATATGGAATCTATAATGCATCGAAACCATCATTTGATACATTTCTGAATCATCATTTCATACATTAAACAATCATCATTTGATACATTAAGAAACCGCCAATATTGATACCCAAAATTGGCCAATACTGATAATGAAAATCAGCCAACTATTATATTAAGATTATTTTTTTATTATATATCAAACAGTTGAAAAAGTTGTATTATTGGTATTTTTTCATTATCTTTGCATTATCGAATCTTCAATAAAATGATTCTAATAAGCTGACATTATGAAAACTCGATATTTATCTCTTTTTGTGGCATTATGCCTCTCAAATGGATTGTCTATTTCATTTGCATCCGAAATAGATAAGCATATTCCGGAAGTGAAGTGGGATGCAAAGAGCCTCATCATCGACGGCGAGAGGGTCACTCCTGTAATGGGCGAAATCCATTATAGCCGACTGCCTGAAAACGAATGGAGGTCTTCCGTCAGAAAGATGAAAGATGGCGGGGTCACCCTCGTTGCAACCTATGTATTCTGGAACCATATAGAACAGAACGAAGGGAAATTCGACTGGAGCGGACAGCGCAATCTCCGTAAATTCTTAGAAATTTGCAAGGAAGAGGGTATGCCTGTAGTGCTCCGCGTAGGTCCTTTCTGTCACGGAGAAGCAAGAAACGGAGGCATTCCCGACTGGATCTTCGACAATGGCATCAAGTCAAGGACGGAAGACCCTGCTTTTCTTGATGCGGTGGCTAAACTTTACCGACAAATTTTCACCCAGATTCAAGGTCTGCAGTGGAAAGATGGCGGACCAGTGATGGCGTGCCAATTCGACAATGAATACCGAGGCCACGGCTCATACCTTATGAAGCTAAAAGAGATAGCCGAGGAGATCGGTTTTGACCTTCCGTTCTATACCCGCACCGGATGGCCCGAGCTCAAGACTCCGGTCCCCTACGGAGAGATGATACCTCTATATGGTGACTATGCCGACGGTTTCTGGGAAAGATCAATCAAACCCACCGCAGGAAACTACTATAAGGCATTCAACTTCAAGCCCTTCAGGAGCAGCACTGCTATAGCCTCAGAGCAACTGAAAGACCAGAAAGAGAAACTGACCGAAGGCGATGAACTATATCCATACTTCACCTGCGAACTTGGCGGAGGAATGATGGGTGCATACCACCGCCGTCCCTGGATCTATCCGGAAGATGCCTATTCGCTTGCCGTTGTGAAACTCGGAAGCGGCAGCAACCTGCTTGGCTACTATATGTATCACGGCGGCACGAATCCGGAAAGCGACATTTACCTTAACGAGACCCAACGCACTAAAGCTACCAACTACAACGACCTCCCGGTAAAGAACTACGATTTTCAAGCACCTCTCGGAGAATTTGGTCAACCATACCCACACTACTATACCCTGCGAAAACTTCACCTTTTCATGCATGACTACGGCAAGACACTCGCCCCGATGGAAGCGTCGTTCCCCGCTCCTCAAGATATAGCCAAAGGAGATGACTCCAGCCTAAGATATGCATACCGCACCGATGGCGACAGTGGTTTTGTTTTTATCAACAATTATGAGCGACTGCAGAAACTTTCTTCGAAGAAGGGCGTCCAGTTTGACCTTTGCGGTGTGAAATTCCCATCCAAGCCTATCACCATACCTGGAGGAACAGTCTGCATATTCCCCGTCAATATCGACGGCATCCGATACGCTACCGCTCAGCTGATCGCCAAACGTGACGGCAAAATATATCTTGAGCAAATACCGGGAATTCCCACTGAAATATCTCTTGGGAAAAGGGTTATTAAAAATGCCAAAGCTATGGGGCCAAACAAACTGATAGCCGACAATATCTATCTTCTCACTTCCGAGCAGGCTTCCCGCCTATTCCTGAACGATTCAGAAACTGCCACTATGCCGCTAATGCAACCAAAAATCGGCAAGAGCAAAGAGGCTGGAGGCCCACGCACTATCACGATTGGAGTTAACAAAGCAGCCGAGTCTCCGGAAGACTCAGATTTCGATCAGGCAGCTGTATACACCATAAGCAACCTTCCGGAAGCACAAGAGCGTGAGAATATCCTCCTCCGAATCAATTATCGCGGTGACGTGGCTCGCCTCTACTGCGACGGCAAATTGATCGCTGACAATTTCTACAACGGCCGTCCGATGCTTTACGGTCTCTGGAGACTTCCGGAAAATGCAGAAAAACTTGAACTGCGTATCCTGCCTCTACAGGAAAACATGCCTGTATACTTCCCCGAGGAAGCCGACACCACTCCGGGAGAAGAAGTAATAGAAATCACACTTATACCAGCAGAACAATGAAAAAATTCATATTACCCATAGCACTCCTATATGCATCTATGGCGTTAGGAGCATCAGACAACAAGATCGACCTCTCAGGATCTTGGCAATTTGGATATGGAGAGAAGCCTACTTTCAATGAAGAGATAAAGCTTCCGGGGTCTATGCTGACAAACGGCAAGGGACACGATGTGGACACCGACACAAAATGGACAGGATCGCTCTATGATATGTCGTATTACTATAGTGACCTTTACAAGCCATATCGCGAACCGGGAAACATAAAGTTTCCTTTCTTCCTTACTCCGGATAAGGAGTATGTCGGGAATGCTTACTACAAGAAGACAGTAAAGATTCCTTCTGATTGGAAAGGACAGCGCGTTATCCTTCATCTGGAACGTCCTCATATTGAGACCACACTCCGGGTGAACGGAGAAGATGTAGGGCATCAGATGTCGTTGTCGACACCGCATGAATATGACATTACCCAATATGTCGATGCCGGCAAAAATAATGAAATCGAACTGACCGTCTACAACGGAATTGAAAATGTATGCGTAGGTCAAGATTCCCATAGCGTCACCGACCAGACACAAGGGAACTGGAATGGAATCGTCGGCGACATATATCTCAAGGCAACTCCCAAGGATGCTTACATCAAGAATATCCGTGTCTATCCTGATGTCAAGAACCGACGGGCTCAAATAAAAGTAATTAAAGGAGGAAATGCAAAGAAGATCAAAAAAGTTGATGCCAAAGTTGTTTCTGACGACGGTGCTGACATATTTAATCTTCGCAATTGGGAATTAAATGGCGACACCTTGACTTTCACAGTAGATTTTGGAGACAAGATGAAGACTTGGGATGAGTTTTCAACTCCTCTTTACAACGTGGCAGTGAACTTAGGAGATGACACAGCCACAACATCTTTTGGCATGCGCGACATATCAGTCTCCGGCAGAGATATCTTAATCAATGGGAGGCCGATGTATGTGCGCGGCACTGTGGAAAACTGCTGCTTCCCACTCACAGGTTATGCGCCTACCGACGAAGAGTCCTGGGCTCAGGTATTTGCGAAATGCAAGGAATATGGCATCAACATGATGCGTTTCCACAGCTACTGCCCCCCGGAGGCAGCTTTCGCGGCTGCTGACAAAGCCGGGATCTATCTGCAGCCGGAAGGTCCTTCATGGCCTAACCATGGAGTGAAACTCCGCAGCGGCATGGCTATAGATCAGTATCTTATCGATGAAGGGAAAGCCATAATCGATGCTTACGGCAATCATCCGTCGTTCGTTATGTTTGCAGCCGGCAACGAGCCGGCAGGCAATTGGGTTCCATACACCGATATGTGGGTAGCGACAATGAAAGACTACGACCCCACGAAAATTTACTGCGGCGCATCCGTAGGTGGCGGCTGGGCTTGGGACGGAGGCAGCGAATACCACGTGAAAGGTGGCGGACGCGGTCTGGAATGGAAAAATCATATGCCTTCGAGCGATGATGATTATTCCAATGATATCGCCACTCCACGCAATTTTAAGCCCACTGACTCTCAACCTGAAAACAACTCCCCTATCCTCGCCCACGAGCAGGGACAGTGGTGTGCGTTCCCCGACTTGGATGAAACCTCTCAATATACCGGACCGTATAAAGCGCGCAATTTCGAGATATTCCGTGACCTACTCGAAAATAATGGCATGAAGGGTATGGACAAGAAGTTTCTTATGTCAAGTGGAAAACTCCAGACTCTATGCTATAAATATGAGATAGAGCGCAACCTACGCACTCCGGATTATACCGGGTTCCAACTTCTTGCCCTGAATGATTATAGTGGACAGGGAACGGCGCTCGAAGGTGTGCTAAACGTGTTCTGGAAAGAGAAAGGATATGTAGATGGAGAGCAGTGGCGGGAGTTCTGCAGTCCGGTGGTTCCATTGGCGAATTTCCCTAAATTCGTGTTCACTGACACCGAAGCGATATCAATCCCTGTAGAAATCATCAATGCCACATCCGGAGATCTTGGGAAGACCAATGTGACTTATTCAGTGACAGATAAAGATGGTGTTTCAGTTGCATCTGGCTTGCTGGTAGATCAGGAAATACCCATCGGTAAGAATTATGAAGCCGGGAAGGTGAATTTGCCAATCAGAAAGGTGACAAATCCGATGAAATACACTCTTACTGTAAATGTCGGAGACAAGGGTCGTAATAGCTGGGAATATTGGGTATATCCCGAAGAGGCTGTTCTGGAAGTGCCGAAAAATATATTCGTGACTGACACTCTCGATGGTAAGGCCTTGGAAATACTTGAGAAAGGGGGCAATGTACTTCTGACAGCTGCCGGAAAAGTTACACTTGGCAAGGATATAGTTCAGAATTATATGCCGGTGTTCTGGAACACAAGCTGGTTTAAGATGCGTCCGCCGCACACTACAGGTGCATATATCAATACTGAGCATCCACTCTTCGACCATGGTTTTCCGACTGACGACTGGAGCAACCTCAACTGGTGGGAACTTCTCAATAAGGCGCAGGTGATGAACCTCCTTGAGCTCCCTGCAGAATATCAGTCGCCAATCCAGCCGATCGATACTTGGCATCTGAGCCGAAAACTTGGAATGGTAGTGGAAGCAAATGTCTTGAACGGCAAGCTTTTCATGACTACGATGGATATCAATAACAATCTTGACAAGCGAGTTGTGGCAAAACGTATGCGCAATGCCATTTTGGATTACATGGCAAGCGGTGATTTCCTGCCGGCTATAACACTCGCTCCGGAGGTCATCACCAATTTCTTCACAAAAGAGACAGCACCCGTGGAGATGTACACCAACGAGACACCAGATGAGCTTAAACCAAAATTAAAATAAAAATTGAACCATTTGGCATCTTTAAGCGTTAAAAAATCAAAAACAAAAATCATTCACTCAAAAAACACACGATTATGGACATCCAGGCAATTATCGCCCAGCTTAAGCAGCACTTCGGCGACAACTTCGACATCGCAAAGGTAACAAGCGCACTCAAAGGTTTCGACCTCAAGAATCTTGACTTTAAGGATATCGTATCCAAGCTTCATGCCGACGGACTGCTGAACAACATAAACCTCGACAGCGTTAAAGGCAACGTCCTCGACGGCCTCAAGGAAAAAGCCGGCGGCATGCTCGGCGGCCTCTTCGGCAAGTAAAAAAACAAATTATCAAAAAATATCAAACGCCTCCCGGCATCGACCGGTAGGCGTTTAATTATATATTCGACACTATCCTCTGTATATCTTTTCTTCTAAAATTACGAATTCCGATTGCCGATCAGCAGTTAAGAATATCCTTTATGGAGAAGATTTTGCTTATGGCTTCAAAAGAAAAGAACTGCCCGTCAAGAATCATGTAGTCTTCCCTTTGAAGCTTGCTGAGTCTCTTGATTTCAGGGAAAAGACCCACCGGCACAAGAACTTCCCTTCCATCCGTAAGATAGACTGCCATCTTCCCCCTCTTCTGGCTAAAGTCGAGTTTCTTTATTCCTAATATAGTATCCGATAAAGTACACATAGAAAACATACAAATTATCCGAACAACTCAGAATGAGAGCCAAGTCTTAAGACACCTATCTGATTTTTAGTCTCGTCTATCCATATCAATAAGAAATCTCCTTCGACATGACATTCCATACATCCGGCATAGTTACCAGTCAACAGATGTGGACGATGAATTTCCGGAATAGGTTTCTCATCCCGAAGACACTGAAGGATTTTGGCAACCTTCTCCATCTTCTTCGGTTGATTACGAAACTTCTTAGCGTCCTTTTTATACTGAGTGGAGAATCTTAGGATTTTCATAATCCCATAGACTTATACATCGCTTCAACACTTGACACGTCAAGCGGTCCCTGCAGTTTACCGGACCTTGCCTCCTCTATCGCAGCTTTTGTCTCTTCATTCGGCTCTGAATATGCAAGAGCCAGTAATGCACATTCAACGAAGTTATTTAGACTGCGATTTTCACGTTTAGCCATTTTTTTCAACCTCTCAATGAGTTCCACCGGCAAACGGAAACTCTGAGCTTTTTTCTGTAGTGCTAATTCCATAATCATATCTTTTGTATGCAAAGATAACACATTTGTATTACAATTACAAATAATCTCACTTAAAAGTTTTCAGTTGATATTCAAATCCACACCTATACATGGGAAATTGAAGGAAGTACAGATTAAATTAAAATATTTAAGTTTCGCTTGTTCTTGCATATTGATTCGCAATCTCTTAGCGCAGGAACTGCGCTTGTTCTCTGCGAGCTCCGGCGATGCGAAGCAGCCCGTAATTTTAGCGTGCTTGCTATAACTACGACGCGAAGCGCAATTGATAGTTAATCGTTTATAGTTTATAGTTGATAAAACCTCTGCGCCTTTGCGCCCTTTGCGTGAGAATTGTGGTCACTGTTTCTGCTTTACGGCGAAACGGTCGCCGGTACGCTCTACTATATTCTTCAAATATTCTTCATTATACGGTGCCTGATCGGGTGTGACAAGTCGGCCGTGAGGATTAGTGATGAAGTTGCCTTCTTCATCCTGTTTTTTCACATTGCCGTCCATGAATTTCACAAGTAGATATTGAGCGAGGTTGCGATAAGCATCGGTAGCTTCTTTGGCTATGGCAGCTCCTTCTTTGTCGGCTGCTTTACGCACTCCGTCAATATCCCCCTCCCTGTACATTTCCAGCATCTTTTTCTCCACCTCCGGGCGCGAAGCCATATAACTGCTTTCGAGTGCAGTCTGCACTTTGCGGATATCAGGAATCATCTTATTGTAACCGGCATAAGCCTGGTTTGCCACCCAGTTGTTCATCCAGAAATTTGAATCCATGGAAAACTCCGTCATCGAGCCCTCCCCTTCCCTTACCTGCAGGGGAGCCTCCGTCATTGAGCAGTAGAATGGCATATAGACCGTTGTATTGGCATCATCAGTGCCAAACCATATTACGCCCCCTATCGGGTCGGGAAGATCGCTGCGGCTCTGGGTTATAAAGCTCCAGGCTGTCTGCATGGTGGCAGTGGGGCGCTCATGGGTATACTTTTTCCCATCAACCTCATATTTCATAGGCCGGAAACGAACAGGCGCATTAAAGGGTCCTGCTCCGGGATCCTCGGTCATGGCAAAAGGAGTATCCTCATAATGATCGCGCATACGCTCCTGCAGCTCCTTAAGCGTCACCTTATGATCCGGCACAATCCACATCGGCATCGGATCATCGCTGTCGCCGGTCACCCATTCAAACCATGCCTTATCCTCTTCAGGCGAAGCAAAACGCCTCAAGAAACTCCAGACCCTCGCATCGCAACTGCGGCGTTTTGAGTATGCATGCCCATCGAATGCGTCGGCAAAAGAAAAGTCCTCATCTTTTCCGCTGAAATATCCACGTCTACGCGCAAACGGAATCAGATCCTTTGCATACATCACATTTTCCTTATCCTTCAGATTCACCTTGCGTATACGGGGTTCGTTGGCATGAGCAGTTATAGCATTATCAGGAATACGCACGGCAATCCAGAGAGCGCCTTTTTCTCCTCCCTTACCAATCATCTCCATCATCCATGCCTCGTTCTTGTCGGCTATAGAGAATGTTTCGCCCGTACTTGCATAGCCATAAGTCTCCGCAAGTTCAGTCATGATTTTTATGGCTTCGCGAGCTGTCTTGGCACGCTCCAACGCTATATAAATCAGCGATCCGTAATCAAGGAGATTATTGCCAACGGTATCAGCCAATTCAGAATGACCGGTCCATGTAGTCTCACCGATAACAACCTGATTCTCATTCATATTTCCCACCACATTGTAGGTCTGGCTTGCTTGAGGAATCCATCCTTTCGGCTCATTCGTTCCCCAATCAATAATCTGCCGTTTTGCACCCGGAGAATAAGTGCGTGCCGGGCTGTGATGCAATTCACCGTAACGGGTATGCGAATCATCGGCATATGTAACCATCACCGATCCATCGGCACTCGCATTCTTTCCGACTATAAAATTAGTACAGGCAAACGCATTGGTTGCCATAAATGCAACGACAGCAGCCACCGCCGTCGCCGCGCCACGTAAAAAACATCTATAAATCATACCTAAATGACAGGTTTGTTATAAAATTCCTCTGAGTATGCAAATATAATAATACTTTAACATTAATACAAATATTCCTCCCGAAATTACCCAAGAAAAATTTATTTAGATTCCATCCTGCAAATCATTTGACAAAAAAATTCGGCTCGCCTCAAAAGAAGCAAGCCGAATAAAATATATTCTAAATTCTAAATTAATTCTAAATTATTCATAGATCATCTCCACATGCCCGATGGCGAGTTCGGCAGCGAGGAGTACCGGAATCCTGCTGCTTTGGTCTACCTGTGCCTGAACTGCATAGCCGGTGGGAGCTCCCTGATAGGTGTACTCGAAAGAGACAGAATATGTGGTGTAGCCTCCATATGTAGATTCTCCGTTGTATGTCACTGTCACTGATTGTGCATATCCGCCATCGATGGGAATTGTTATCTGTTGACCGGGCGACATGCTTGCGAAGTCTATTTCATGGAAATAATAGAACATGCCGAGCATATCTGCAGTGACAGTCACGGCTTCCATCGTGTTAGCATCGGCATCCAGACTGCCTTGACCTTGGATATTCTTATAATTAGCCGGATTTGATGCCACGAAACCATTGCTGCGGTATTCCATTACCTTCGGTTTCAGATACCAGCCGTTTTCGTAGTCTACTCTTTCCCGGCTATATGGTGTGCCGGGCGACATAGTGGCATTGAGAGTATCGCTGACACAAAAGATGCGTCCTTCCCAGGGAATAGTGCTACCGTCAAGAGTGGCATTAAATTGGTTGCCTTCGGATGAAAGAGTCACCTTTCCATGACCAATATTCACATCGACAAGTCCCCAATGATAATGCACATTATAAGGAAGTTCCTGATATGGAATCTGCACCTGAGCCATTCCTGTAAGAGCCGCTACGAAAGCGAAAAGCAGTAGAATCGTCTTTTTCATAGTAAAATCAGTTAAATAATTACAATCCGTGTGTTATTTCTATCAAATTATGATTAGAAGTTGTTTCGACTTATATTTTCAGATTATTTTGAAATTATTTATTCAACTTTCGCAAGCTTAAGTTGAGGTTTATGAGGTTATTGGGTTAAAGGGTTATAAGATGAATATGAAGGTTATTTTTCCCATATAGCTTTTGCTAAGTCAGATCTAACCCTATAACTTTTTAACCTATAATCCTTAAGTAAGCTTGCGAAACTTAAATTATTTATATTCGTAAATAAGTCGCAACAACTTCTTAATTTTACTTTAAAAACAAATCATATCCATAAAGGTTGTGAAAAAAATCTCATGAGCACAGATATCACTTTTTTATTCATCTGATTATTTGCACAAAAGGAACTTTTTTTTTAATTTTGCAAAGAAGTTGTTTAAACTTCAAATGAATCGACGAAGTTTTCTTCTTTAAGGATAAATTGCTAATACACTTTTATATTCAACAGACCATGCATTCAATTTTATATCGAATCTTCAACATTTCACTTCTGTCAATATTTCTAATTCTTGCCTCATGCAAGAACGAAGATGACATAGATCTTTCCAATGAGGCAATTCACCCTACAAGCATCTCGCTGCTTACTGATCATCTGGACATTTCAGGCAAAGACCTTAGCGCAAGATTTGAATTCAGTATAACCCCGTCCAATTCATCCATCGTTTTTTCATTTGACGGAGAGAATGCAAATCTCCAGCTGGATCAAATCGTAGCAAGTAAAGCAGGTGACACGGATTCTTATGTCACAAGTCCTGCAAGTTTTCATATAATAGACGTAACTCCTTCTCTCAATGAGGAAGGTAAGTGCATAGATGGACAGTACACCGTCACGGTTCGTGCTGACGCAGTGGATGCCGACGGAGAAGAAATGGTTGCCCTCGTCGTGACCACAGAAGATAGGCAGGGGAATCCTTTGAAGTTATATTCTTCACCGATGTCGGTGACATTTGACACTCATCCACACATTTATGGCATTACGCTTGGAGGTTTTGAGGCCGTCAAAACTGATGCCGACACTTTTTATGTCAAACTTCCATATGGAACAAAGACTTCTGAATTGCCCGCCGAATTTGATTCAAATTCAGATATCTTAGCAGGCAATATAGAGAATCCAACCACTTTAGACCTGTCGCGCCCGGTAGAACTCACTGCCTCTTTTAATGGAGCTACGAAAGAATATACACTGATAGCCTATTATTCTGACCTTCCTATTCTCTATATCGAAACGCCTTCCTCCATTACAAGCAAAGACAATTGGGTCAAGAATTGCACAATTCAGATAGCAAATGCCGGGGATATGGACTATACATATGAATCAGCCCAGATGAAAGGGCGAGGAAACACCACGTGGGGTTTCCCTAAAAAACCTTATGCGATTAAACTTGACAAAAAGGCAGAAGTCCTTGGGATGCCAAAGCACAAAAGATGGTGTCTTCTTGCCAACTGGCTTGACCGGACCAACCTAAGGAATGAAATAGCATTGGAAATAGGACATAGGCTGACCGGCCTCGAATGGACTCCAAGCGGGAAATTCGTAGATGTAGTGTTTAATGGCGAATTCGTGGGTAATTATTATCTATGCGAGCAGATTAAAGTTGACAAAAACAGAGTGAACATCGACGAGATGTCGGAAGCAGATGTTGAGGGAGATGCAATATCCGGAGGCTATCTTCTTGAACTTGACAAGAACTATGATGAAGTGAACAAATTCAGGTCGGACATACTGAACCTGCCTGTCAACTTTAAAGATCCAGACGAAGACGTGCTTCAGGATGCCCAATTCAAATACATGAAGGATCACTTCAACGACATAGAATCAAAGTTAGCAGGACATACTGATTATGCCGTCATTGAATCCATGCTTGACATTGATTCATTCATCGATTGGTGGATTCTTCACGAACTGACAGGCAATGCGGAACCTAATCATCCCAAATCAAGCTATATGTATAAGAAACGTAATGGCAAACTTTATGCCGGACCGGCATGGGACTTTGATTGGGGCACATTAAGATCTTCTGAATACTGGACGATTAATAAAGCAATATGGTATCGCTATCTTTTTACTTATCCCGAATTCAAGGATAGGGTAAAAGAAAGATGGTCGGCTTCAAAAGCAGCATTGTCTACCATTCCGGAACATATACAGACTGTCGCTGATTACATATCCGAATCGTGTGAATACGATTGCTCTATATGGCCTATAGACTATATTGTGAATTACGATGAAGAATTGTCTCATGCCGAGAGTGTAGCGAGATTGAAACGTATTTATATCGACAGATTTAACTGGATTGATGCCAACATTTCAAAATTGACAGCACATTAAGACCAATTTTTTAAGGCCCCGTCTCAAAAAGATGGGGCATTAAACGATGCATTGAGCCTGCTTCAACTTTCGCTTAAGAAAGTTGAAGCAAATAACTCTTTAAATCTGCAAAATCAGAAGTCATTGCCACTGATTGCTTCTTTCCATTCATGAATTCCTGCAGACGCTCAGGGATTTCGATTTCCTTACCGATTATATCGGTGACGGTCTCGAGGAACTTCGCCGGATGAGCTGTCTCAAGGAATAGCCCGGTCTCCCCTTCCTTCAACTGCCGCTTTAATGCCAGATAGCCGCAAGCTCCATGCGGATCAAGGACATAACCGGTCTGCTCATAACACCTCTTCATTGTCTCTGCTATCTCAGCATCACTGATAGTAGTGCCACTTATCAACGAAGCGATCACCTCATGCTTTCCGGCATAGAGGTCAAGAACTCTGGCAAAATTGCTTGGATCTCCTACATCCATTGCGTTTGCGAGAGTCTGAACACTTGCTTTGGGACAATATTCCCCGGTCTGAAGATAATTATAGAAGATATCGTTGGCATTGTTGGCAGCAATAAAACGCTTTATGGGAAGTCCCATCCTATGGGCTATCAGTCCGGCAGTAATATTACCAAAATTTCCGCTTGGCACACATACCACAATTTCCTCTCCCCTACCTTTTGCCTTCAACTGAGCATATCCGCTGAAATAGTAGAATGCCTGAGGCAGAAAACGTGCCACATTGATCGAATTAGCCGATGTCAGGAGCATTCTTGAATTGAGTTCAACGTCAAGGAAAGCACTTTTGACAAGTCTCTGGCAGTCGTCGAAGTTTCCGTCTACTTCAATGGCAGTAATATTCTTTCCGAGAGTAGTGAATTGACATTCCTGAATGGGACTTACCTTTCCTTTCGGATAAAGGACATAGACATGTATGCCTTCCACCCCAAGGAAACCGTTTGCCACGGCAGAACCCGTGTCGCCACTCGTTGCCACAAGTACATTTACAGTCCTTCCATCGGACCCCTTATTTATGAAATATTGCAGCAAACGTGCCATGAATCGGGCCCCCACATCCTTGAAAGCCAATGTCGGGCCATGGAAAAGTTCAAGACTATATATATCTTTCTCAACCTCTACAACCGGAGTATCAAATGAAAGCGTATCTCTCACAATCTTCTCCAAAGCTTCCGGCTCCACATCCTCTCCGAAAAATGCTTCAGCTACCCTGACGGCGATATCATGAAGGTTAAGCTTCTCGATATTATCGAAAAACTCTTTTGGAAGTTTTTCAATCCTCTCGGGCATAAAGAGACCGCGGTCTGCCGCAAGACCTTTGACTACAGCCTCACTGAGGCTTACCTCCGGAACAGAATGATTGGTGCTGTAATATTTCATAAGATTATTGTTTAAAGTTTGCAGATACGCATTTGGGCGCATGCGGAGCATGCTCTATTACTAAGTTTGATTTGGATTTTTCAGATTCATGAACTCGTGCATGAATTCTCCGAGTTTCAATATGCCGTAAAAGCCCTTGGCACAAGCTGCCTCAGAATAGGAAGAGACTCCATCGGGTGTAATTCCTTTATACCAGATTGTAAATGGCACGGGCTCACCTTTATGCACCCTTAGCTCTACAGGGGTGGCATGATCCGGCATGAGAGCGATTGCCACCGGCTCATCCCACTTAGTCACTTCCTCAAGAATCGGATCTACGATTCTACGGTCAAGATTCTCTATTGTCTTAATCTTAAGTTCAAGATCACCGTCATGTCCGGCTTCATCAGATGCCTCAACATGAAGAAAAACGAAGTCCGAATCCCTTAAAGCAGAGATTGCAGCTGCCGCCTTTCCTTCATAATCAGTGTCGGCAAGTCCGGTTGCTCCTTCCACATCTATCGGAGTCAATCCTGCGTAGCGTCCAAGTCCTCTGATAAGGTCGACAGCTGTGATCACAGCTCCGGTTTTAATCGACGGGAACATTTCTTGAAGCGTCAACATTGCCGGCCGATAACCGCCGCTCCATGGCCATATTGAATTTGCCGGTGTTTTTCTTCCTTTATTAAACGGATGATCTTCCAGCAGCTTCTGCGATTTCAATATGAGATCATTGATAATGTCTGCGGTTTCCTCAGGAGTCAATCTTCCCTCTTCGACCGGAGCATTTTCCATCGGACTGACAAGCAGGCCATCCCATTCCTCTCCGGGATGATCATGTGGAGGAGCACACTCAATATACTTGCTTCCCCCTTTGATCACCAACAAATGGCGATATTGGATACCCGGAATGAATTTAACCTTATCAGATCCTAACTTCTTGTCAAGAAACTCTATGAGTTCTCTTCCTTCCTGACTTGATAGATGACCTCCATGATGATTAATGATCTTTCCGTCGGCAAGAGTGACTATATTGCATCGCAATGCAAGCTCATTCGAAGCAAGCTCATATCCGATGCTGGCAGCCTCGAGAGGACCTCGCCCTTCATAAGCCTTAGTCATGTCGTAGCCCAATATCGACGCGTTCGCGACTTCACTGCCGGGCTGCATACCTTCCGGAACAGTCACGAGAAGACCTGATCGCCCCATCTCGGCAAGCCTATCGAAAGCGGGCGTGGAAGCATATTCGAGAGGTGTCTTTCCCCCGAGGCTCGCAACCGGATAGTCGCTCATTCCATCGCCTAATATAATGATATGCTTCATCAGTTGTTGGCTGTTGATATGATATTCGCAAAGACTCCTGCAGCTGTCACTCCGGCTCCTGCTCCATACCCTTGGATAAGCATAGGATATTTCTTATATCGCTCTGTGGTGAGCATCACGATGTTGTTTGAACCCTCGAGCCCATAGAACGGATGTGAAGAGTCTACGGCTTCAAGACCGATGCTCATTTTTCCCATTTCCATTCTTGCCACGAAACGCCACCGCTTCCCTTCAGCTTCCAATACCTTGCGACGCTCTTCAAAATCAGCATCCAGATCCGGCAGACGCTCCCAAAACTCCTCAATCGGACCATCAAGAAGTGCTTCCGGGATAAAAAGATTACGATCCACCTCTTCTTGCTCTACATTGTATCCACCCTCGCGGGTGAGAATGACAAGTTTGCGGGTCACGTCTATGCCACTTAAATCTATGCGTGGGTCGGGTTCGCTATATCCAAGCTCCTTTGCAAGACGCACGGTCTCCGAAAATGGCACATCCTTCGAGATTGCATTGAAAATATAATTGAGCGTTCCACTCAGCACAGCCTCTATTTTTAAAATGCGGTCGCCTGACGAACGAAGGTCGTTTATAGTGCCGATTATCGGCAACCCTGCCCCCACATTTGTTTCATACAGGAACTTGACTCCACTCTTCAGGGCTGTATCCTTAAGCCTTCTATAGATGTCGAACGAACTTGAGGCAGCTACCTTATTTGCAGCCACCACACTGATATTATGCTCCAAGAATGTCTGATAAAGTTCTGCAATCTCCTTGGATGCAGTGCAATCCACAAATACGCTGTTGAATATATTCATCCTGAGAATTTCATCGCGCAATTTTTCAGGATTGCTTGGTATTCCTTCCGTCTCGAGAAGATCATGATATCGATGCAGGTCGATCCCTTCTCTTGAAAAAATCGCCTTGCGGCTTGACGCTATGCCTACTACATTGAGTTTAAGCCGATGGGTCCGCTTCAATTCCTCTTGTTGGGAAGCTATTTGCTCTATGAGCATTCCACCTACCGTGCCGATGCCGCATATAAACAGATTGAGTTCCTTATATTCGCTCAGGAAGAACGAATCATGGATCACATTGAGTGCCTTGCGCAAAGAGCTGCCATCCACCACAAACGATATATTTGTCTCACTTGCACCCTGCGCACAAGCTATGACACTTATGCCGCTTCTGCCAAGAGTCCCGAATAGCTTTCCCGCTATGCCGGGTGTGTGCTTCATATTTTCTCCTACGATCGCCACCGTCGCGAGTCCTTTCTCCAAGAACATCGGATTCATCGCCCCTGTGGCTATTTCCTTCTCAAACTCATGATTGAGCACGCGCACTGCTTCCTCAGCATCAATATCCCTGACGCCAACGGAAGTCGAGTTTTCAGATGATGCTTGGGATACGAGGAATACAGAGATCCCGTTGTCGGCAAGTGCAGAAAATATCCTGCGGTTTACGCCTATCACTCCGACCATTGACAGACCTGTGACGGTGATCAGCGACGTTCCGCTTATGCTTGAAATTCCCTTGATAGGCTTGCTGTCATCTTCCACATGATCCAGAATCACAGACCCCTCGCCATCGGGATTAAACGTATTTTTTACGAGAATTGGAATATTCTTTACGCAGACAGGGTAGATCGTGGGGGGATATATGACTTTTGCTCCGAAGTTGGAAAGCTCCATTGCTTCAAGGTAAGTCAGGGAGTTGATGGTATAAGCTGTGGGTATGACGCGCGGATCGGCTGTCATGAATCCATCTACATCAGTCCATATCTCAAGGACATCAGCATCAAGAGTCGCAGCTATGATGGAAGCGGTATAGTCACTTCCGCCTCTTCCTAAATTAGACACATCACCCGTGTGAGCATCCGTAGAAATAAATCCCGGCACTATATGTATTCCCTTGACATGCTTGCCGAATTCCTCTTTCACCAGTTTTTTCGTAAGTTCGGAAGCAAGGAGCATCCTGTTATGCTTATTCTCGGTCTTGATGAACTCCCGCGAATCATGAAGCTCGGAACCCGGAATGAGTCTCGCCACTATCTTGGAACTCAGCCGCTCTCCATAGCTTACAATCAGTGCGCGGGTCTTCTCACTCATATCCTTTATGAGAGAAAGCCCATGATATATAGAGGCTATCTCGGCAAGCAGGACATCGATTTCTTTTATCAATTCCTCCGGACGGTCGGTTATGATACTTCTGATAAGGTCGTGATGACGGTCATACAGTTTATCCAGACCCTCTTTATAAGCCGGGTCGCCGGATGTGGCAAGAGATGCCGTATTTAGAAGCAAATCGGTGACACCACCAAGTGCACTTACTACTACAATACATGGGCAATCCTGACTCTCTACTATTTTTTTGAGATTCGCAAGGCTCTTATGAGAACCCACTGAAGAACCTCCGAATTTCAGTACTTTCATAATTTTCGTGGTTTAAAGATGCAAATTTAATCATTTTTGTAATAATATGCAAAAAAAGGCTGTGCTAATTAGCACAGCCTTTTTAAATATGCACCGGATTCTTAGAGTCCTAAGAGACTTTGATCTGCTTCCTTGTTATATCGGAATTCTGATTCAGGAATAGCAGCACGCCATCCGCTCATGAAGCTTGGGTCGAAAGTGCGGACATATTTGCTTGGCCAGAAACCACTGTTATCAGGATTGTTAGGATCCCAACCCTTTCTGTCGATGACTTCATTCCAACGCTTGTAGTCATACCAGCTGAAACCTTCGCCCCAGAGCTCGAGTTTACGCTGCAGCTTGATTTCAGCGAGAAGATCAGATCCTGTTGCAGTAAGCTCATATGAATCGTCACGGACTGCCATAAGTTCCTTGATACAGTTGCCTGCAGTGGTCATATCATTGTTCATATAAGCAGCCTCAGCCTCAGTGAGGAGCATTTCCTCAGCACGCATGAACGGTGGGAAGCAAGAAGTGTAGCCGTCATCGGAACCTTGGAATTTGTAATGTATACCGATAGACATGCCATACTTGTTCTGCGGATATATGCCTTTAGGATCTATAGCGTTTTTCCTGTAAAGTGACTTGACCTGATTTCCGTATTGGCGGATGAACTTAAGCATAGCCAGGTTCATCTCGGTGGCTGGAGTCTCGCCGGTACCCGTGATCGAAAGTGAAGCACGCGGCGTGGAGGTCTTCACGGTGTAGAAGTCTTCTTTCGTCACTCCCAATTCCTGAGCGAGTTCAGGAGCGATATCCACTGTCATAGGACCGAAGAAAAGCTTGGCACGAACATCTGTGACTTTCATCTGGCGATAAAGATTCCAGTCCATACTTGCAGTGTATCCCCAGCTGTTTACGTAATGGCCGTTGCAAGCATAGTGAGGACCGAAGCCCCAATAGTAGATTCCAAGGGGGTCCATGGCAGGTGCCCACATCCATCCCTTGCATGTATTAAGGAATCCTCCCAAGATTTCATCAGCGTTCATCAGAGGATAGCCTTGACGGGCCTCGTGAGCCATCTGCTGAGCTGTCTGATAGTCATTCTTCAGCAATGCCATGCGGGCGAGAATGCCTTTTGCCACTGAACCATCCGGGTAGAACAGGCTCGTGCCACGGCTCGCCTTTTCTTCAGGCACATTCTTGAAGAGTTCTATTGCCTCCTTCAGGTCGCTGTACATTTGGTCATAGACCTCATTGCAGGTGTTGAGAGGATGATTGTTTTCCTCAGCAGACTTCAGACGCAGTACGAGACAGTATGCATTGCCATTGTCGGAATCCGCCCAACGCGGACCGTAGACCTGCATAAGACGATAATAAGCATGGGCACGGAAAGTAAGGGAGCAAGCCTTAAGCCAGCATTGGTTCTGGCTAAGTTCAGAATCGGGCTTATCCAAGGCTACGGAAGAAAGAATGTTGTTTGCCTCGTTGATGATGGAGTAAGCATATCTATACATCCAGGTAGCCCACCAATCATCCATACTACGGAAGTTATCAGGATTTGTACTGTTTGAATAATAATTTGTAATCTCCCCGAAATTGGCATCCGGACTCAGACCTTCGCCATAAACGGTGCGGAAAAAGATCTCACCACTTGCATTAAGGTTTCCCGATTTTAAACCGGCGAACTGTCTTGACATCTGTTTCGCCAAGCCTGTCACTGCGGCTTCTGCACCGACAGTAGATTCATTCACGGTATAGTCTGAAATGCCGGTCAGCGGCTCCTCATCAAGATAATCGGAAGCACACGATGAAATCACCGGCAGCATTCCCAGAGCAAGAGCGCAGCTGATAAATATATTTTTTTTCATATCTGTATTTGTCTATAAAGTTGATAGATTAGAAACGGGCTGTAAGCTCAAATGTGTACACACGTGATGGAACGAAGTAGTTGCCTTGACCGCCACTGTTAGCCTTGCTATCACTGTTAGTATACGTCGGATTCATACCCTTGCATTTTGTGGATATAAACACATTATCCATTGAAAAACCAACAGTCATACCTTTGAGCAGGAGAGCGTTCATCCATTTCTTCGGAAGATCGTAAGAAACATTGATGTTCTTGAGGGCCAAATAACTGCTCGAAATTAGCCAGCGGCTGTTAGTTCCGGCATTGTTGGTAGATGTAGTCTGGGTGTTGAGCTCAGGGTTGATATTCGGGTTGATACGGTTGGGGCTGTCTTCAGTAATCCCTTCAGCCATCTCATGAGTCCAGGCATTGAGGGCATCTACGTGAAGTGCACCGGCAGCGGAAGGAGACATCAGGGAATTGTAAGTGCTGTTGAGTGTCTTGCCTCCTAATGAGTAAGTAAACAGGGCACCGAAGGATAGATTTTTCCAACGCAGGTTGGTTCCGAAGGATCCGTAAACTGTCGGGAGCGAAGTTCCACAGAATTCATCTGATGCGTAGGAGCGGTTTGTTGTATAATATCTGTCACCTATCTGAACAAGAGCGTCTGCCTCACTTGCATTATCCAGATTTGACTGCCACTTATTTTCATCGAATTCAAGACCAAGCGATTTTCCGTGGTCATCAAATTTTTCAGACTGGAAAAGATAGCAATCCTTATTTATTTCATAAAGAGAATTACCTGTCATCATATCCACTCCTGCCCACTTAGGCATATACCATTCATATCGGCTTTTTCCTTCGATTAGAGCTCTCGGGCTATCATATTGATTTCCTGCCGGAAGCTTGGTAATCTTATTCTTGATGAATGTTGCATCCACATTGAGGTCCCATTGCCAGTCTTGAGTGCGGATTACAGTTCCACCAAGAGCGATTTCCCAGCCCCAGTTCTGCATATCACCGATATTTCTTTTTATGTCCATTAAGTATCCGTCCTCTGACGTTCCTGTAGATGGAGCCAGAGGCAAAGTATAGATAAGGTCGCTGTTGGTACGGAGGAAATATCCCACTGAGAGATTAAGACGATTGTTGAACATATTGGTCTCTAAGGCAGCGTCAAAAGTCTTCGTTGCCTCCCAATGAAGGTCCGGATTACCGATTACTGTCGGGAATATATTGGGATCACCATTAAGAGTATTTGAGCTCAAAGACCAGCTATTCATATATGGATAGTAACGTTCTCCATAGCCAGTACCTCCTGTATAGTCATTTCCGGCAGTACCGTAAGAAGCACGCAACTTAAGGAAGTTGAGCCATTCTGCATCCTGAAGGAATTTCTCTTTGCTGAGAATCCAGCTTGCCCCGACACTCCAGAATGTTCCCCAGCGGTGTTCTTTGGAGAAGCGGCTTGAAGCATCGCGGTTAAGGCTGAGTTCAAGATAATACTGCTGGTTGTAGTTGTAGCGTGCACGAGCCATATAACTTTCTGTACGATATTGATATGCGCTTGCACTTACGCTTTCATTATTGGTAAAGTTGCTGAGGTATGGTTTGTTCGGGAAGAGTTGGTCGCGATTCTTCACGTATGAATACTCATAAGACTGATTGTAATTTTCATGGTTAAGCATCACGTCGATATGATTAAGACCATACTCATGCGACCAGTTAAGTGTCTGTTGGAAGTCATAAACATAATAGTCGCGGAAATACTTGGTAAGGCGACCGAAATCTTTAGCACTACCGATTACCGGGCTCATATATTCGCTATCGTTCTGCCTATACCGGTTCATATTGGCACGGATCATCACATCAAATCCATAAGGAAGGAGGATCTGACCGAAAACGTTTCCATCAATAGCAAGACGAGAGGTTGTATCACTGTTGGCACGAAGGGTATAACCGCGGTTGCTTACCAGCGTCGGATAGCCATCGGTTGTATCCCAGATAGGCTTACCGTCCTCACCGTATTTTATCGCACCTGTAGTCCAGTCATGCAAGTAGTAGGGAAGACCGGGTGCGATAGTCTGATATGAGAACGGGTTGCTGGTCGAGCTTAGGTTGTCGGCGTCAAACTGGGGATTGGCTGAATCCTTGTAGGTAACACCTAAATTAAAACCTAACTTCAGATATTTGACTGGAGTAATCTCGCCGCGCAGACGGGCATTCCAACGCTGGAAGTCATTGTTATAGATATAGCCGTTCTCCTTCAGGTAGCCGAGAGAGGCGAAGAAATTGAACTTTTCGGTAGCGCCTGTAGCGCTTACATTGTATTCCTGACGATAACCGGTGCGTCCGATTGCGTCCCACCAATCAAGGTCAGTGTAGCCGGGCATCATCTGAGCGATTACCTTACCATTATCATCAAACACTTTCTCACCACCTGCGTCGATATTTCCCTTTCCGTCTGCACCGGCATAAAGGTTCATCACTCCTGCCTGTGAGAAGAAGTTTTCTCTTACTTCTTTAAAAGCCTGTTCACGGGTCATTGCATTGGCACCTTTTAAAGCTGCTGTATAAGTGCCGTTGGCCAAGGCTACAAGCATAGCCTCATTCCACTGGTTATAGCCTAGACGGTCATATTGCGGGAGAGCTCGCTCATAGGCACCCTGACGGATCTTTACCGTGACATCGGTACGACCGACACCTTTTGCACGCTTTGTTGTGATCAATACCACGCCATTCGCACCCTTCGCACCATAAAGAGCGCAGGAGGCTGCATCCTTAAGCACTGATATATTCTCTACGTCGTTCGGGTTAAGGTCGCTTATTTCACCATTGAAGATCACTCCATCCACTACATAAAGCGGTGATGTTGTTCCGTTTACCGAATTGATACCACGGATAAGTATCGTTGGGCTTTCACCGGGAACGGTTGTTGAACCGTTCACCTGGACACCGGGTGACATACCTTCAAGTGCTGAAGTGACACTCGACACGGGACGCTTCTCGATCTCCTTTTCATTCACTACCGCTACCGAACCGGTAAGAGACTCCTTGGAAGCTGTACCATATGCCACGACAACCAAGTCATCAAGATTTTGAGTTGTGCTCTGGAGCATTACAGTCATGTTGTCTTTCAAGGCAACCACCATAGGATTATATCCCACATAGCTGACCTTGACCTGCTTCACATCAGAAGGAACGGTAATATTGAAATTGCCGTCAAGATCCGTTGCTACAGCTTGAGTACTACCCACAGCTACAACTGTGGCGCCGACAAGTGGCTCGTCATTGGCTGCATCCACGACTGTACCGCGATACGTGTTTGTCTGTGCCAAGGCACTGAACGAACATGCCAACACTGCCATCATAATGAAAAATAGCTTTCTCATCGAATCAATGTTATTTAGTTAATAATTTTTTCTGTCATTATTATATATAGGTGTATGCTAATATCCAGAAATTTCAATGGTATCGTAAAAATCTAAGGTGTTGATATTCGAATTGAAATACGTTCTTAACAACAATGTCACAAAATTAAAACAATTTTTAGAAATTTTAATAAAAAGAATGTTAATAAAAGTTAATGATAGAGATTTTTAGCTATGTCACTGAAGAATAGCCGTAAAAATTTGGAAGTTAGGATAATTTGTATTAATTTTGCGCCGTCTTTGGGAAAATTATATCCTCACTGCACCTGCACGTCTGAAAGGAAACCACAGGCGCGACCATGGACATACGCTCAAAGACAGAGATTTATTAACCCAATTAACTAACTTTTTTAATGAGCGAACTTAATGTTCAAACCCCGATCGAAGATTTCGATTGGGAAGCCTACGAAAAAGGCACAACCGCTGGCGCAAAGAGCCGCGAGGAAATCGAGAAAACCTACGACGAGACTCTCAAGACAGCAAAAGACAACGAAGTTGTAACCGGCACCGTAAAGTCTATCTCAAAGCGTGAAGTGCGCGTCGACATAGGCATGAAGAGCGATGCCATCATCCCCGTAAGCGAATTCCGCTACAATCCCGACCTCAAGGAAGGCGACGAGGTAGAGGTATTCATCGAAAACCTCGAGGACAAGAACGGTCAGCTTCGCCTCTCCCACAAGAAAGCCTGCCAGACCCGCAGCTGGGATCGCGTTAACCAGGCTCTCGAAAACGACGAAATCATCAAGGGCTACGTCAAGAGCCGCACCAAGGGCGGTATGATCGTCGACGTATTCGGCATCGAGGCATTCCTCCCCGGCAGCCAGATCGACGTTCGTCCTATCCGCGACTACGATGTATTCGTCGACAAGACAATGGAATTCAAGGTAGTCAAGATCAATCAGGAATACAAGAACGTGGTAGTAAGCCACAAGGCTCTCATCGAAGCCGAACTCGAGGCTCAGAAGAAAGAGATCATCTCCAAGCTCGAGAAGGGCCAGGTGCTCGAAGGCAAGGTCAAGAACATCACCAACTATGGCGTATTCATCGACCTCGGCGGTGTTGACGGCCTCGTTCACATCACAGACCTCAGCTGGGGCCGCGTAAGCGATCCTCACGAAGTGGTTAAGCTCGACCAGGACATCAAGGTCGTTATCCTCGACTTCGACGACGAGAAGAAGCGCATCGCCCTCGGCCTGAAGCAGCTCATGCCGCATCCATGGGACAACCTCGACTCCAACCTCAAGGTGGGCGACCACATCACTGGCAAAGTTGTCGTCATGGCTGACTACGGCGCATTCGTTGAAGTTCAACCGGGTGTAGAAGGACTCATCCACGTCAGCGAGATGAGCTGGAGCCAGCACCTCCGCAGCGCTCAGGACTTCCTCAAGGTTGGTGACGAAATCGAAGCTGTCATCCTCACCCTCGACCGCGAAGACCGCAAGATGAGCCTCGGCATCAAGCAGCTCAAGAATGACCCTTGGGAGAACATCGAGACAAAGTATGCCATCGGCAGCAAGCACACTGCAAAAGTGCGCAACTTCACCAACTTCGGCGTATTCGTCGAGATCGAAGAGGGCGTAGACGGCCTCATCCATATCTCCGACCTCAGCTGGACCAAGAAGGTGAAACACCCAAGCGAATTCACTTCTGTCGGAAGCGAAATCGAAGTTCAGGTGCTCGAAATCGACAAGGAAAACCGTCGTCTGAGCCTTGGTCACAAGCAGCTTGAGACTAATCCTTGGGAAGAATTCGAAGGACGCTTCACTGTAGGCAGCATCCACGAAGGCACTATCTCTGAGGTTATGGACAAGGGCGCAGTTGTCACTCTCGAAGGTGGCGTAGAAGGTTTCGCAACTCCTAAGCACCTCGTGAAGGAAGACGGCAGCCAGGCTAAGCTCGGCGAGACTCTCAACTTCAAGGTGATCGAGTTCAACAAAGACAGCAAGCGCATCATCCTCAGCCACAGCCGCATCGCTGAAGACGCTACCCGCGCTGCTCAGCGTGCTGAACGCCAGGCTAACCGCGCTGAACGCGCTGAACGCGCCGCTCGCCGTCAGGAAGAGGAACGCGTTGAGGCTCCGGCTATCGAGAAGACAACTCTCGGCGACCTCGGTGCACTCCAGGCGCTCAAAGAGCAGCTCGCTAAAGCTGAAAAGAACTGATTTTTGATAACATTCTCATAAGCGAAAAAGGGAGATTCCCGCATTGGGAACCTCCCTTAATTATTACACATATCATGAAAAGACAACTTTGCATTCTTTCAATGGCTGCGTCGGCTCTTATGCTTTCTGCCGCACCGGTCAAGGCTCCCAATGGAGGGAAACCCATCAGCAACCATCTCATCGGCATTTTCTTTGAAGACATCAGTTCATCAGCCGACGGCGGACTGAGCGCGGAACTGATTCAGAACGGTTCTTTCGAATTCAGTCCGGTGGAACGCGACGGGTGGGGACCGGGGACAGCCTGGAAAATGTCCCGCCCCGGACACTCTCTCGGCAATATCCTGATCAAACAGCAAAATCCCATTCACCCGAACAATCCTACCTATCTTCAGCTTATAGCCGAACGCACCCGCGAATTCAAGGACTACAACGGGTGGCGCGGCTTCGGGCTTCAGAATGACGGATTTGACGGCATTTCAGTCAAGGAGGGTGAGAAATATGATTTTTCAGTATTTCTCCGCAATGCAGAAAAAACGCCCATGACTGTCAGAGTAGCTCTCGTAGAGCCACAAGGATGGGGCAAAGATCCCGAACTCCTTGCTGAAACTGAAATATCAGTCACTTCCAACGACTGGAAAAAGTATGAAGGAGTCCTGACCCCTTCCAAGACTTGCACCAAAGCATCTCTGATGATCCTTCTTCTTGACAAGGGCACTGTAGACATTGACATGGTTTCGCTTAAGCCGCAAGACACTTACAAGGGCCACGGCCTTCGCACCGACCTTGTGCAGTCGCTTGCTGACCTGAATCCAAAATTCATGCGTTTCCCCGGAGGATGTATCGTACACGGCGGTGGTGACGGTTTTTGGAACACATATCGCTGGAAAGAGACAGTAGGACCAAAAGAAACCCGCAAACAACAGAAAAACTGCTGGGGCTACCATCAGTCGTTCGACCTCGGATATCCCGAATACTTCCAGCTTTGTGAAGACCTCGGCATGGAGCCGCTCCCGATCCTTCCTTCCGGAGTCAACTGCCAAGGATCCAACGGAGGGTGGGGAATGTGGCCCGACCAAGCCCAGGATGCATGCGACATGAAGGACATGGAAATGTGGACACAGGAAGCTCTTGACCTCATCGAATGGGCTAACGGCGACGTCAGCACAAAATGGGGAAAGGTACGTGCAGAGGGTGGACACCCCGAACCCTACAACCTAAAATATCTCGGAATAGGAAACGAAGAAAAGATCACTCCGGAATTTGCAGAAAGATTCAAGTATATGTACAACCGGATCACCAAAGCGCACCCTGAGATCATCATCGTAGGCACCGCAGGCCCCGGATCCCACCCCGGCAACCCGGACTATGACAACGGTTGGGCACTTGCACGCGAACTCGAAATCCCCATCCTTGACGAGCATTATTACGAGCCGCGCGAATACTTCCTTAAGACCCGCCAATATGACTCATATCCACGCGATGGCAAGACCAAAGTATACCTTGGAGAATACGCTTCAAAAGACAAGAAGCTTATCGATGCTCTCGCCGAGGGACTCTACCTTATACACGTGGAGCGCAACGGCGACATCGTCGACATGACGTCATACGCTCCCCTCTTTGCCCGCAAGAATGCCACCAACTGGAACCCCGACCTCATCTATTTCGACAATGAGAGCGTATTCCCTTCATGCAGCTACTACATACAGCAGATGTTTGGAAATTCAGCAGGAGACTATTATTACGGCGACTGCGTGACTATCGACGATCCCGACAAATCGGAAGGCGACGGCTATCTCCAAGAGCAATCTGTGATACTCGACACCAAGGGTCGCAAACTATATGTAAAGGTCGGCAATGCCTCCGGCAATACCAAGACAGCACATGTAGACCTTTCCAAGTTCAAGCCAAAAGGAATGGCTAAAAAGACCGTGATATCAGGCAATCCGGAGGATGAAAACAACTACGATGCCCAGCCCATCACCCCACAGACAAAGACAATGAAGGCTTCAAGCAAATTCGACCTTCAAGTTCCTCCCTATTCCTTCACAATGATCGAATACACACTCTGACCAACTCGCTCCCGCAAAAAGGGAGCGAGTTTTTTTAGTGATTTTTCTGAATAAAATGAAAAATATTTTGCTATGTCAGAAAAAATTATTAATTTTGCGAGCCGATTTTATCCA
>JAIDUH010000065.1 GCA_029060285.1 Muribaculaceae bacterium | reverse complement strand
TCAGCGATTTCAGCATCTTTTACTTCGAATGCGTTAGTGAGGTTTTCCTTGATGTTTTCGAGATCAGCGGTGTTAGCGTCAACATTACCCTGGATCTTGTCGAGGCGAAGTTCAAGCATATCAGCCATAGCTTCAGTCTGAGCTTTGATTTCATCAGTGTCAGCGCTGCGAAGAGCGTAGAGAGCAGAAGGAACAGAAGAAACAGCACCTTCAGAGATCACCTGGAAGCCGGAACCAAGGTCAACAGAAACCTTGAGAGTGAGGTCGCCCCAGTTAAGAGTAGAGAGATCTGCATCCTCGCCGAGTTTGCAAGAAACGTAACCGGTAGAAGTAGTAGTAGGAGTCTGCTGTTCAGTATAAACTACACCTTCTTTGTCAAGGAGTTCAAATTTGAGAGTGACTTTCTGGTCATTAACGGCAGTATTGCCATCTTTGATGACAGCCTGATAGTTGATATTGTTGATACCAGCGATAGCGGGCACTGCTGCAGCTGCAGCTATAAGAGATGAGAGTAAAATCTTTTTCATTTTAGATTGATTTTAAATGTTTTGATTAGTTTTCCGTCTACGGCTACTGCTACAGCATAAATGCCTGATGCATAATCTGAGAGAGAGATCACAGCTGGAGTTTGGTCAACATTAACCACGCCACGAGTAGCTCCGTCCATAGCAGCGATAAGCACTGAAGTATGGCCGAGTTTGTCGGATTGGCAGTTGACTGTGAGTTGCTTGTCTACGCTGTTCCAACTTACTGAGATTCCATCAGCTTCGGAGGCGATGCCTTCTACGAGAGAAGTAACGTTGCCAGCTACCATCTGGTCAAAGAGGGGAGTCAGAGCATCCTCGCTGCCAGCATACCAGCTTCCGAAACTATAGAACACCGTTTCACCGGTAGAAAGAGATTGACCCCCGATTTGAGAGTAAATATCACCAGTGACTTCCGGAGTTTGGGCACTCATAGTCGAAGCCATAGCGGCACACAACAAGAGAGATCCGAATTTTAGTCTCATATTAAAACGATTAAATCTTAAAAAATAGAATAGAATTGTCACTTTTTTTGTAACAATTTGATTTAATATCTGCGCGGATTTAAATTCGATGCAAATTTATAAAGAATAATTAGATTATAAGCTATATTATATGTTAAATAATGTTAAATTTTAAGTTTTGATAATTTAAATGGATAATTTTAGAAATTTTATAGAAATTTGACTTGAAAAATCTTTTCATTTTAAGACAAAAGGAAAAATCAGTGATGAAGTCGGTCGATGGAGCATGTGAAGCGGCATTTGGGATAGTTGGCACATCCTACGAATTCACCTTTTTCACTTTTCCTGACGATCAGCCTGCCGCCGCAGCGGGGACATTTTCCTTTGGAAATATCAGCGGAGACATCTTTTGAAGTTCGCTTTGCGTATTCCGTGTGTTCACGTCGCACAGAGCTATCGGTCACGTTGGAAGCCAAGAGTTTTTCGGCTATGTCATGCAGGGAGTCACGATCGATGATTCGGCGGCGACGCTTGATTTCATTAAGAAGTCCGTCGATTCGCATCACCACCTTATGCTCATCAAGCACGACTTCCTTCCACGGTCGCCACCATCTTTTCTTTTGTCTCTCTTCCGGAATCAACGTGCGTTTGATATGCCTATCGGGAAGGAACCTGCGCTCCTTAATGATTTCTTCAGCCTTAATGTCGAGGCGCCAAGCCTCGGTGAAAACCACCATTGTGGAGAAAAGCTCGGCATCAAGTTTTGGGAGAAGCCTTCTGACAGCGCGGAGGTGGCTTCTGTTTTGCAGAAGAGGATTGTAAAGAGTCTTAGTTTGAGATGACAGGTGCTGTTGCCAGTATTGGGCATGTTCGCCGCCAGATATCCTGCCGGCATGATTTTTTGTTTCTATCACGAAAATGCCTCGTGTGGAAATAACCATATGGTCTATTTGCGATGTGCGTCCGTTAGAAGTGGGGAGCAGCAGGTCGTTGATGATGATATATTCTTTTTTCTTAAGCTTTGCCAATTCTTTTGCTACAATTCTCTCGCCGCGTTTGCCGCTGCGTATGGCCTTGCCGCGACGCCAGCATGCGACAGCCCATACCGACAGGGCTGCCAGCAGGAGTCCGCATAGGAATGCGGCGATGATGGACCAGTGTGCGATCAGATATGAGGCCATATGCCTTAATAACAAAGTTATCAACGGTAATTTTTGAAGTGGTGGGATTTTTTATTAATTTTGCAGGGTGGGGATAATCTTGATTTGGATTGATTTGGCTTTATTTGGCTTGATTTATCATGATTAGGCTTGATTAAACATGATTGGATAATTGATATTTGGAGGAAATGATATGATGGGATATTTGAAGGCTTTGATGGGGCTGGTGGTGTGTGTGGCATTCATGAGTATGGTGGGGCTGGTGGCGGCATTCATCGGTCCTAATCATGGGGTGGAGATCAAGATATTGATAGGGATGACCGTGGGGGCTATGATACTCGGGCCGCGGTTTCCCCGGGCTTTGAAGAGGCTTTATTTTGCTAATTATGAAGTGATCAGGAGGCTGCTGGGTAATAACGATGAACGATGAACTATTAACGATAAACTATTAACGATAAACGATAAACGATGAACGATTAACGATCAAGGGGCTTCGCGCGGGGTTGGGACGGAGGGGGAGCGTGCTAACTACTCTAGAATTTGATGGTGAAGCGGGTTTGGGAGTCGGGGTAGGTCTCGAGGGAGAAGCGGCAGCCGTGGGCGTTCAGGACCTCGCTTACCAAGAGTAGACCTAAGCCATGGCCTGACTCTTTGGTGGTGAAGAAGGGGGTGAAGAGCATATCGGCAGCCTCCGGGCTTATGCCGGGACCATTGTCTGCCACCACCAGTCTTGTTCCCGGGCTGTCGATGCTTATGTCTACCTTACCACCCTTACCGGCACTTTCTGCAGCATTTTTTATGATATTAGTCACTACCTGCTCCATAAGGACGGGGTCAATAAACACGGGAGTTTCCTTATCCGGGAGGGATACCGAAAGCTTCGTCCCTGTAGCGTTGCAAATGCTTTCAAACAGGGGGATGCGGCTTTTAAGGAGTTCGGCAAGGTCAACATGTCTCTTTACCGGTTCGGGAATCTTGACAGCGGAGGCAAATTTGGTGATGAATGCCCCCATGTCGCGGCATCTGTCTTTGCATGCTGAAATAGCTTCCGACAGGTCGGGATCTTCAACTTCCGTTTCGGCTGTTTCCATCACAGATATGATTCCTGCAAGTGAATTGTTCACCTCATGCGCCATCATGCGGATCACCTTCTCATATGATTTCCTTTCAGCTTTCATCACTTCATCGGTCAGTTTCTCTATCATATAGAAGGGATGGCTTATGCCACTTTCCATAAACGAGAGCCGAGAGCAACGATAGACCATAGAGTCGTTGAGCCGGACCACCTTCACTTCACGGTCTTGAAGAGAGTAGAGAACCTTTCCGAGTGGCGTGTCAAGTTGTTTTACAGACATTCCCAGCATATCTCTTGCGGAGTCGAATCCGACATATTTTACGGCAGCCTTATTGCACTCAGAAATCTTCCCATTTGAATCAAGCATGATAATTCCCATCGGCGACACATCGATCAGAAGGTCGAGGAAGTGGTTTTGCTCCCGGAGTTTCAGACGTTCCTGCTTGAGCGACGCCATCATGCCATTGAACATATCAACTATGCGGTCGGCTTCCCGCTGCCCTACATGAGAAAGACGGCTGGAGAAGTCTTGTGCGCGGAGGAGGTCGATACCGTTGGTGATGGTGCGCAGAGGACGCATCACGTTGCGGTAGAAGAGGACGAGTAGCAAAACACCGAGGAGGGCAACTCCCCAGACCAGTTTATATGCGAGAGTGCCGGAGTCGATTAGAATGAGTGCTACTACGGCTCCGGCGAGTAAGAGAATTAGTAAGGAAAATATCCAACTTATGCGCATCTATAATAATTTAGAATTGAGAATTTAGAATTTTTGCCTTTTGCCTGCGCGGGACGCACGCGGAGCGTGCTAACTACACTGGGGACGCTTGAGCCATGCATCGCTACAAGGTCATTGGTATTTGATTTCGTATTTTGCCATTCGGCGGTAGAGGGTCTGGCGGGTGATGCCGAGGAGTGCGGCTGCGCGGGTCAGGTTGCCTCCGGCTTCGGTCAGGGCGTTCTCTATTTCCGTCTTCTCTGCTGATTTCAGGCGTCCGGGATTGTCAATACGTGGGCTTTCCGGAGAAAGACCCTGGGCTTGGAAATCCCTGGCATCGAGGGTGTTGCTTGGGGTCACAAGGAGGGTGCGCTCCACGATATTGGCAAGCTGGCGTATGTTGCCGGGCCATGGTTGCTGCTTGAGCAGATCCATTGCCTCTTGCGTCACTTCCGGCATCTCCCTGCCGGCAGAGGCTGATACTTTACGGAGAAGGTGTTCCACCAAAAGAGGAATGTCATCAGGGCGTTCGCGAAGAGGAGGGAGAGTGACAGTGATAAGGTTGATACGGTAGTAAAGATCTTCCCGGAACGTCCCTTTGCGGAGCATGTCGTTGAGATCTGCATTTGTAGCGCATACCACCCTAACGTCAGCTCTTCTTGTCCGAGTGTCGCCCAAAGGCTCGTAGGTGTGCTCTTGAAGCACCCTGAGCAGTTTCACTTGCGAGTTTATGTCGAGGTCGCCAATTTCATCGAGGAAGATGGTCCCTTTCTCGGCAGCGGCAAAACGACCTTCGCGGTCGGTCACAGCCCCTGTGAAGGCACCTTTCTTATAGCCGAACATCTCGCTTTCGAACAGGGATTGTGAGAGTCCCCCTAAATTCACCTTCACCATCGGTCCGTTGCGGCGTAGTGAGTTCTTGTGGATAGCCTCTGCTATCAATTCTTTGCCGGTGCCGTTTTCACCGAGGATAAGCACCGGGGCGTTGGTAGATGCCACGCGTTCGATGGTGTCAAGAACGGACAGTAGTTTGGGGTCGCGACCTATTATTGCAGAGCGGTCGAAAGAGGAAGTGGTTTCGGCAGTGTCCTTTGCCGAGAGGGATATGGCTGTTGCAATTCTTCCAAGAAGGGTGTAATTGTCCCACGGTTTGGTGATGAAATCGAATGCGCCGGCACGTATCCCTTCCACAGCAAGAGGAATATTGCCCCAGGCTGTGATCAGGATTATGGGGACGTCGGGATGAAACACCTTTATCTGCTTGAGAAGGATTAATCCTTCTTCTCCGGTAGTGGTGCGAGAGTAGTTCATGTCCATGATCACGAGGTCAGGACGAGATCCCCTGACAAAAGCAATCGCTTCTGCCGGAGTGGCTGCTGTAGCGACTTCGTATCCGTTTCGCTTCAGCAGGAGTTTGAGGGAGACCCTTACGGAATTGTCATCATCTACTATTAGGAGCATAGTCTTTTTTTAGGGGCTTTAGGGGCTTTAAGGGCTTTAAGGGCACTAAGGGCTTTAACTATATAACATTTATTTGAGGATTTTATCTATGTCGGTGTCGATGCCGGTGCCTTTGGCGAAGTCCCAAAGTGTCAGGCTGCGGATCTGATAGTAGTAGCGCCAGTAGAGATACATCTGGTTGATCATCGCCTGGCGGCTTTCGTCCTTGCTGAGCTGTGAGTCGTTGAGGTCGAGAGTGGAGATTTTGCCAACGAGGAAAGTCTCGAGATTTGTGTTGTAGCGGGCAGCAGCTATGGTGTCGGCGCGTTGTGAGATCTCAAGCTGACGGCGTTGGTTGTTGTAGCGCTCCACGAGGATGAAGATGTCTTGGTTGAATTCCATCTGCTCCTTACGGATGCGGCTCTCAACTACATTGCGGTTGTTCTCAGCCACTTTCACCTTGCCTTTTCTTTTTCCCCAGTCGATGAGAGGAATCGAGAAACCCAACTCCACAATCTGATTGTCTTTAAGGCGGCTATATGCATCCCCGGTATTGTCGGCAGTACCTGTGAAACCTACTTGAGCAAACAGGTCGATCTGCCGCATATTGCCCTTAGCTTTCGCCACTTCGTAGTCAGCCTCGAGTTGCCGCCGGCGTATCTCTTTGGAAAATGAATTGTTGGCAAGGGCTTTGTCGAGCACTTCGGAGTAGACAAGTTCTCCGGCAGGCACTTCCTGAGGCACAGCGGGTTCCAGGTCTTCATCATCCTCAATGTCAAGAAACGACTTTAGAGCAAACATGGCAGCGCGGTAGTTGCTTTCTCGGTCGGTGAGTGAAGACTCCGCATTAAGAAGGTTAAGCTCGAGCTGAAGAAGATCATTTCGGCTGATCTGTCCCATCTCACGCTTCACGATAGCCACTTCATGGAGTTTCTTGGAATTTTCGTAGTTTTGTTGTGCTATCCCGAGGTTTTCCTTTGCCATCAGCAGATCGAAGAAATATCCTACTGCATTAAGAGCCACCTGCTCGGATGCGCTCATAAAATCAGCCTTTGCCTCCTCGTAGCGGATCGGTTCGATACGTCGGTTCCATTTCACGTGGTTCACTCCGAAAATCGGCTGGTTGAGTGTCAGAGCTACCGGTACTGACATGAATCTGTTTGATGCTCCCCGGTCGAGCTGACGGAGCCAATCGAGAGAAGTGTTGAGCGAAAGGCTACCTCCAGTGAACCATATGTTCTGCTTCACGGAGACCTCACCATTTATCTGCATATAGTTGTTGCGGACGAAAGTGTAGCTTCCGTCGTCGAGCTGGTAGGCACTGTAGCTCTTGCGGTAGGAAGGGATCGTGGCATTGAAAGCCACCTCAGGTAGCAAGTCAGCGCGGTAGGTGCGGTAGCTCCAATAGCTTGTGCGAAGCTGATTGAGAGCAACTGCGGCGTCGACGCTGTTGGCGCGCGCCGTCAGCACAGCCTCATCGAGAGTGATAGTCCTCGCCCCGATGGGCAGCCCGGTCCCGAATATCGAGACAAGGGCTGCCGCGGCGATCCCAAAGTATTTAATAATTAATAGCGTTTTCGTCGTTTTCAGCGTTTTCGTCGTTTTC
>JAIDUH010000064.1 GCA_029060285.1 Muribaculaceae bacterium | reverse complement strand
TCTTCGGGTCCACCTCCGACTCTCGATAGCTTATCCTGAAAGTTGCCGTTTTCTCCAAACATCAATACTTCATTGTTCGACCTCACGAAAATATGACCATCTTTCTTGATAATCTTGTTGGTTCTTCCTCCAATCAGACTCTCGTCGGTGGTTTCCAGTGGAATCAAACGATAGTCTCCGATGATCTCTGAAAGTGGAGTCTGTGCGTCTACGAAACTGCCTAATGTGATCTCCGGCAACAATACATTGGGGTCTGCATCCTTTCCTTGTTTAGAGCAGGAGGAAGCCATTCCGGCTATGGCAATTACAGTGAATGCCACGATAATGTTTTTACATCTCATGATATGATAAATTAGAATTTGGACGCAAAATTATCAAAATCATTATGATTTACGTAGCTTTACAGTACGGATAAGACGCGATCTTGCCCAATCCGTACTATAATCTTGCAATTAGACGGTCGAGGGCTGAGGTGTCGGCTTTCGGTCCGAATATCTTTTTGGCGAGGGAGGAGCGGCGGTCGGTGATGGCTGATTTGGATCTGAAGAGCAAGGAAGCAATTTTCTTGGGCGTGATGCCGAATTTTGCCAAAAGAGCTACCTGATATTCGCTTTTGGTGACCTTTCCGGATGCCAATACTTCAAGTTTTGCACGAAAATCCGGAGAGACAGCCTCTACGGTCTTTTCAATATCTTGCCATATATCCTCGTTGGTTTGGGCTATGCCTTTCCCTTCTTCAAGCATTTTCTGAAGAGTCTCCATCACCGTGGATTTCAAAATTTCTTCTTCCACTTCTGCCTTGGGCATCTCTTCGCTACTAAAAGCCATGAGGCGATCAAGAAGTTCCTCTTTCAGGGATGGTTTGTCGGAGTGATCCATAGGCAGCGCCTTAAGGCTCCTAAGATATTCTATTCTGGACAAAGGGACTTCTACTGACTCTACGGCATTTTCGAGCTCCGCCACAAATCCAATCCTGTCGATGATATTTAGTGCTGTTCGGAGTCGAAGCTCGTTTTTCAGACTTCTGATTTTGAAATATACCGCTATGCCGCAGGCTATCAGCAATAGGATGCATGCAGCAAATATCAACTGTCTTTTCTCTGCTTCCGCTTTACGGCGAGCCTTAAGATGAGTATCGTAGTTAAACTTTGTCTTCTGCATCATCTCTTCCTCCGATTCATATCGGTTCATGTTTTCGTCGACTCTTGATTCATATGCCATCACAAATGAATGAACAGAATCTTTTGGAATCAATGGATGCCTAAGTTCGGTGACCACTAACTGATTGTTGAAGTCACGACTGAATGACAGTTCCTTGGCGTATATATATCCTGCATCAGATCCATCCTTAAAAAATTTTCCGGTCGGCCTATATGCATAGTTGTTGTAAAGTGAATCCACAAGCCGGGCCAGAGGTTTCATTACTATCATGGCGGAATCCTCTTTCCCTTCATGAATAAGTATCGATGCTTTTTCAGACCTGATCCAAGCCTTTCCCTCTTCAGGTATATGATCTGAATATCTGATAGCCTCAGAAAGATGATGTTTGGCCTGTTCAAAGTCGCTTTCTTCGGTGAAAATCTTTACAAGCTGCAGGTTATCGTAGACAATTCCTGTGCTGTCATTCTGATATTTGAGGTCGTAGATAGCTTTCTTTATATAGGGGATTGCCTCCTGATTACGTTTTAATTCTGCGTGAAGGCGCCCGGTTATGCTGAGCGCTTCAGTCCGAAGTTTGAGGCATTCCTCGTCGTCAGTGAGGTGGGAGAGCTCATCGGCAGCCTTACTATAGTATTCGATAGCTGACGGGAGATCGCCAAGATGTGAATAAACGCGTCCTGCGTAGAAAAGCGACTGCGCGTATCGCTTTTTATCGTCAGTCTTGGAATAATAGCTGATTGCGTCAAGTATAAGGCTGTCAGATGAGTGTCTGGCATAAGCCTTGTCGCGGCTTTTCACATAGAGAAGATCGTAGTAATGGCGTTCTTTTTCCGAAAGGTTTCCATAGTCGATGCTGTCGAGTGCAAATACGGCCTGTCGGGGACTGCTTTCGCAAAGCGTGTCGATTCTCTCGAGCTGCTTATGATGTCTGTCGCAGCCACAAGAGAAGAGTAGCATAAGGCAAACTGCCATTAATCCTAACCGCTTCATCAGAATTAAAAGCTAATGCCGATTACGCCGGAGCATTGTGCGAGAAGAGTGGTGATGTCGTTACACTCGAGACCTTGGAAGCGATAGTCGAACCCTAGGGTCAAAGCATATTTTCCGAGCTGCCAGTCAGCGCGGAGGCGGCTTTTGATTTGCGGACGATTGCCCCACCATCCGAAATGTGCCAATCCGGAGTGGTTGCCCACATATATTTCATAGTATGTTTCGCCATAGGCTGGGCAGAAAAAGCATCCCAAAGAAGGCACCTCGATGCTTTCGCTGATGCTAAGAGGTTTTCCGCATAGTTTTATCTTGTGGTATTCTGCGCGAGCTGTAAGAGCGGCTCCTGCCCACATCAGTCCTTGGGCTGGATTGTTGCCGTTGCGTGGAAGATAGAGAACTCCTCCATCTGCTCCTAAAGTTGCACCGACAGAAAAATTAAAGCCTGATTGTGTGTTCCAGAGTCTTTCAACTCCCCACTCAAGATTTAGAGTGAGGTCGTACATGCGGGAATTCTTTGCCGGACTCAGAAGATAGCCATAGTTGAAATCTGCACGCGCTTGCATGCCGACACTACGGTTGCGCCAAGCGGGATGACGCCATTCATAGGAAAGTCCGTATCCGGGACCCGTATAGGTGAGGGGGGAGAGGTATGTGCATCGTGTGGTCTGGTGTCCCCACATGAATTCCAGACGCTGAGAAGCGATAGCTGATGATGCCAAAGCAATTACAGCTATCAATAATGCGGCAAATCTTCCGGATATTTTCATAAATTTCAATAAAAGCAAAATAATTTATTCCAATGTCCTTGTAGGGTCGCTTGGTCCGTGCGTCCTAATGTATCGTCATGTTTCCGAGACGATACGAAAAAAGGACGCACGAGCCGTGCGTCCCTACATGGTCAATTATGCGTTGCCGGAGGAAGCGCGACGTGAGCGGCGACGTCCTGTAGTGGGCTGTTCGGTTACGATCTCCTCGACACCGGCAAGCACGCCATCGATAAGGATACGTCCGCAGTATTCGCATACGATCACCTTCTTGTGCATCTTGATTTCGAGCTGGCGCTGTGGCGGAATACGGTTGAAGCAACCACCGCATGCATTACGCTGAACGCATACAATTCCAAGACCATTACGTGCATTCTTACGGATACGCTTGAATGCATTGAGGGTATAGTCGTCGATCTTGGTCTCGAGTTCCTTGGCTTGCATAAGGAGTTTTTCCTCTTCCTGCTTGGTCTCTGAGATGATGTCTTCAAGTTCTTTCTTCTTGTCTTCAAGATTATGCTCGCGGTCGGTGAGTTCTTCTTGAGTCTTTACAATTTCTTCCTGCTTGTCGTTGATCTTATGCTGCGCATCGCGGATGTTCTTCTCGGCAAGTTCAATCTCAAGATTTTCGAATTCCTTTTCTTTCTCAAGGAAAGCGAACTCGCGATTGTTGCGAACATTGTTAATCTGTTCGTCATAGCGGGCAATTTTGTCCTTGCGCAACACTATGTCGTTTTTCTTCACCTTTATAAGATCTTCGTGGCGAGCGATCTCATCCTGATAGTTCTGGATACGTGTCTGAAGACGGATGATATCGTCTTCAAGGTCTTTTACCTCAAGGGGAAGTTCGCCGCGGACGCTTTTGATGCGGTCTACTTCAGAAAGACATGTCTGAAGGCGGTAGAGGGCTGTGAGACGCTCTTCTACTGAACGCTCTTTGTCGTTTTTCTTATCTGTAGCCATTATTTAGTAATTTGGAATTTAGAATCTGGAATTTAGAATTTTGGCTAATTAGTCTGATTAGTCTAATTTGTCTAATTAGGCTTATTAGTCTGATTGGGCTAATTCATCACTCCGATTGGGCTTTTTTCGCATTCGGAAAAGTAGATGACACAATTAGGGTAGACAGAGCGGATGGCGCGGCTCAGGATCTTACGGCTGCAGAGCTCACTCTCGAAGTGCCCGATGTCTGCCAGAAGAATGTCAGAGCCGTAGCTCGTGAAGTCATGATATTTCAGATCTCCGCAGATATATACGTCGGCGCCGGATCTGATGGCATTCTTGATCAAGCTTCCACCGGATCCTCCGCAAAGAGCGACTTTCCTGACCACGATGCCCGGGGTCTGGGCTGAATAACGCAGATCTTTCACTTCAAATGTATCCTTCACTTTCCGAAGGAACTCGAGTTTGGGAGTCGGAGATACTGAGCCAACCACTCCCAATCCTTGCGAGCCATCTCCGGAAGCGCATTCTTCAAGCGGACGGCAGTCTTTCATGCCAAGCATGTGTGCCATCTCATAGCTTACTCCTTCAAAAGCAGAGTCGAGATTGGTATGGGCAGAGTAGATTGCGATGTTATCCCTGATAGCCCCGGCAGCTATTCGCTCGGTGGGAGTAGCTCCGGTGAGGCGTTTCAGCCCGCTGAAGATTAGAGGATGGTGGCTGACAATCATATTGCAGTCTCTCTTCCTCGCTTCCTGAAGAATGTCTTCAGTGACGTCAAGACAAAGAAGAACGGCAGTCACCACCATCTCTGTATCGCCCACTTGAAGACCGGGATTATCCCAGTCTTCTTTCAGCGAGAGCGGTGCAAAGTCTTCTATGGCTTTTGCTATGTCCTTTACTTTAAGCACTTGATTTAATTTTGAATTGAGAATTTAGAATTTCTAATTAGTCTAATTAGTCTAATTGTGGCTTTTTGAGCTGGAGTTCAAGCTCGTCGAGTTGGGCTTGATCGATGGGGGAGGGGGATTCGTTCATCACGTCGCGGCCTGAATTGTTTTTCGGGAAAGCGATGGTGTCGCGGATGCTGTCGAGACCAGCAACTATCGACACGAAACGGTCGAATCCAAGTGCGAGACCACCATGAGGAGGCGCTCCATATTGGAATGCGCTCATCAGGAAGCCAAACTGTTCCTGAGCTTTTTCAGGGGTGAAACCGAGAAGCTCGAACATTTCGTTCTGAAGTTCCGAATCGTGGATTCGGATTGAGCCGCCGCCGAGTTCTGTGCCGTTGACGATGATGTCGTAAGCTGTGGCGCGTACTTTGCCTGTATCTGTTCGAAGCAATGGGATATCCTCGGGATTAGGAGATGTGAATGGGTGGTGCATAGCGTAGTAGCGCTGAGTCTCTTCATCCCACTCGAAGAGGGGAAAATCAACCACCCAAAGGCAGGCGAAAGTGTTCTTGTCGCGGAGACCGAGGCGGTTGCCCATTTCAAGACGGAGTTCACAAAGCTGCTTGCGGGTCTTCATTGCCTCGCCGCTCATGACAAGGAGAAGGTCGCCGGCTTCAGCACCTGCACGCTTGCCCCATTCCTGAAGTTGTTCCGGAGTGAAGAACTTGCCAACTGAGCTCTTGATGCTGCCGTCTGGTTCAAACTTAACCCACATCAGGCCTTTTGCACCGACTTGCGGACGCTTTACGAAATCAGTAAGCTGGTCGATCTGCTTGCGGGTGTAGTCAGCGCAACCTTTCGCAAGGATACCCACAGTCAGTTCCGCATCATCAACAACGGAGAACCCGTGTCCCTTTGCAAGATCTGTAAGTTCTACAAACTGCATACCGAAGCGGATATCGGGTTTGTCGCTGCCATAGAGGCGCATTGCATCGTTCCAAGTCATGCGGGGGAACGGCTCAGTGAAGTCAATGCCTTTTACATACTTGAAAATATGCTTTACGAGACCTTCGAACATTTCTATGACGTCTTCCTGTTCTACGAAGCTCATCTCGCAGTCAATCTGAGTGAACTCAGGCTGACGGTCGGCGCGAAGGTCTTCATCGCGGAAACATTTTGCAATCTGGAAGTAGCGGTCGTAGCCGGAAACCATCAGAAGCTGCTTGAAGAGCTGAGGGCTCTGGGGAAGAGCGTAGAACTCGCCGGGGTTCATACGCGATGGCACCACGAAGTCGCGGGCACCTTCAGGTGTAGACTTGACAAGTATAGGGGTCTCAATTTCAAGGAAACCCTTGGAGTCGAGATATCGTCTGATCTCAAAAGCCATACGGTGGCGAAGCTCAAGGTTTTTCTTGACGCAGGGACGTCTGAGGTCAAGATAGCGGTATTTCATGCGGAGATCGTCGCCTCCGTCGGTATTGTCTTCTATAGTGAACGGAGGTGTCTTGCTCTTGTTTAGAATCTTCAGGCCGTCGGCGATAATTTCAACCTCACCTGTAGGCAAGTTGGGATTTTTGGAAGTGCGTTCTTCGACTTTCCCGCTTATACGGACTACGAATTCACGTCCAAGTTTGTTGGCAGCTTCAAACAGCTCTGGATTATTTTCACTGTCAAACACCACCTGGGTGATGCCGTACCGGTCACGGACATCGACGAAAGTCATACCACCCATTTTGCGTGCCTTTTGAACCCAGCCGGCAATTTCAACGTGTTTGCCGGCGTCGGCGAGACGGAGCTCACCGCATGTCGTGTTTCTATA
>JAIDUH010000063.1 GCA_029060285.1 Muribaculaceae bacterium | reverse complement strand
AGCGACTCATGCGACGTTGACGGCGGATGGAAGACTATCATGCTTCCGTTCCAGCCAACAGAGATGAAGCTTGATGCAGAATTTGCTAATCGCGAAGGCAGCGGCATTAATATCCTTTCATTCGATGGCGAGGATGCCGAGGTGATGACGCCTCAGACTGCGCTCCTTCCCAACCGTCCGTATCTTGCCAACGTTTGCGCGCCTTACGCATCGGTTCCTGTTACATTCACTGCATCAGCACGTGTGCGTGTACAGGAGGATAGTGCTGAGGAAGAAGGTGCTGATGAGGAGACCACTGCTGTTGAATTTGATGTTCCGTTCACTCCGGTTCCTGAGGAAACAGTGGCTGTAGGCAAGGAATTCTCTCTTTACGGCAGCTACGACGGACAGACTCGTCCGGTTGTATGTTACGCACTTAATGAAGACGCCAGCAAGTTCGTTCGTCCGGACGATTCCGAAAGCGTTACTGTGAAGCCTTTCTCCGCTTATCTCGTAGCAAATGAAGGCACAGTGAAGAGCGAGATGGCTATCGGCGAGCATCCGATATGGGTTCGAGAACCGGAATCCGCAGGAATTGCCGGCACCAAGCTTTATCGCTCAGATAAGGTAGATATGGCAACTCCGACAGAGAAAGCCTCCATCTACTATACTACTGACGGCTCTGACCCGAAAGACGCTGAAGGCACACGCAAGCTTTTCACCAAGCCTTTTGCTCTTGAAGGAGAGTCCATGGAAATCAATGCTGTTGCTGAATACAAGGGCAACGTATCAGATGTTGTTAAACTCGCCTTTGAGCTCAAGAAGGCATCAGTAGACTTCAACCTTGAGGGTGACTGGAATTGGATCTCCCATTTCGCAGAAAACCCTGTAGCTGTGGCTGAATTCGCAACCGAAGGTATCGACGGTATTCTTTCGATGACTGAGGAAGTGGTCCGCGATCCGAAGCATGGTCTCGTGGGTGCCCTGAAGGAGCTTGCTCCTGTAGAAGGATATAAGGTTTCTATCTCCGGCGATGCATGGAAAGGCAACATCGAGGGAATTGCATTCGACCCGATTGCTACAATCAAGCTCCACAAGGGTTGGAACTGGATCGGCACTCCGGTTGATGAAGGTAGTCTCTTGATCGAAGATCTTCTCGCATCGTTGGCAGTAGAGGAAGGCGATATGCTTGTAGGCCTCGACGGCTTCGTTCAGGTTGACGCCGATGGCGCTTGGAAGGGTACTGTTTCCCATATGGTTCCCGGCACCGGCTATATGTTCTACAGCAACTCCGACAAGGAGTTCGTCTACAATATTGTTGCTGCTCATGACACCCAGTCCCCGTCCCAGGCTCCTGTTGCAGCTGCCGAAGGTCTCTGGAAAGTGGACAATCACAAGTATGCTTCAGTAATGCCTATGATCGCGTCGCTCGACGTGGCAGGTGACATTGAAGACTATCAGGTGGCAGCCTTCTGCGGCGACGAGTGCCGTGGTATCGGTGTGGTAGTTGGTGACGCGGTTATGATCAACATCCACGGCAACGAAGGTGATGTGATTGGCTTCCGCTTCATCGGGTCTGACGAAAATGAGATGATCTCTGCTACTGACGTTGTCTTCAAGGAGAAGCCTGTGGGTACGTTCGCTGACCCGTTCATGATTGCGGCAGGCGGTGCTACTGCAGTGGAAAGCGTCAATGCTGCATCGTTTGGAGTGGCTTACGAGAACGGCAGCTTCTTGCTCAATGGCGACATGTCTGACGTGAAGAGCGTAGAAATCTACGACCTCACCGGTAAGATGATAGCCAAGAGCAACGGCGCACGCGAGCTTAAGGTTGGCAATGTCGACGGCAGTGTAGTGACCGTAGTCGTTCGTAAGGAAGACTCAGTATCTTCACTCAAGATAGTCGTGAAGTAAAATCCTTTAACATACCAAAAGAAAGGTGCGTTCCAACTGGAGCGCACCTTTTTTGTATCTTTAAAATACCGCTCCACCACAACTTTTTCCAAAAAATTAGTGGTATTTTTCCAAAAAAATGTTAACTTTGTAATTATTTATTCCTTATCATCATGGCGAAACTAATATTTCAGTGTGCCACCATTATTTGAGTGAGTGTTTTTTTATAATATTATTTTTATCTTAACCTTGTATTAATAAATGTTTAAAAGAAGATTAAGCGGTAAGATGCTAACGCTGTTGGGAGTGCTTCTCCTTGCAGTGTGTGCTTCTGCTTTCGCAGGACTTCGAGAAGGGTCCTGGGAAGTCAATCCTGCGGCCTTCCGGTACGACATGAGTTTGTACTTCAAGTTGGTCGATGAGGAATTCGAGAATCTTGACATGTACGAGATCGGTGCTTTTGTCGATGACGAATGCCGAGGTCTGGCGGAAAAATTGGATCTGCCCGATGACGGCAGTTGCCTGTTCATGAGAATCAGAAGCAATAAGGCTGACGGAGAGTCAATCGACTTCTTGCTTCGAAACAAGGAGACAGGCGACACTGTAATCCTTAAAAAACGTGACGGTTCAGACTTCCCCTTCAAGTCTGACAGTAGGGTAGGGCTTCCGTCAGCTCCTGAAATGATGGCTCGTTTCTTCAGCGTTAACGTCGATGTTGAAGGCAAAGGCCAAGTTGAGTTCATCGATGGTCTGTATGAGGCCGGTTCTATGCTCGATTTATTCGCTATTCCGGATGAAGGTTATCATTTCGAAAGCTGGAGCAATGGCCTGACTGAAGACTCGTTTAGCGTTACTGTTTCAGATAACTTTAACATCACAGCGACATTTGCTCCTAATATCTACAAGGCAGTGTTCAAGATTGGAGATGAAATAGTTTCTGAACTCGATGTGCCCTGCGATTCAGCTATCGAGGCTCCTGAGACTCCCGTCAAGGTAGGTTATACGTTCGACGGATGGTCAGATCTCCCCGAAACTATGCCTGCTCACGATATAGAAGTATCAGGATCGTTTACCATCAACACCTATAAGCTGATCTTCAAGATTGATGGCGTGACTGTGGAGGAAGGAGAAGTCGAGTATGAAGCTCCGGTCACTGCTCCCGATGCTGAGAAAGAAGGCTATACATTCAGTGGCTGGGGAGAGGTTCCGGCGACTATGCCTGCACACGACGTGGAGATACATGGTTTCTATACCATTAATTCATATCATCTCACGTTCATCCTCGACGACGTGACCATCTTGTCTGAAGATGTGGTCTATGGTTCTCCGATAGTCGCTCCTGAGGCTCCTGCCCGTGAAGGATACACTTTCGACGGCTGGAGCGAGCTTCCTGCTGCAATGCCTGCGAAAGACCTTACTATAACCGGCGACTATAGTGTAAATTATTATAAGCTCACTTTCAAGGTTGATGGAGAGGAGCTTATGTCAGACAGCATCGCCTACGGTTCGAAGATCGAGATTCCTGAGGCTCCTGTGAAGGTTGGTTATACCTTCAATGGCTGGGGCGACCTTCCCGAGACTATGCCGGCTCACGATGTGGAGATGCACAGCTCATATACCCTCAACTACTATAAACTCAGCTTCACTCTCGACGGTGTCGAGATCCAGTCAGACAGTCTTATATATGGAGCATCCATTGTTGCTCCGGAAGTGAAGGAGATAATAGGTCATACATTCAGCGGCTGGGGCGATGTTCCCGCTACAATGCCTGCCGAAGACTTGGCGTTGGTCGGTGAATATATCGTCAATAAATATAATCTGACCTATAAGATTGATGGGGAAGTGGCATTCCATGCAGAGGTTGACTATAACACCCCTGTTCCACACTTCGATCCTGAGGAAGAGGTTGGTAAGACTTTCAGCGGTTGGGGACAGATTCCCGAGCTTATGCCTGCGAGAGATCTGGAGTTCAACGGTTCTATGATATCTAATGTCTATAACCTTACTTTCCGTATCGGTGGTAAGATCATCAGTTCAGACCGCATCCCATATGGTTCTGAAATTGTCGCTCCCGAAGCTCCTGCACGTGAAGGATATACATTTACGGGATGGCAGGACGTGCCTGCTACCATGCCTGCAAAAGACCTTCTGATTGACGGCGACTATGAGATTAATAAGTATAAGGTGACTTATATGCTCGAAGGTGAGGAATTTCTGACCCAGGAATATGAGTACGGCGCTCCGATCGTGGTTCCTGCCGATCCTGTAGAGGAAGGAAGCACATTTAGCGGATGGGGCGACGTTCCCCCTACAATGCCTGCTTTCGACCTTGTGTTCGGCGGCACGTTTGCCGATAATTTCTATCGTGTCATATTCCGTATCGACGGTGTTGTGATCTTTACCGACGACTACATTTTCGGTGCTCCTCTCACTGCTCCTGATGCTCCGGAGAAGGAAGGCTACACATTCAATGGCTGGGGAGAGATACCGGCCACTATGCCGGCAAGCAATCTGGAATTTGACGGAAGTTATACGGTCAACAGTTATGTCCTGTCGTTCAAAATCGGTGACGATGTGATCTATTCCGGCACCCTCGCCTACGGCAGCGAGATCTCAGCTCCGGAGGCTCCCGCAAAAGAAGGCTATTCATTCAGCGGTTGGGGTATAGTGCCTGCTCTCATGCCGGCATCCGATCTTGAGATTACAGGTGAATATACTCTGAATAGTTATACGCTGACCTACCGTATCGGTGAAGAGGACTTCTTCATCACTCAGCTTCCCTACGGCTCTGAGATCACGGCTCCCGAAGCGCCTGCAAAAGAAGGACACACTTTCGCCGGCTGGAGTGGAATTCCGGCTGTAATGCCCGCCAACGACCTTGTTATCGCCGGATCTTATACAGTTAATAATTACGTACTTTCATTCCGTATTGGCGACGAAGTGATATACACTGGTGAGATACCCTACGGCATGGAGATTACAGCTCCTGAGGCTCCCGCAAAAGAAGGATACACCTTCAACGGCTGGGGTATGGTTCCGGCTACAATGCCTGCTGCCGACCTCGAGGTGCTCGGATCATACGAGGTGAATGTCTACAATCTTACTTATCGTATCGATGGTGAAGACTTCTTCACGACTCAGATCGGCTATGGAAGCGAGATTCCGGCTTTCGATGCTCCCGCTAAGGAAGGCTACTCTTTCCTCGGTTGGAGCAATGCGGTTGCCACTATGCCTGCCAACGACCTCGTGATCAACGGTACATACTCAGTCAACAGCTATAATGTTGTCTTCAAGATCGGTGATGAGGTGATATTCGAAGGTCTTCTCCCTTACGGCACTGAGATACAAATTCCTGATGCTCCTGCAAAAGAGGGTCACACTTTCTCCGGATGGGGAATGGTGCCTTCTACAATGCCGGCTTCCGACCTTGAGTTCAACGGTGCCTACGACGTGAATGTCTACACTCTTACCTTCGATATCGATGGAGAAGTGTTCTTTGTTACCCGCCTTGCCTATGGCACAGAGATCACTGCTCCTGCTGAAGTTCCCGACAAGGAAGGTAAAGCTTTCGCAGGCTGGGGCAATGTCCCGGCTACAATGCCGGCAAACGATCTCGTGATTTCCGGAACCTACTCTTCCAACAGCTATACGCTCACGTTCAAGATAGGAGAGGAGATCATCTTCACGGGTCAACAACCTTTCGGTTCGGAGATCGTTGTGCCTGAGGTTCCGGTTAAGGAAGGATATACTTTCTCAGGCTGGGGTGAAGTTCCCGCTACGGTTCCTGCCAAGGATCTTGAGTTTGTTGGAGAATACGTGGTAAATCAATACACACTTCAGTTCCTGGTTGACGGAGAGGTCATCTCAACTGACCTTGTCAATTTTGGCGATCCTGTTGTAACTCCTGAGATTCCGGTGAAGGAAGGCCATACATTCAGTGGCTGGGGTGTCGTGCCTGCTACAATGCCCGCTTCCGACCTTGCTGTCAGTGGATCTTTCGAAAGGAATTACTACAGTGTTACATTCAAGGCTGGCGAGGATGTTGTCTATACCGCTCAGGTACTGTTTGGCGATAAGATCGAGGCTCCGGAGGCTCCTGCCCGTGAAGGATATACTTTTGAGGAGTGGAGCGGACTGACCGATACAATGCCTGCAGAAGATAAGGTGTTCGAGGCATCCTATAAAATCAATTCTTATACCCTGACTTTCCGCATCGGTGAAGAGATTATCTATTCCGGACTGCTCGAATACACTGCGCCCATTGAGGCTCCGGAGGCTCCGGTCAAGGAAGGTTTCACATTTACAGGCTGGGGTATGGTTCCCGCTACTATGCCTGCTTCCGACCTTGAGATCACCGGTGTCTACGAAGTGAACTACTACAATGTGATCTTCAAGAACGGTGAAGAAGTGATAGAATCCCTGCAGGTTGCTTACGGATCTGCTATCACAGCTCCGGCTGCTCCCGAAAAGGAAGGATACACATTTGCCGGATGGGGTGAGATTCCAACTTCAATGCCCGCTTCCGATCTTGAGTTCAACGCTTCTTATACTGTCAACTCTTATACCATAACCTTTAAGATTGGCGATGAGGTGATTCACTCGGCTAAAGTTGAGTTCGGTGCTGAGATCATTGTTCCGGAAGCTCCTGCCAAAGAAGGATATACATTTGCCGGTTGGGGCATAGTTCCTGTGACGATGCCTGCTGCTGACCTCGAGCTGACAGGTGCATACGATGTCAACTTCTACAACATCATATTTAAGATAAACGATGAAGTGGTATTCTCGGCTCAGCTTGCTTACGGCTCTGAAATTATAGCGCCGGAAGTTCCTGAGAAGGATGGCTATGTATTCAGCGGTTGGAGTGAGTATCCTTCCACTATGCCGGCCCACGACGTTGAGGTTAACGGTACTGTTAAGGAGGATGGCACTGTGTCTGTGATCGGCGTGAATGCAGGAGAGTACATTACGGTCTACTCGATCGATGGTGTCCTCATCTACAACAACGTCAAGGCTTCCGACATCAAGGAGCGTCTGACTCCGGGCATCTATATTGTCAACGGCAAGAAGACTGTTATTAGATAAATCTATGCATAAGACACCCTTCCGGGTGTTTCCCGGAAGGTGTCTTACGTATTATTAAGTTTTTTTCAGTAATCTTCACATAGTAAAGTTGTTGTTTTCTCGTTAAAGGATAGATGTCTTTTCAACTGACTCATAAAAACCTGACAACCTGACTACCTGACAACTTGACAACTGACAACTGACAACTGACAACTGACAACTGATAACTGACAACTGATAACTGATAACTGATAACTGACAACTGACAACTGATAACTGACAACTAATTATTCCATAAATACACAAAGACCTATGCGAAAATCAATTCAGCAGATGCTCATGTTCGCGATGTGTGCCGTGTCTCCCGTTCTCGCGGGCGCTGCGACACTTAGCGTAGATGAGGCAAAAGATGTTGCCGCTGAATTCTTTCAGTCTGGCGATATCCTTCGGCTCGCGGACAAGGATGCCTTCGTCCTTGCCCATACGGCTACTGACGGGGCTTCCAACCCGATCTGTTACGTCTTCAATGCTAAGGACGGCAAAGGATTCGTAATCGTATCGGCCGACGATGCCTCCCTTCCTGTCATCGGCTATTCCGACAACTCCACTTGGAGCGTAGCCTCTGTTCCCGCTTCGGCGAAGAGGGTGCTCCTTGAGCCTGTCAAGGTTTCGGCTGACACACGCCGCCGCGTGCTCTCGCACGCTTCTGCAAAATCTGAGAGTAAAGTGCTCCAGACTCCGTCTTGGAGTCAGGAAGCTCCATTCAACAACATGATCCCTAATCGCCGTCTGACCGGTTGCGTGGGTGTGGCTCTTGCCGAGATCCTGAAATATCACGGCTATCCCGCATCTCGTCCTGCCTCGTTGGTTAATTCCGGTGAGGACACCGAGTACTCCTGGTCAACGATGCGCAACGACAACTACCGCAGCGGATACTCACAAGAGGAGGCTAACGCTGTGGCATCGCTTGTTGCCGACGCTGCGATAGGTATCGGTACCGACTTCGGACTTTCCAGCTCAAGTGCCTACGAAGTGAAGGTCCCATATGCCCTTACATCTCTCTTCGGCTATGACGCGGGCGTATCCTACAAGAAACGTCAGGAGATGACCAGAGATGCCTGGGATCAGGTGATTGTCGATGAAATCGACGCTGATCGTCCCGTGCTCTACTGCGGTCAGGACGTTTCTGCTGGCCATGCGTTTGTTTGCGACGGCTATGAGATGCGTGGTGGTTCAACACCCTATTTCCACATTAACTGGGGCTGGGGTGGCTCTGCCAACGGTTTTTATGCTACCGACGCACTCAATCCCGTGGTAAGCAAGGCTCATAAGTACAATGATCTTATGACGATCGTTTACAACATCAAGCCGGCTACTGATAGCAAAGTTTGGTCTGACATCCATGTCACAAGCGACGAATGCCAGCCCGGTATCACTCTTAACGTTTCAGACATTACTTCGGCTGATTCTTTCTCGGT
>JAIDUH010000062.1 GCA_029060285.1 Muribaculaceae bacterium | reverse complement strand
TAAAAACCAGAAACTCAACGGTAGCTTGAAGTCGTAATGTAGGCTGGCGTTGAAGGCATTTCTTTTTGAGAGTAGACCCGAATGATATCGTACCGACAGGTAATCTCGCATCACCGGGGCTGTTAGCATGTCGAGTATATCACCTATGGTATTGCCGTAGGAAGCCGTCATTCTGAAGGTAGACTTGGATGAGGCCTTATAGTTCAGGTATATATTGGGGGCCAGAAGCAGATGGGTTCCTTTTGCAGAGGATGGTCTCGTGCCCTTATTGTTCCAGTCTATGTACTTCATTCTTACAGGGAACGTGGCTCTTACTACAAACCTGTCGTATGAAGATGTATAGCTGTATTCCGGTGATAATCCGAGACTCAATGTGCTTCCGTCAAGATAATTCCGGCTTCTGTCTATTTCCGGAGCGATAGGTTCATTCCCCACCGAAGGCTGATAAGAGAGTAGAGTTCGGATTCGGGAATCTGTATAGCTTATGTCGAGCGGGATGAAAATACGTGATTTCTTTATCTCACGCATTGCCTGCAACCGTTCTCTTATGGAGAAAGTTCTGCTCCAGCCTTCCTGTAGAAGATGGCGTCCGGTTTCTATGTCTGAGGAAGCCGACAGATGATTCTCAGAGATATCAATATATCCGTCTGGCGATGAGTTGAATGCAAAAGAAGTGCTTGAATACCAGCGCATCGAGCTTTTCTTCCAACTGATATCTAAATAATCACCAAATTTTAGGTCGTTTAATCTTTCTTTTTCTCGGACATCCTTTGAAGGCGTACATACGGTCATGAGGTCGGTTGAGAAAGTCCCCTTACCCGAGAAATAGTTTGTGAGATAAATGTCATCCTTGTCAAGCTTATACTCCACCGACAATGAAGGGTTGTGGCTTCGGGTCTCCGGCGTGGAGGTCTGCTCTATCACAACATCGTCGTTCCCGTCGAAATATGCCCGCATGTCTGAGTAGTCATATTTCGTTTTCAGGAAGGCATAGCCTACGTCCGCTCGAAGAGTGGCGTCCTTGCCGGTCTTATTGATGAAGTTTCCTGTTGCCGACGTGTCTATCGGCTTTATCCATCGGCTTCGAGAGAGGGGAGGACTGGATGCAGCCAGACTACCCAGGATAGAAGAGACATAATCCCTGGTGTCTGATTCTCCGGCGCTGTAGAATCTATGGTTTTCTCTGCCGGAGAACTCGCTGATATCGCTCCCCTTCAGCGTCAGTATCGACTGGAAGCTCTCACGAAACAACATTCCAGCTCCTGAAGCAGCAAGTGGAAGGGGATCGCCCACACCGACGGACGCACTATAGGTCCCTGTCGGACGTATCTTCGCCTTCGGTTTCAGCCGCACGTTCATAGCCACATTATCGGAGAAAATGTCACGGTCTATTTTCTTGTCCTTATGGTTGTTGAGTATCTCGATGGCATCGACGTATGAGGCGGGTATATTCGTTGTGGCGATATCATATTTCCCACCCATGAGATCCAAGCCCTCGATATAGAAGTTGGAGATCGTCTTGCCGTTATAGCTAATCTCTCCAGAGGATGAAACTTCAACTCCCGGCACCTTCTTCAGCGCGTCTTTCAGCGACACGTCTCCTTTACCTGCGAAAGCTGCCAAGAGGAATGAAATAGTGTCGCCGCGCAGGCGCACATCCGGAGTGCTGACCGTCACCTCCGGAAGTGCCTGTGCGCTTTTTAATAGCGAGATGTCAAGACGTTGCGGTTTATTGTCGATTGTCTTCTTTTCCAGCTCATATCCGAGTTTGCTGAATACCACGGTGACGGATGGCTCCTCCGATTCTATACTAAGGGCATAGTTGCCTTTAGCGTCCGTCATGACAAACGCTCCGTTCTTTCCATTAATTGTAGCTCGTACCATTACAGACTTGAGCGGCTGTCCGACATAGTCACTGACAGTGCCTGATATGGTGGATATACTCTCCCCTCTGGCTGTGAATCCCATCAGAATATACAGAAAAAATATCGCAATCTGCCTCTCCATATGAAAATATCTCTTGATGATGAATATGTCTTATCCCGAAATTTAGTAGGGACGCACGGCTCGTGCGTCCGCTGTGTGTAGGATGTGCGTATCATCCGGCTACTTAGGCACAGATCTTGCTCCAATCACTTTGATATCTTCTAAACTATCCTTCCGACTCTTTTTCTTAGCTTTTGAAGAATTCTCCTTTTTCGTTCCGTTCAACTCTGCAGCTGTATACTCCAATGGGATTGCTCTGTTTTTATTCAATCGGCTTGGTATTCCGTTGATAAGGATCTTTCCTCCTTGCGTGACGGCTATCTCACTTATGCTCTCCGGATTGATGGCACCCTCCGGGTTCTTGTCATATTCATTTTTCAGCTCTATGAATTTCTCATGTCCGATTGAGACTTGATTTGGAATCTTTGACGGAGCGAACTCTCCATTACCCTGATGGAAAGCTATCGCCTCGAAACTGTGAGCGCCCGATTCATCTGTCGCTTTCAGCACCAGTCCGGGCAAGCCTAACATCTTCCAAGGACCGAATGGCACGGCTATATCTTCCGCATACCAAGCCTGCCATTTCCTGCCACCATATTCACATGTTGCTTTCCTGCACTGATATCCGCAGATGTCTGCTGTTTCCTCCGTTTCTTCCCATGTCATCAAAGGGAGCTTTTGCTCGTATTTATAGCGTTCGGGTGCCATGTCGCAGAAGATGGTTATCTTATTGTCTTTAAGCGACGTGTTGACTTCCTGACCGAAAAACGTCTCGCTATTCAGGTATTCCTCATTAAATTTCTTTATCATATCGCCCGATACTCCCGGTATAGCGGACACTGAGTCAAGGCGGAATGCAGAATAATCGTAGAATTTTGATTGATCCTCACCAATTAGGAGAATACAATCAGAGGCTTCGGAAAACTCCTTGTCGCCTGAATTCCCTGTCATATCGTAACGATAGATGCACTCATAAAGTGCCGGCGAAGAGGCATACGCCGCGCCTGCCGCCATGAGCATGGCGGTTGCAATAATCTGTTTCATAAATTGTTAATGTTTATTTGATAGTTTTATATTGAAGTTGTTTTGACTTATTTTTTTATTAAGATTTCGTCAGCTTTGCGAGTAGATTTCGCTTCATGAAGAAGGAGCGATGCGGGCATCGTGACTGATGAATGAAGCGGAAGATGCCGCAAAGATGGCGGAAGCTTGATAAAAAGAATTGTTCCCTTCATATTAATTTAATATTTTTTATATTCGTAAATAAGTCAAAACAACTTCATTATATCTCGGATGCTTGTAAGAATGTATTTAGTAATAGAGGGCACTCCGTGCCCGTCGAAGCGCCTGTGTGGTAAC
>JAIDUH010000061.1 GCA_029060285.1 Muribaculaceae bacterium | reverse complement strand
AAGGGAAGCCTGCATCAGTTTGAGGCTCCTCAGACACTGCTTATCTTCTACGATCCGGAATGTCCCCACTGCCCGGAAATACTCAAGCAGATAGCATCGCATCGGGTCATCAACATGGCAATAGATGAAGGGAAATTAGCGGTTCTCGCCATCTACACAGAGGGGAACAGAGACGTGTGGGAGAAGACGAAAGCAGCGATGCCTCGCAACTGGAATGTGGGATATGATCTCACCGGTATTCTTGATGAAGAGCTATATGACCTTCCGGCGATGCCGACACTCTATCTATTGGATAGGGAGCATCGGGTGATGCTGAAAGATCCGGAGCCGACTACTCTGCTCAGATAAATCATGATTTTTCATGATGTATCATGTTTTATCATGATGTATCATGTTTTATCATGATGTATCATGTTTTATCATGGTAGATTATGATTAATCATGATTGTGCTGCAGGATGGAAAATTCTAAATCTAAATTCTCGATTCTCAATTTTTTTTTGTAATTTTGTAGCTTAAATGCAAAATTAGTGAATTTTGAAAAAGATAGGCATACAGGGAATACCGGGATGTTTCCACGACATAGCTGCCCATGAATGGTTTTCGGAAGAGGAAATCGAGACGACAGGTTTCGCTTCTTTCGACGATATGTTTTCTGCACTCGATGCGGACTCAGAGATGATGGCTGCAGTGGCAATAGAAAACACCATCGCCGGAGCCCTCCTCCAGAATTTTGAATATATACGCAAAAGCGGACGCAAGGTGATAGGGGAATGCAAGATTCGCGTTTCTCATTCTCTCTGCGCTCTGCCCGGCACTAAAATATCGGAACTTAAGGAAGTACGGTCGCACTATATGGCGCTCCTTCAATGCCGCCAGTATCTCTCACATCATCCCCATATAAATAAGGTAGAGGACTTCGACACTGCGGGATGTGCAAAAAAAGTGGCGGAGGGAAGAATGACTGCCACGGCAGCAATTGCCCCGGCGTATGCCGCGAGACTATATGGGCTCGACATACTCGCCGAAGGAATCGAAGACGACAACCGTAACTTCACGAGATTTCTGATCATCGGACAGTCGGACTCCCCTACTCCTCAGGACGCAGACAAGATATCACTGGCTTTCACGGTGCCCCACGAAAAAGGAGCTTTGTCGAAAGTGCTGACGATCCTTACATTCTACGACATCAACCTCACGATGCTGCAGTCAATGCCGGTGGTAGGCCACGAGTGGGAATACCGATTCTATGCCGACCTGACATTCGATGACCGGGAGCGATGCGAGCAAGCCCTCGCCGCAGTGAAACCACTCACCAGCGACTTCCGCATCCTCGGCATCTATCGATCAGCGAAATATTAAAGATTAAAGATTAAATAAAGTCCTTAAGGTCCTTAAAGACTTTAAGGTCCTTAAGGACTTTCTAAAACGCCAAAACTTCAAAACTCCAAAACTTCAAAACCCCACAACTCAATATGACAGATATAAAACCCCTATTCGACGAAGTCTCCATAATGAAGGAGCCCATAATAATAGCCGGTCCCTGTTCGGCTGAAAGTGAGCAACAAGTGCTCGAAACAGCCAAGGAACTTGCCGCCGGCGGAGTGAAGATATTCCGAGCAGGAATCTGGAAGCCCCGCACCATGCCCGGTTGCTTCGAGGGAGTTGGACTTGCAGGCCTCCCATGGCTGAGAAAGGTAAAAGAAGAGACCGGAATGAAAGTGGGCACTGAAGTGGCAAGCAAAAGCCATGTGATCAGCGCTATTGCTGCCGGAGTTGACATAATATGGATTGGAGCCCGTACTTCTGCAAGCCCATTCGCCATGCAGGAGATTGCTGACGCCCTTCAAGAACTTGGTGCAGATATCCCCGTGCTTATCAAGAATCCAGTCAACCCTGATCTTGACCTTTGGATCGGAGCCGTAACCCGTATTTACAATGCTGGTATCCGCCGGATAGGCGTCATTCATCGCGGTTTCAGCAGTTATGGCAAACATATCTACCGCAACCAGCCGATGTGGGCTCTCCCCTTTGAGTTCGCCCGCAGATTTCCGAACATACCTGTCTTCTGCGATCCGAGTCATATAAGCGGAGCCCATGACCTTGTGGCTCCACTAAGCCGACATGCCCTTGACATGGGATTTGACGGACTGATGATCGAGAGCCATTGCAATCCCGCTGTAGCACTCAGCGACGCCAAGCAGCAGTTGCTTCCTTCGGAACTCGTGGCTCTCGTCAAGGAACTTAAGGTCAGGGAAAAGCCAACCGGCACACCGGAACTTGATGCTTTAAGAAGCGAAATCGATCAGATAGACCATGAGCTGCTTGAACTTCTCGCCAAGAGAATGGGAGTGTCGAAGAAGATAGGGGAATATAAGAAAGCCCACAATATGATGGTGGTGCAACTTGGAAGGCACGACACCATCATGAAAGAGCGCACCGAAACCGGCGAGAAACTCGGACTTCCGAAGGAATTCACCGGAAAGATCATGAGTGCCATCCATGAGGAGAGCGTCAAACGGCAACTATAATTCAATGATCAATTTGCAATTAATCCATGATGTATCATGATAAAACATGATGAATCATGATATATCATGGATTATAATAAACACTCCAAAACTCCACAACTTAATAACTCATGAAAGAAACTGAAGAAAACCTTACCACCGGGACCGGACTGCCGGAAAATGCTTTCCGCGAGCTTGCTGCCGACGAGCATTTCACCCCGGTGATGCATCCTGCTCACGACCAGCAGGAAGCCACCCCCTACTCTGTGGGTATAGGCCTCCTTATGGCAGTGATATTCTCTGCTGCTGCCGCTTATCTCGGACTGAAAGTAGGCCAGGTGTTTGAAGCAGCCATTCCTATTGCAATCATCGCCGTAGGTCTGTCAAATGCACTTGGCAAGAAGAATGCCCTCGGGCAGAATGTGATCATCCAGTCAATCGGAGCTTGCTCCGGCGTGATTGTGGCAGGCGCCATATTCACACTCCCCGCCCTCTTTATACTCCAGGCAAAATATCCTGAGATTACCGTACAATTCTATCAGATATTCCTAAGTTCTCTCTTAGGTGGCATTCTGGGTATTCTCTTCTTCATTCCTTTCCGCAAATATTTCGTGAAGGATATGCACGGCAAATATCCATTCCCGGAAGCTACCGCCACCACGCAGGTGCTGATCTCAAGCCAGCAGTCGGGCAGCGAGGAGGGAAGCCAGGCAAAGACCCTTATCATTGCCTCTCTTATAGGCGGCATCTACGACTATATCGTAGCCACATTCGGATGGTGGGCAGAGACAGTGACTTCAGTTGCTTCTTCAGCAGGACAGACACTGATGGAAAAGACCAAACTCGTGCTCAGCTGCAACACAGGGGCTGCACTTTTAGGTCTTGGCTACATAGTGGGGCTGAAATACGCTTTCGTCATTTTTGCGGGTTCTATTTTCGTATGGTGGATCATCATACCTCTTATGGGCACATACGGCGCACCGGAATTCCAGGCTATGGATCCCCAGGATATCTTCAGCGGATATGCGCGAATGATCGGCATCGGCGGCATTGCCATGGCCGGAGTGATCGGCATCATAAAATCGTGGGGTATCATTACCCAGGCTGTAGGACTTGCAAGCCGCGAGCTTAAGGGTAAGTCTTCTGCAGTGAAGGAAGTACGTTGGCAGACGGATATCTCTATGAAGCATATCGTGCTCTTCATTGCACTTGCACTAATTGCAGTACTCCTTTTCTTCTGGTTTGGAGTGATACATACATTCTGGCAGGCCATAATAGCTTTTGCAGTAGTGGTCATCATCGCTTTCCTCTTCACGACAGTTGCTGCTAATGCCATAGCAATCGTCGGCAGTAACCCGGTGTCGGGTATGACCCTTATGACCCTAATCATCGCCTCTGCTATCTTCGTAGCCATTGGCCTTAACGGCACAAGCGGTATCGTGGCTTCCATGGTGATCGGTGGCGTGGTATGTACTGCGCTCTCCATGGCAGGCGGATTTGTGACCGACCTCAAGATTGGTTACTGGCTTGGCTCCACTCCAAAGAAGCAGGAAAGTTGGAAATTCCTCGGCACTCTCGTTTCTGCTGCCACTGTGGGCGGCGTGATAATGGTGCTCAATCAGGTATACGGATTCACAGGTGAAAATGCTCTTGTTGCACCGCAGGCAAATGCTATGGCAAAGGTGATCGAACCGCTCATGATGGGTGGCGACACTCCCTGGATTCTGTATATGGTCGGTGCTATCCTTGCTTGCATCCTCAACTGGCTCGGTGTCCCGGCTCTTGCATTCTGTCTTGGCATGTTCATTCCTCTGTCGCTTAATACTCCGATGCTCGTAGGCGGTGCGATCGCCTATTACGTCAGCAACTCCTCAAAGGATCAGAAAGTCAATGACGCACGTCGCGACCGCGGCACACTCCTGTCGTCAGGTCTTATTGCCGGCGGTGCCCTCTTCGGAGTCTTTGCGGCCATCACACGCTTCTGCGGCTTCGAATATGAGAATCCACTCGGCATGGAGACCACCCAGATTCTTGGCTGCGTAGCTTACGCCGCCCTTATCTGCTACCTCATCTGGGACAGCTGCAGAGCGAAGCGTTAATGCATAATTCATAATGCATAATTATCAGTTACTGATATCAGGACGATAAATAGATCTTTATAACACTTTCGGCTCAATTGGGTCGAAAGTGTTTCTTTTTTAATAATATCGTATTGCTTTCTTAATAAATTTGCAACACGCATTGCCATGCAAGGGTGTTATAATGACATAGAAAAACACACAATACACTGAAAAACACACTTAACACCTTTACCACTATGAAAACACGTCGTAACTATATCGTAGCAGCTTCCTGCTTAGGACTATTGGCAATTTCAGCAGATGCTCTCAGCAGCAAAAGTGATCTTCCCGTCATGGACCAGGAAATAGAAGTAGCAGGCCTGACTCAAAATGACACCGTACTTCCGGAAGTAATACCCTACTACACGTTCACCTCTCCTGCAGGAGCAATCGAATATATGATGAATTCTGAAAACAGCGAGGATTATGCCCGAGGAATCCTGCCCCAGATGGCAAACGAAGAACTCAGCTATGTGGAGAAACTCATCAACAGCGACTACGACGGTTTCGTAGTGGTAGACAAAAGCCGAATGAAAGTCATTAAGTTCAACCGCTTCGGAGTGGAAGAGGAAAGCTTCGGAATGGCTTGCGCGAAGAATTACGGCACTAAACACACCACAGGTGATTCCCGCACTCCTGAAGGATTCTTCTCTGTGAAGCAGATACAAAACAGCACTGACTGGCACTACGTAGACGACAACGGAGTCGTAAGCGAAAAGACCGGAGAGTTCGGACCACGATTCATACGCTTGAATATTCCGGGTATCACATGCATAGGCATCCATGGCACAGCTGCTCCTTGGAGCATCGGAGGTCGACGAAGCCACGGATGTATCCGCCTGACCAACGAAAACATAATGAAGATGGTAGAGATGGTAGAGCCCGGTATGCCGGTCATCATCACTCCCGGAAAGAAGGACATGGCTGTCAACAAAAGCGAAGGATACAACATCCCATCCATCTCCACCACCATCAACCTCACCCCACTCGCCATGAACTAATATTCTGATTTAGCACGCGAAATCAGAGTGTTAAGCGGTTAGCGGGTTAAAGGGTTAACTTGATGGTAAAGTAAATTTGAACCTAAAAGCCCTTAAATGCGTTGGTAATTTGAACGAATGTTCAATTATCAACGCTAATTTTTTATTACTCGGCTTTAGAAGCCTTAAGTTAGAGATTCAAACCCCATAACCCTTTAACCTATAACCTTTAAGTTGAGTATACGAAACTTAAATATAAAACGAATATGAATTATCTTACAGACGACAAACTCGTCATCATCGGTGCAGCCGGCATGATCGGCAGCAACATGGCTCAGACAGCCATCATGAAAAAACTCACTCCCAACATCTGTCTCTACGACCCCTACGGTCCAGGACTCGAAGGTGTGGCTGAAGAACTGAAGCAGTGTGGTTTTGAAGGGCTTAACCTCACTTATACTACAGATGTTGCTGAAGCTCTTAAAGATGCAAAATATATTGTCAACTCCGGTGGTGCTGCCCGCAAGGCAGGCATGACACGCGAAGACCTTCTCAAAGGAAACGCTGAGATTGCAGAAGAATTCGGCAAAAACGTGAAGAAATATTGCCCGGACGTGAAGCATATCGTCGTGATCTTCAATCCGGCTGACATCACAGGCCTCATCACTCTTCTTTACAGCGGACTGAAACCAAGCCAAGTTTCCACACTCGCTGCCCTTGACAGCACCCGTCTGCGCAATGAGCTTTCAAAGCAGCTCAACGTGGAACCTGACAATATCGTCAACTGCCGTACATATGGCGGACATGGCGAACAGATGGCTGTCTTTGCTTCCACTGCAAAGGTAAATGGCAAACCCCTCGTAGATTTCATCGGCACTGAACCTCTCACACACGAAGCTTGGGAAGACCTGAAGCAGAGAGTGATCCAGGGAGGCAAGAGAATAATCGAACTTCGCGGCAGAAGCTCATTCCAAAGCCCGGCTTATCTCTCGATTGAAATGATCGAGGCTGCTATGGGAGGAGCAATGTTCCGCTGGCCGGTGGGCACCTACGTTAACAACGACCGCTTCAGCCATATCATGATGGCAATGGAGACAACCATCGACAAAGAAGGAGTGACAGTTCAACCTATGACCGGAACTCCGGAAGAGGAAAAGGAACTTGAACAGAGCTACAAGCATCTCTGCGCACTTCGCGACGAAGTGATTGAACTCGGCATTATGCCACCGATAGCAGACTGGAACAAGATCAACCCCAACCTCTAAAATGTTAATGCATAATGCTTAATTCATAATGCATAATTAAAAGAAGGCTTAAAAATCGGCTGAAACCGATTTTTAAGCCTTCAATTTTTTTCTTTGAATGGCTTTAAAGTCTTTAAAGTCTTTAAGGACTTTAATCCACTTTATAACTAAACCTTTTTAACCACTTAAACGTTTAACTTACAAAACACACATCCACTAAACGACTAAAACTATGAAAGCACACAGAATCTTCACACTGATAGCAGCAGCTATCGTTTCAATAAGCTCAATATCCGCACAAAATAGCGCTCCGGCTCCAGGCTCCGGAGGATCGTTCACACCCAATTCGGGCAACAGCGCACCGGCTCCAGGGGCAGGCGGAGCATTTACACCCAACGTGCCGCAAGGACCGGGCCCCGGCGCCGGATTCGGACCAAACACACCTATGTGGGGCACAAGCAATTCCATGATGAACGGAGGTCCTTGGGGTCCGGGTGCATTCTCCGGTCCTTATAACAACGGACCCGGCTATAACTACGGACAGTCGAAAGTGGTAGCTGTAGGCTATGATGCACAAGGAGTTTGGGAAACTGTCCCTATGGTAGTAAGCTGGGAATGGAATGGCTTCTATTATGACGTGACTGTCGAAAACGCATGGAATCCTTGGACACAAATGTGGGAAGGGGGAAACCTTGACATCCCGACATTCCAGACTTCCTACACGCTCCGCGGAGTACCATACTCATGGTATGCCAACCTCTCTACGGGGACCTATTATTTCAATCTATAATTTAATGCATAATGCATAATTCACAATGCATAATTTTAGACTCGGGAAAATCTTCCGGGTCTTTTTCGTGAAAGCAATTATGAATTATGCATTGATGTTTGCAAATCTCCTTAATTATGATTAATTTTGCATAAAAATCACTAAATCACTAAATATGGATTCAGAAAAGACCGCCCCAGTGGCAGACCCAAATAGCAATCTCCGTCCGGACGGAAGCAAGAAGATAGTGTTGAGCGGTATCCGCTCAACAGGCAACCTCCATCTTGGCAACTACTATGGCGCGCTCCAAAAATTCGTGCGCATGCAAGATGACTACGACAGCCGCTACTTCATCGCCGACCTACACGCGCTGACAACTAACCCTGACCCTAAGGCTCTCCACGAGAGCGTGAAGCAAATTCTCGCGGAATACCTTGCCGCGGGTCTTGACCCAGATAAGAATATCCTCTATGTGCAGAGCGACATACCGGAGATCTCAGAGATGTATCTGCTGATGAACATGCATGTGGGCATTGGCGAACTTATGCGCACCGCGTCATTCAAAGACAAGGCACGCAAAGCCCTCGGTATCACCTCGGAAGGAGATGAGATCGAAAAGGAAATCATAGGCAATCAAAACAATAATGCCAGAGTTAATGCCGGACTCCTCACCTATCCTACCCTTATGGCTGTAGACATCCTTATCCACCATGCCGACTATGTGCCTGTAGGTAAGGACCAGGAGCAGCACCTCGAGCTTACACGCCGTTTCGGACGCCGCTTCAACTCATTCTACGGAGTGGACTATTTCAACGAACCGGTCAACTTCAATTTTGGAGGCGAAGCCATCAAGGTTCCCGGACTTGACGGAAGCGGCAAGATGGGCAAGAGCGAAGGTAACTGCATATATCTCATCGACGACGAGAAGACGCTTCGCAAGAAAGTGATGCGAGCAGTGACTGATGCCGGTCCTACCGAACCGAACTCACCCGTATCCCAGCCAGTGGAAAATCTCTTTACTCTTATGGACCTTGTAAGCGGCAAGGAGACCACAGACCACTTCCGCGAGAAATATGCCGACTGCAGCATCCGCTATGGCGACCTCAAGAAGCAACTTGCCGAAGACCTGCTAAAGGTGACGCTTCCAATCCGGCAGCGCATCCTCGATATCCGCGACAATGACGAGTATCTTTCAAAGATCGTAAAGCAAGGAGCAGAGCGCACACGAGAATATGCAGCCAAGACACTGAAGGATGTTCGCGAGATAATGGGTATCAGAAAAATATGAGACTTCTATCCATACTCTGCCTTGTGCTGATGATATTGGGCGGTTGTAGTGGCAGTCAGAAAGATGACCGCCCTGCAATCGCTGTCAGTTTCGAGCCACAGGCTTGGATGCTCAGGCAAATAGTAGGGGATGATTTCGACATCGTAACCCTGCTTCCCGCCGGAAGCGACCCTGAGACCTACCAACCCTCAATCAGCACAATGAAAAGTCTTGGGAAAGCGGACATATACTTCACGCTCGGCACAGACGGATTTGAAAAGTCAAACCTTGCCGGCATAGTCTCCAATTTCCCCGATCTAAAGGTTGTGGACTGTACAGAGGGAGTTCAGAAAATCTTTGGCTCGCATGGACATCATGACCATGAGGGGTACAATCATACCGGAGAGGAATTTGACCCGCATATGCTCGCCTCGATCAAAAACAGTATCTTAATGGCAGATAACATCACCCGATACTTGATGGTGATTCATCCGGAAAAAACCGACGTCTACCAAAAAGCCGGAGAAAAACTGAAAGCCCGAATGCAAGCCTTAGATGACTCTATCGGCAATATGAATATCTCAGGCAAGAGTTTTGCAATGAGACATCCATCTCTTTCATACTTCGCCAAAGACTATGGGCTCTCCCAGATAGCTCTTCAAGCTGACGGAAAAGAGACCTCGCCACTTCAGCTACGAAAGCAAATGGAGGAAATAAACGATTCCGGCACAAAAATCTTCATAATGGAGAAGGAACATGCATCACCGGGAGACGAGGAAACAGCCAGACAACTTGGACTGCAGACAATCGAAGTGTCGCTTAACTCTGCCGATTGGCTTAATGATCTAATGAAAACAGCTAATGAAATTAATCGGGATTGATGATATAACCGTCAGATTTGACCATAAAATTATCCTTGATCATGTATCGCTAAGCGTGGATAAGGGAGACTTTATGGCAATCACCGGACCCAACGGCGGGGGAAAGACTACTCTCCTTCGCGTAATGCTTCGTCTGCTGCGCCCAAGCTCCGGAGAGGTCAGTTATTATCATGACGGAGAGGTGACAAAACGACTGAAAATTGGATATCTGCCTCAGAAGAGCAATATCGACACTCGTTTTCCTATTACAGTAGGTGAAGCCATTAAATCAGGACAGATTAAAGGGCTTCTTGCAAGAAGGTGTAAGCAAGACGAAGAAGAGTTCGCAAAAGTTGTAGAAATGTGTGGAGTGAAAGATTACCTTAATCGTAATGTTGGGGTGCTTTCCGGCGGACAGCTTCAGCGTACACTTCTTGCGCGAGCCATAGTCTCAAACCCGGAAGTCATAGTTCTTGACGAACCACTCAGTTACGTAGACAAGACTTTCGAGCGTCAGATCTACTCTATGATGGAGGATCTCGCAAAGGAGCACACTATAGTTCTTGTAAGCCACGAGATGTCTGTGATCTCCGGAATGGCAAACAGGCATATCATCGTAGATCGAGGCATCCACGAATGCCACTCACATCACCACTCATTCACGGAATGCGATGACTGAAATATAATTTTGAATTGAAATTTTGTACTATTTTTTAATTGAGGAAATATGTCGCCAAAACTAATCAACAGCCTAAGAGATTTTTTCTCAACCGAGCCGGTAGAGAAGGCATGGATTTTTGGATCTTATGCGCGTGGAGAAGAAACTTCTGAAAGTGATATAGATATTCTTGTCAGATATTCAAAAGATACTTGTCTTGGACTTTTCGGAATAGCAGAGCTTATAGAGAAACTTGAAAGTCTTTTGGGTAAAAAAGTTGACCTTGTCGAGGAACAAACACTATATCCGAGAGTTGCAAAAATTGTGAATTCTGAAAAAATACAGGTATATGAGAGAAACGCTTAAAGATCCACTCCGTCTCGAACACATGCTTGAAGCCATAGACAAATTATTACAGGCAAAAGAACGAGAAGATTTTGAGACATTGACTGAAAAAGACCTCGAATATTTTGGAATCGTCAAACTTCTTGAAATAATAGGAGAAGCTGCATACAAACTTACAGTAGAGTTTAAAGACAGTCATCCTGAAACCCCCTGGAGATATATAATAGCCATGCGTCATATACTTGTACATGGATATTACCAAATAAAACGTCAGGATGTATTTAAGACAATTAAAGAAAATCTACCTCAGCTAAGGAATCAGTTATCAAACTATTTAATTGAATTTGATGACTGAAGTATAATTGAGAATTGATTGTTGCATTATGATATTAAATTATATTTGGATAGGATTTTTGATTGTTGCTTTCCTGATGGCCGTCGGCGTATCGCTGACCACCGGGGTGACAACAATATGGAGCGATATCATGAATGCCTCTTTTACACAGGCGGCATTCGCCTTTGAGATTTCTCTTGGGCTTACGGGAGTATTGTCGCTATGGATGGGAATAATGAAGATAGGTGAAAAGGGAGGAGTGACGACTGCCATGGCAAAGCTTGTCAGTCCTTTTTTCTCGCGTCTTTTCCCGGGCATTCCTAAGGATCATCCTGCTATGGGTGCGATTTTCATGAACCTCTCAGCCAACATGCTGGGGCTTGATAATGCAGCAACTCCGATGGGACTCCGCGCGATGCAGGAAATGCAGACTCTCAATAAGCGGAAGGACACTGCTACAGACGCCATGATAATGTTTTTGGTGCTTAACAGCAGTGGACTTTGCCTGATACCGGTAAGTATCATGATGTATCGGGCACAGGGAGGGGCAGCGAATCCCACCGACATATTCATTCCTATACTACTTGCCACTGCTATTGCAACACTCGTAGGTCTTATAGCACTCTGTCT
>JAIDUH010000060.1 GCA_029060285.1 Muribaculaceae bacterium | reverse complement strand
CTTCCACATCAACCTCGACCACACCTTCAACCGTTCAAAAAAAATCCGTATCCCTCTACCACCCTCCCAGTGCTGACTTATGGAAGGGACACTTGCTTTAGCTTGGGCGGAGCCAATTCCTAACCTCCCCCAAGCGGCTTGTCCGCAATCTGACAACTGAAAACTGACAACTGAAAACGCAAAAATGAAGCCCATGCTTCATTTTTGATGGCGATAAGGGTTTCCACCCCAAAAACCATATTAACTTTGCACCCGGAAACAGAGGTTTCCTCACGGTGGCCTGAGCCCTGATGGACCACACCGCGCTATCGCCAGCACAGCCGTAACAATCGATGAAAACGACGAAAACGTTGACAACGATGAAAACGACTCTCCGAGCCATAGAAAGAGAACAATGACATCCTGCTACACCCCCGCCAATGCATAGACAGATGCAGTTGTATGCCCATGCTGTAGGCCCGAGCCCTGATGGACCACTACAGCAATGAACATCCTCATGAATGCGTACGCTACGCGTTACGCATTACGCGCAACAGACTACGCATTGACAAGAGTATCGACCCTGACAGCCGCGACATGACCGCATTCGCCGCTCTATACTCTCCCCGCCATAGGTGGTGGGGCACACATCGGTGCGCAGCCTGGAGTATCTAAACTCCGACTGCGCACTTTTTGCTTCTATTATCTCAGATTTATTGATTTTTCTAAGGCTTTGAATATTCCGCAAGAACCCACCAATTCCAGCCATAACCACACAACTTTAGGAGGCTTAATCACTAAATTTATACCAAATTTGGGGATTAGGGGATTTTTTAGTAAATTTGCGTAAAAACAATTTATACCCATGATCAAGCTGAATATACTGCATCCTCTTTTGAAGGTATAACTCCTGATAACTATAAAGAATTTATCAGGTAACGTTCCTACCAACTCCATCTAGTCTCCGATCAATTTTTCTGCGTCCACTATAGTTATAACATAATATTCTTGCCTTCATTGTTTACTTTTCTACCTCTTTCGGTATTGTATATTGCAATCTATAAAACAAGTGTTTTTTATGACGTACATTATTCCTTCCATTATTGCGGCGGTGATAATTTTCTTTTTTGCTCGCCGTCTGAATAAATTTGAAAAAGAGGAGACTGCCCTTGCTATGGACACTCCGGATACCTCGGATGCTCCTCTGCAATCCGTGGGAAACTGCGATATTGAAGCATCTGCTGAGCCGGAACCGGAGGAGGCTGACAGAAAGTCGGGAGACGAACAGGAAAAATTAAGAAATCAGGAGACTTCGAAAGAAGAAATCGACCACACAGCGCAAACCGTGGATATAATTGTCGAGATACTGAAGAAAATCGGTTGTCAGCCAATTGTGGAAGACCGCCAGACGGTGTCTGTGAAATATCAGGGAGAAAACTTTCAGTTCTACGCTAATGGAATCATGGTCAACATCTACGACTTACCATGGTCGGAATTCTATATCAATGATCCAAATGCTCAAAAAATAAGAGACGCAATCAACAAGGCAAATTTCTCGACGTTACCAATGGTATTGATGATGGCGCCTGATAAAGATGGAAAGGTGAATGTATTAAGCCGTTATGAGACTATTCTGCATCCGAGCTGTAGTATCAACGATGAGTTTATCCAATACATCCTAAATAGCTTTTTCACAGCACAGAGAGAGGTAAGAGGAAACGTTGCAGAGCTGATCTCCCAGCAGCAACAGCCATCAGCAAACCGTCGTCCCGTCGGGTTTGACACAGGGACGGAATAATATAAGGACTGTTCCATTATTAAAATATAATGAGCTTAATTCATTGTTTTAGATACTCTGTTATCCGAATTTTAGTAGTCGTGGGATTCCTTTTGGGATCTCACGGCATCGGTCATTCTATAAATTCATATACTCATCAATCCGAAAAAGAACAGTTATCGCATAAGGATAGTTTGATAATCATTAAGAATAGAATCGATAGTCTTCTCAACAGGCACGATCTATGCGAGCAGGGGGTATTACTCCCTGACAGTGCATTGGTTTACACTATGGAAGCCATTCAACTTGCGAATTCTCGCTTCGGAATGAACAGCGAGGAATACATTATGATTTTTAGCGACTATTTGATACCGGATGTAGGAGATAATCAAAATATGCTATGCGATTACCTCTATCCAATGACGACAAAAATACTGGATCCGGATACAGAATGGGTATGGAATGCCTATTATAGCCTCGGAATCAGTATGGCTGACATAAATGAAAACGATAAAGCTATAGACCTTTTTGAAAGAGTCATAACAGCCAACAGTCCCCAGGCAGCCAAATTAGCAGCTAAAATCAAAATGGCTCCTGTCAAAAACAGAGTAACAGGCGAGGATATGGAAGCAATGCTCCTTCCTCTTTTATCTGAGACAGATAGCGTTCCCTCTCCAAGTAAGGAAGACGTGTCTTTCATGCTTTCAAGAAAACTTGCTGAGTATTATTCGGAAATCAACGAATATGAAAAACTTATTGATATTGTAAACTTTGGAGAACAATTTATCGATTTTGTGCCGAAATACGAAGCCATCATGCTCCTAAATATGAAGTATAATGCTTTGATTCTATATGACCACCTCTCAGCCATTGATTGTCTCGACAAAATAATTGAAATCGCCGATAAAGAAAATCTTTCCAATCAGAATGATCGGGATTGGTTGGCATTGTCTCTGGTTAATAGGGGTGATTACACTTCAAGTTATCTACTTAACAGTGGAGATGCACTTGATTATTATCTGCGAGCTTTGGATGTAAATACTGCTTCAATGACAACGATGAATAGAGTCACGTTGTTGATTCTTCAGCGTTTATTCTCAATCAGTAAACACCTTGATTCTAATGGATTATCAATTAAAATAGGTGAACTTTTACTTAATAAATTGATAAAAGAAGATAATGATGAGAGCACTTTACCGGAATTTGTGCTTTCAATGGTACAAAACTACATTTACAATGATGAGTTATCCAATGCATTAAATCTATTAACCAAGTACCAGTCAAGATTGGAGGAGGACACACAAACGGCATTCACCGCAAGATTATATGAAGCCCAAATAAAACTCTTTGATAAGGATTACCTCGCGACAGTCCACATCTTAGAAGATTTAATGAAAGCCGACATCGGACAAGTAAACAAGATGAATGCCCAACGATATCTTGCTTCCGCTTATTCTTACCTCGGAGACGAACGAATGTATGACTTATCTGACAGCATTAACTCAACCACCAAACAAATTATTTCCCGGTATCTTCCTATGATATCACCTAGCCAACGTTCTAATTGGCTTGATATCTGCGAAGATGCATTATTGTGCCAGATTTGTCTTCCTAATAATAAAGTGGCGGTCAAAAATGCCCTGGAACTGAATCTTTTTAAGAAAAGTCTGCTCTTACGTACCTCGGCCTCTATTCGACAAATTGCCTCTAATCTACAATCTTCATCTGACTACGATGAGGATATTACTGACTTACATGAACGATTGATGCACTCTATAAGCCGTGGAGATTCACTGGAAGTGATAAAACTTCGTAAAGAATATGATGAGCTTGAGCAACGCGCTGCAAATACCTATTTTAACGAAAACTCATTGTTACCATTTATTGATGTCACTGTAAATGATGTTCTCCGCAATCTGAATGATAATAGTGTTGCCGTGGACTTCATTTCCATTTCTAAAGAAGACAATAATCATCTTGGAGCTTTTATTTTTGCTAAAGACAAAGACCCTAAATACTTATCTTTGGTGGAATACGCTGATTCAATTACAATAAACGGCATTGACTCAATCTGGAACAATATCATTCCTGAAATAACCGGCTATAATGACCTATATTTTTGTACAGATGGGCCATTAAACAACATAGCTATTGAATATACTCCAATTGGATGTAACCAACACATATTTGATATTATAAAACCTCATCGTGTATTTCATCTCTCCGACATAAAGAAATCCAATGATATCGGCTCAAAAATATGTTTCATAGGTGTAGCAGATCATAATTCGCCATTAAAAGAAGAGCAAGAAAATACTCGAGGTGACTGGTCAGACTTACCAAATGTTCAGTCTGAGTTAGCAAGCATGAGAAATCACATCCCATCAAAACACATGACAGTGTTGATGAATGAATCTGCAACTGAAGCTAATTTCAAGAATTTGGAAAAATCCGATCTTTCTACACTGCATGTTTCTACCCACGGAGTCTATAGAGATCAAAAATCGCTTATTAATTCAGCACAGAATCCTTCTTCTGCTGATTATTATATCGCAAGAAGATTATTATCAGCAAACGAAAGTTCTCTGTCTGCGCTGATCCTCCATAGGGGGAATCCATCATGGAAAGCATCCCAAATTACAACTGATGAGGATGATATCCTAACTGCCGAAGAAATTGAACTGATGAATTTCCCAAATCTTAATCTGACTGTGCTTTCAGCATGTGACACAGGGTTGGGAGAAATAGACAGTGAGGGGGTATGGGGATTGCAACGTGCTTTCCGTATGGCTGGAACAAAGTCGCTGATCTGTTCACTCACAAAAGTCGATGATTATTGGACAGCTCAGTTTATGGACGCGTTCTATGAGCAGGCAGCCAAGGGAAAATCTATATATGATTCTTTCCATACTGCACAACAATGGCTTTATCGGGAACTGCCCGACAATCCCGAAATTTGGTCTTCATTTATCCTGATAGAATGAGTCGTATGAATAAAACATTCTTTATAGTAATATTGATTATTGGAATCTCTCTCCATACATTTGCTACAGACCGGGCTCTCCTTGTAGGTATCGGAAAGTATGACCGGGAAAAGACGGGATGGAGCCGTATACATGGTGATAATGACGTGGAGCTTCTCAGACCTTTGCTTGAAAAGCAAGGTTTCAGTGACATTGTCTGCCTTACAAACGAACAAGCTACCAAGAAAGCCATTACCTCTGCCCTATCAGCTCTTGCCGATAGGGCTCAGCCGGGAGACAAGGTATTTTTCCTGTTTTCTGGTCACGGGCAACCGATTAGGGACGACAACCACGACGAGGGGAAAAAGAAGGAATATGATGAGTCGATCATTCCATATAATGCTTGCCGGGATAGCCGAAAGATGAATGGTAAGTATAGAGGACAGTTTCACCTTATTGATGATGAACTTTGCCCTCTGCTTGACGCAGTTAAACGGAAATTAGGTATAAAAGGAGAATTCTTTGTGGCAGTGGATGCTTGTTTCAGCAAAGGAATTCAAAAGGATGAGATGACTGATGATCCTGATGGGCAGTTCTATGTAAGAGGGACGAATATTGCTTTCACACCACCAGGACGAATTACAGTGAATAGTCCGAAGGATTTTTCTAAAGGAGCACCATTGACAGTGGTCACAGCTTGCCAGTCGAATGAACGGAACTATGAATACCGGTATTCTCCTTGGAAATGGTATGGGTCACTCTCCTACTATCTTTCCATTTTATTGGAAAAAGATGCAGATTTCAACCGATGGAGAAGATGCTTTGATGAAAAAGATTATTCCGATAAAGGTATATTCAAGGAATCTCAACATCCGTCGATCGAAGTGTTTCCATAATTTACTGATTAGTTTTTTACATTCAGTGTTTTCTTTTATGTTAGTCTCGGTATACTAATTCATAACACAATGAAGATTTGATATGAAGACAAGCTATTACTTTGGTTTCACCTTCGACAAACCGGCTGACGCATACTTCGGGAGGCGTGGGGAGGGATACAATTTGGAGGGGCGGAAATAAAACCTGATGATTTTTTTCGATTTTCTGTTTACTTTCGGGGGGCTTTTGGTATATATATTGAAGTTGTTTCGACTTATTTTTTTATTAAGATTTCGTCAGCTTTGCGAGCAGATTTCGCTTCATGAAGAAGGAGCGATGCGGGCATCGTGACTGATGAATGAAGCGGAAGATGCCGTAAAGATGGCGGAAGCTTGATAAAAAGAATTGATCCTTTCATATTATTTTGATATTTTTGTATTCGTAAATAAGTCGAAACAACTTCATTATGAAAGGATGGTATGCATTCTGCTGAAGAGGGACGCGCACGGAGTGCGCTAACTACTCTGGATTTATTCTATTCTAAAGTTTATACGTTATGAAGATTTTTAATTTATTTAAGATGAGCGTTCAACCGATTGAGGGAAGCACTGAGACAACTGCCACGACACCGGATAAAAAATCTGGGAACTACGGGAAGCCGGAAGATAACCAAGAAGCCGGAAATAACTTGACAGGCGATGACAAAGTAAATGTGCATAACCTAATCATCCTTGATGAGAGCGGATCCATGCAGGCGATCTACTATCCGGCTCTGACGGGTGTCAATGAAACCCTCCAGACTATACGTGAGGCCCAGAAGGAGCATCCGGGTCAAGATCATTTCGTGACTCTCATAACATTTGACACAAGCCACTATCACAAGATATATCACAATACCCCCGCCAAGCAGGCCATCGACATCACCGGGGAGCAATACAAGCCGTGCGGTGGCACCCCCCTTTACGATGCCATGGGAAGAGCGATAACTGAATTGCAATCCAAAGTAACGAAAGTAGATGTCGTATTGGTGACGGTGATCACCGACGGATATGAGAATGCTTCGCGAAAATACAATAGCCAAGCCATCAAAAGCCTTGTAGAAGAAATGAGGAAGTCCGGATGGGTGTTCACATACATCGGAGCAAATCAGGATGTGGAGGCTGTAGCTGAGTCAATGTCAATAAATAACAGGATGGCTTTCTCAGCAGATTTTGCAGGGACAAGGGAGATGTTTGAAAAAGAAAACATGTCGCGAAAGAGATTCTTCGGAAAGCTCAAGAAAGGGGTCAACCGCTCTGAAATCGAAGATGGATACTTCGATTCCGAAGAGGATTCCGGTCCCTATTGAGAAATGAAAATCCGGAGTTCTGCCGTGAGGGCATGACTCCGGATTTACAGTCTGTGATGAGAATTCAATAAATAAACTCGCCATGTTGTATGCTGCCATTCGCATATTTTGATTATCTTTGCGGTCTAATATTTTCTCATCAATGGCAACCGATTATAACGAGATAGTACACCGGAATTTTGAGGAGATGAAGACTCCCTTCGTCAATTTCCTCCGAAAAAACTTCAAGATCAATTATGATGACATAATGGATATCTATGTCAACGTCTGGATCGATGTGCGCGACAATATCCGTAACAGAAAGACCGATAGAGTGAAGAGTTGGAGATCGTATATCTTCAACTTAGGATGGAAACAAGCTTGCAAGTTCGCCACAAGAAAACGCGACATCCCCTGTTTCGATGATGAGAATTTCGACCGCGAAGAATTTGAGAAAAAATACACAGAGGAGCAGGAAACTGAGAACTCAATTTACAACGACCCCGACCTTAAAAGAGTTCTGGCTACTGAGTTAAGCTACATTCCTGATCCTTGCAACAAGATTCTGAGATATTATTACTTTGAAGAGTGCTCCATGAAGAATATCGCCGAGGTAATGAACTACAGCAATTCAAGGAGCGCCAATGTGGTCAGAAACCGTTGCTTGGAGAGAATCAAACAAAGAGTGTTGAACGCAGTCCGCCGGCTCGGCATACTGGATTAAGTCATTAGGATCATGAAAGAGAAAGATTTAGAAAAATGCCTCGATAATCTTATTATCAAAGGATTGATTCAGGAAGCCGAACAGGACAATGCTGAATTTGAAGCAGCGATGCGCGAGATGAGCGATGAGGATTTCCTGTCACTCATCTGCGAAACTTCGGAAGTGTCAACAGACTCAGGTATACTTGCAGAAAAAAACATTGTCCTTGCCAGAAAAGATTCGGTTGCTATGTCATCAGACATTGCTTTCAGCATGTCTGGCGAATTTGAAGACAATTCCTCTGATTATTGGGACTTCTTTGGCATCCCTGAAGAAGAGCACATCCCCGAGAAGCCTGAAATGCGACAACGGGGCTGGAAGATATGGGCTGGAGCCATCGCATCAGTGGCTGCAATCCTACTGTTAGTGTTTATTCCTGCGCATAGGGAAATGGATTCGCGTCTTTGCGAGAGCGCCCTTCTTGCAAGCGAAGCCTATATGGGGCCATCGAGAGGAGGAGGTGATATCTTGACTATGCCAAAAGAGGAAGTCAAAGCCATGTTGCCGGAACTTGAAAGGCAATTCTCAGCTTCTTTAAAGAGAGATGAAGGGATTCGCTACATGGAAACTCCTGAAAATAAAGATAGTGAATATTATTTGATGTTTTCAGACCCGCAGGAAGCAGGACTGGCATTGGCTCATGCTTATCTGCGACTGAATATGAAAGAGAAAGCCATTGAAGTGCTCAGGCAGCTCTCTGATGAATATGGAGACTCCGAGTTTGAAGATCATTGCAAGAAATTGCTTGAGATTCTTGAATAATGCATAAATATGGAATCTGTGGTATTTTCTTTGCCTGAGTTTTTCTGAAATTATTTTGGAGATGAGGGGGAAATGTGTTATTTTTGCGGAAGATAATTTCAATGTAATAACCCTTAATAATCTGATTTATGAAGAGATTGATTCCGGCGCTGGGAATGATCGGCGCATTAATCTTTTCCGCTTGTGGCGGGAAAGGGGCAGCAAAAGAGGCTGAGGGAGAAGAGCGTGACTCTACCTACACTAATGTCAAACACCCCGATTGGAGCCGCAATGCGGTGATATATGAGGTGAACCTGCGTCAATACTCCGATGACGGGAAGGTGACTTCATTCCAGAAGGAACTTCCTCGCCTGCAGGATCTCGGAGTGGACATCCTGTGGATGATGCCAATCCATCCAATCAGCAAGCAAGACCGCAAAGGGACTCTTGGAAGCTACTATTCCGTGGCTGATTACACAGCTTTCAATCCGGAGTTCGGTACGATAGATGAGTTTAAGGCTATGGTGAAGGATGCCCACGACAAGGGGATGAAGGTGATACTCGACTGGGTGCCCAACCATTCAGGACGCGACAACAAGTGGGTCACCGAACATCCGGATTGGTATGAGAAAGACTCTCTCGGCAATATGAAGGGTGTCTATGACTGGACAGATGTGTACGTGTTTGACTATTCCAATCCTGAAATGCGCAAGGGCATGATCGATGCGATGAAGTTCTGGCTTACAGAGGTTGGAGTTGATGGTTTCCGTTGCGACGTGGCGATGGAGGTCCCTACCGATTTCTGGGATGAGGCACGCCCGCAGCTTGAGGCAGCAAAACCGGATTTGTTTATGCTGGCTGAGGCAAGTGTGCCTGAACTGCAGAAGAATGGTTTTGATATGGGCTACAACTGGCCTATGAAGGATCTCTTCAGCGAGATTTCAGCTACTGCAGGACAATATTCTTTCAAGGATAAGGAGGGAAATATCAAGGAATTCCCTGAAAAGCACGCTACAGATATCTATGCCCTGCTCGAACAGCAGGCACAGGATTATCCTAAGGATACTTACCTTATGAACATGGTGACCAACCATGACCTCAATTCTTGGGAGGGTACAGAATTTGACCGTCTGGGCGATCTCACCAATGCTTTTGCAGTGCTTTCATATACTCTGCCCGGTATGCCGATGATTTACACCGGACAGGAGACCGGAATGAACCGCGCGTTCGAATTCTTCGAGAAGGATAAGGCTCCGGAATGGGAACCGCGTAATGATTATTTCACTTTCTATCAGAAATTGAATGCGCTCAAGCATTCGCAGGAGGCTCTTGCAGCAGGAACTGCAGGTGGCTCTGTGGTGAGCTACCCTACAGTAAGTCCCGATCTGCTTGTGTTCTCACGCGAGAAGGATGGTTCGAAGGTAGTTACCATGGTCAACCTTGGCAGCGAGGAGCAGGCCGTGGAGTTCAGAGGTTCGAAGCCTGATGTAAGCGGGATGAAGGATTACTTCCGCGGTGAGACGGCTGATGTGCCGATGTCGCTGGAGGCCGGGGAATACATTGTCTTTGTCAATGATTAACTATCAACTATAAGTGAGCTATTAGTGAAGGAGGCGGCAAGCAATCTCAATTGCTTGCCGCCTTAACTGTTGGATTTTCTTTGGAGCACTTTAGACGTCGAGACCGAAGGCTTCCCGGATGGCAGGGACGGAATCAAGTTTCTCCCAGGAGAAGAGCTCTACCTCTCGCTCTATCGGTTTGGCATCATAGCCGGATTTGAATACCTTCTTTACCTTTTGGGGTTTACGTCCCATATGGCCATAGGCAGCCGTCTCAAGATAGATTGGCTCGCGTAGTCCAAAACGCTTTTCGATCGCAAGAGGACGCATATCGAAAAGTCCGTTGACCACCTCCGCTATCTGGGCATCTGTCATATTGACTTTTGCGCGACCGAAAGTGTTGATGCAGAAACTTACCGGGCTCGCTTCGCCAATGGCGTATGCAACCTGCACAAGCACCTCGTCAGCAACGCCTGCTGCGACAAGATTCTTAGCGATGTGGCGGCAAGCATATGCTGCCGAACGGTCTACCTTCGAGGGGTCTTTGCCGGAGAAAGCTCCACCCCCGTGGGCTCCGCGGCCTCCGTAGGTATCCACAATAATCTTACGGCCGGTGAGCCCGGCATCAGCATGAGGTCCGCCAAGCACGAACTTGCCCGTAGGATTGACATGAAGGATATAGCGATCGTCGAAAAGGGCACGTGTCTGCTCCGGAAGTTTTGCCAGGACACGAGGAATGAGAACATTCCTTACATCGCGACGGATCACTTCGAGCATCTTGTTTTCAGCAACCCTTTTTGCCTCCGGGGTGTCCTGAAGAGGCTCGATAAATTCATCATGCTGAGTGGAAATGACAATTGTATTTACGTGCAGAGGTTTTCCGTTGTCATCATATTCTACAGTCACCTGGCTCTTTGCGTCGGGACGCAGATATGTGACGAGTTTGCCTTTGCGGTAGTAGGTCATCTCCTTTCCCTCACGGCGAATGTCGGCAAGCTCACGCATGAACATATGCGCGAGGTCGAGAGTAAGGGGCATATAGTTTTCAGTTTCGTTGACGGCATATCCGAACATCATGCCTTGGTCGCCGGCTCCCTGAGCTTCCTCCACCTCACGGTTGACTCCTTGTGCAATATCGGGACTCTGCTCGTGGATTGCCGAGAGAATGCCGCAACTGTCACAATCGAAGCGATAGGCTCCCCGGTTATAGCCGATGCGGTCGATTATATTGCGTACTACGGAATGAAGGTCAATATATGCATCGGAAGATACTTCGCCGGCAATCACCACCTGTCCGGTGGTGACCAGGGTTTCGATGCCTGTGTGGCTTTTTGGGTCACGGACGAGGAATTCGTCGAGAAGGGCATCTGAGATTTGATCAGCCACCTTATCAGGATGGCCTTCGGATACAGATTCGGATGTGAATAAGTAGCTCATATTTAGTTGTCTGTTTTCAGTTGTCAGTTGTCAGTTTTCAGTTATCAGTTGTCAGTTATAAGTTTTCAGTTATAAGTTATAAGTTTTAAGTTTTAAGTTATAAGTT
>JAIDUH010000006.1 GCA_029060285.1 Muribaculaceae bacterium | reverse complement strand
CTCAGATTTATGAAAAAGGTTATGCTATTCCATTTGAATCAGATTCAAGGACTGTATTTTTAATCGGTGCAAATTTTACAACTACAATGAGAACTCTCGACGATTGGATCATCGAAAAATTAAAGATAACGGATTAATACCCATCTTGGTGGATTAATACAATGTAATGCCAAGGTCGTAAAGATAACTGTGGAGATACTCAAAATAAAAATCATCATGCAATACTTTCCCATCCCTGTCAATCAGCACATAGCGTGGTAATCCAGAGTAGCTGAATAGATCCTGAATCTTTCTATAGGCTGATTCGGAAAGCCACACATTTGTCTCATCTGCAAGATGTTTTTCCACGTATTTATCGTAATCAGCCTTCCATGAATCCACAGGACTCGAAATGAATATTTGCTTGAAATCAGGATGCTCAAGATTACGTCTACGTTCTTCCGCTGACTCTTCGATATGGATGCGGCATAGTCCGCATGAAGTTCCCCAAAAGTCAAGAAGTATGACCTTCCCTTTGTATGGCTCGATTATATCCTTGATTATTCTCCCTCTTTCATCGTTCGGAAGTTCATAGTTTCTTTTACTGTAAGCCTTTTCAAAGAATTTTGTGAATGCCTCCGTCAGAACGGGGTGGGAAATGACATTCGTATGCTTAATCCTGTCAATGATATCATCCATCTGATCTTTGGAATAATCATCCGGATTAAGTTCATTGCCTTCCGTCAGGATATAAGTTTGTATTGCTTGCCAAAGAAACGGTACCTCATCCTGACCGGTAAACCGCTTAATAGCATCTGCCTGGAGACTGACATTGTATGGAGTGTCAATATTATCATCTTTTAAGCCTTGCTTCTGTATTTTCCTTTGTTGATCGGAATAATAATTCAGATATTCCTGTTCAAGGCCGGAACGTTTGGCCAACTCATATACCATAATGAATCTATTGTGGTAGTCATTGCTTTCCCTTGAAGTCAGGTATAAGGTCTTTCCAACATTAGATGCAAACCAATCCGATGTTTCTTCTTCTTCAGGTGTCAATACTGCTCCCTTGGACTTGAGGAAAGCCATGGGATCAAAGTGAATATCATACTTGTATCTTGTTTGCGCGTCAAACAAATAAGGAAAGTAACTTGCAATGTAATCAGATTGGGTACCTTCAATATATGAGGAAGTAAGAAACCATTCATCAGACACGGTCAGCAATTCCTTCCAGTAATCATAGAAAGCTACATCCGGATTCTCTTTTAGAGAAGGTGCCTCAGGTTTGGTAATCATATTGCTGATACGATTATGTTCATATTCACCAAAAGCTGCGGCATACTCTCCAAGCAATTCATTCCTTAGAATTCGCACAGTCAGAGGATGAAGGTCATTGGAGCTGATGTAATCTTCTACGATTTTTTTGTTTTCTTCATAATTGGCATTGATTTCCTCCGCAGCCACTCGAGGAACCGCCTCTGCCGCTAAGGTGCGTACATCACAATCCTTCAATGGTGGACATGCAGAAATCTGACGGTTGATTTCTCCGGTATCTCCTCCGAAACGTGTGACTCTCTGCCCGATACGTCCACGGCTACTATTATTCTCACTCAGTCGTTGTACGTCTTCGAAATCAAACTCAATATTTAATGTCCTGGAAGGTTCGGCATAATATCTCGCTGAAATCCAGTTGCGACCGCCATAGAGCGAAATGAAACCTGGAGCCTCCATGCCTATTATTGCTGAAAAGCTGCCGTCATCATCGATAGGAACCTCCTTGACAGTTTTCTCTCCTGTCAAAGGATTTACATACTCCATCGTAATGTTGTAAAAGTTGAGTTCCCGACTGTAGTCCGTAATTTTCCCTGATATATAAGCATCTCCCTTAGAGAAATACTTTTCAGGAATGCCCGGATATGGTTTGGTGTCCATGATTTGACTTTCAAGATTTGATTTAACAAAATCTTGATTCTGTCCTGCCATTGGAAACGTCGACAAAGTCAGGAAAGTTATGCCCAGAATGGTATTAGATATTAAGTTCATAAAAGAAGTTATTACTTTCACATAATAATAGACGTGAAATAATTGAAAAAGATTTAAAATGGAGTGAAATTTTTTAATGATTTAGGAATAACACGAGGCTTTGGTATTATCTAATATAAGTTTCGTTTATTCTCGCGTATTGATTGACTTAGCAGCTCGGAGAGCTATTATTATGCCAAAAGCCCGGACTTCCGTACGGGGCTTCTCTGACGAAAGCTCTGTAGCCTTTGAGAGGCGCTATATGATATAGTCATGATATGGGCACGTGGAACTTAACACCATATTTAATAGTACATTTTCATAAGTCTGTCAACAACGACAACACTCTATCTCTAAATGTCTTTGAGAGAGGGACAGCATAATCTCCTTCTGTGATGATCTGATTTCCATCTATTTTTTTGATTCTTCCTATATTTACTGCATACGATTTATGCACCTGTTCGATTCCTTTTGCTGCCACTGGCTTAAGAAAATCCTTCATGGAGGATCTTGTGACAAATTTATCAGAAGATGTGACTACCTTCACATAGTTTTCCATTGATTCTGCATACTCTATGTCACTGATCCTGACGCGGTGTATCATTCTGTCGGCGCGTAAGAA
>JAIDUH010000059.1 GCA_029060285.1 Muribaculaceae bacterium | reverse complement strand
AGGGACAGCTATTCCATAGCCAAGACCGAGAGGACGGAAGGGTTCAATGAAGGGCTGGAGAAAGGGATAGCGGAAGGGATGGAGAAAGGGATGGAGAAAGGAATGGAGAAAGGGATTGCGGAAGGACTGCGTGCATCGGCATTGAATATGTTGAAGGCTAAGCTTGACCCTGACTTCATACATGAAATGACAGGGCTATCCCTTGCAGAAATAGAATCTTTGTGTTGAGCACCCTATCCACAATAAATTCCATAAAATTGATGACTCAACTTTCATAAGTACGTAATAACCTTTGCGTTAGGTAAAATTCAGGATATTAGGCACGAAACTCCTTTTCTGAGTGCTGTATTTCGCCAAGTACAATGGCAGAAGATGAGTGATTACCAGTCGATGTTTGACTATGCCAGAAAGGAGTCTTTTGACGACGGAGTGACCAAGGGATGGCAGAATGAAATATATGCTTAAATGGGGTAGGAGGGAGGTGGAAAATAAAAAAATTGCTTTTTTGATTATTTTTATGACTGATTTTAATGTTTTGTCAAAAATTATTCGTACTTTTGCAAAATGTTGGTGACGAATTCTTTTTTTAAGTGCGATGCTGACTGACAAACAAACTCTGTGAGATATCACCGGTATGCCATCTGTGAGATATCACTTTGTAAATTTAATAACAACATAAAACTAATCAATTAAGATGAAAAGTACTTTACTTAAAAAAGTAGAGCGGTTTCGCCATTTAGCGATCCTGCTCCTCGCGGTGTGTGGCTACGCCACAGCTGACGCACAACTTTCCTCAGATGAAATCAACGAGGCAATACTTGTGGAAGGTTCTGTGCCGGTGAAATGGACCAATGATGCTGAGCATCCGTGGTATATTGCAACTGATGAGTCCGGATCCTACATGTGCACTCCGGAAACAGAGGCTGACCATAACTTTACTTCCACACTTTCTTTTGAGTTCTCTTCGACATATCCGGTCGAAATATCTTTTACATGGAGAAGATATTGGTATAATGAAGATAGTTTGACAGTAATTGTAGACGGAACGGAACAATTCGTCTCACGTTCAGACAGTTGGACTACAGAAAACACACCGTTTATAATTCCTGCAGGTGAGCATCAAGTGCAGATTCAGTCCAATAATGGATGGGATGGTTATAACTCAAGTTATTGGGCAGGGATTCGTAATCTTCGTGTATGGGAATGTAAGGAACTTGAGACTGCTTGCTTGAAAAAAGGCTCCCTTCCCATTACATTTGAAAATGATCCAGAACACATGTGGATTACAGAAAATGGATATATCCGCTCAACAACACAATTCGAGGAAGGAGAAGCCACTTCAAAGATATCCACTACGTTTACTATTGACAAAGTTTCTCTCTTCTCATTAGAAGTAAGGGATCGTCGTTCATATTATTATGATTATTCGACAAGAATTTATATAGATGGTATCATATATAATAATTACGCTTGGGATGGATGGAGCTATGTTTCCGTAGTTCTATATCCCGGCTCTCATACAGTCGAAATTGAAAATTGGCAAGCTAATCATTACGAAGATTATAACATTACGGAAATCCGGAATGTATGTCTTGACCAAAACTGGTATGAAGTGACATTGAATAATCCCGGCGAACTTGGTGTGAAGATTCTGCAGGCGCTTGAGGGCAAGAATCTTCAGGACGCTGAACTCGTAAAAATAAACGGAGCTATGAATTCAGATGACTGGGCTATAGTGAAGCAACTCTCAGGAGCAAAAGCCTTTGACCTTACTGCCGCAAACATTACATCTATTCCTGACGAAGGAATGCGTGGATTGAGTTATCTTAGCACGGTGATGCTACCCTCAACTCTTAAGAAAATTGGTAACTACGCTTTCTATGAAACAAACTTCCATCAGATAGAGATTCCCGCATCGGTTGAAGAGATCGGTTGGCGTGCATGGAATCACACCCCTCTTCAATTCATAAATTTTGCTTCAGGATCCAATTTAAGGAAAATAGGACATTGTGCTTTCGAATCCACAAGAATTATGGAATTCATAATGCCTGATTCTGTGACCGAAACGACACGCTCAGGAGATGAACATAACGGCGGTTATTGGTACGAAGATTATAATGATGAATGGAATGTCGTTGCCAGCTGCGAATCACTGAAGAAACTTCATATATCAGAAGGTCTTGATATTGTGCCTCGTGGCACTGCCTACAATTGTACGGCTCTTGAAGAGGTAAACATTCCGGTCAATGCCGAAGTCATAGAACGGGAGTCGTTCTCCTATACGAATATCAAGTCAATTGACATTCCGGAGACTGTCACTAAAATAGCTTATCGCGCTTTTGCAGAATCTGCTCTGGAAAGTCTTTCAATTCCTCCAGCCGTAGAGACTTATGGCGGACGTTTCGCTGAAGATTGCAAGAGTCTAAAAGAAGTGTCATTGAGTTCACATTGTTGGGATATGTATGCTGAGTTTAGTGGATGTACTGCTTTGGAGAAGATTGTGCTTCCATGTGCTACGCCACCTTCTGTCAATACATACTACGACTACGAACCATTTTATAATGTTATTAAGTCAAATGTGACTCTATATGTGCCTGATTTCGCCCTCGAAGCATACAAGGCAGATCCATATTGGTATCAATTTACAAACACTCAGGTTTCTGACGAGGCTTCTGTAAATGATTACTGGGCAATCCGTGGCGATCTTACACTCAATAATGCACATCATATGCAAGGTACTCCTTCACTTGAAATAATGACCGGCGGCACTTTGACCTTGGACGCGGACACTCCACAGAGTTTTGATGTTTTGACTTTCAACAACCGTGAATCTTCTCCCGCCTCTTTGCTTAGCAGAACTAATTCTGTCAACGCTAATAGGGTAGTGACAAACTTCTATGTTGACGAAAGAGACAGATGGTATTTCTTCTCTCCTGTCACTGATGTGAATATGGCTGATGTGAGATATCCAGCCACAGATTCTTGGGTAATCCGTTACTATGATGGTGCTCGCCGTGCAAGTGAGGACGCAACATCCGGCAACTGGATTAATGTTCCGGCTGACGGTACGCTTAAGAGTGGACAGGGATACATTATCCAAGCTCGCGAACCTGGTTGGCTATACATGCCGGCTGCTGCTACATCAGAAAACGAAAAGGTGCTTGGATCGAATGCCGTGACATTCGACCTTGCTGACAACGCCTGCGAGACTGAGGCTAATGCCGGATGGAACTTCGTGGCAAACCCATATCCGACTTACTACGACATCTACTACATCGACATGCAGGCACCGATCACAATTTGGGACGGCAGCACTTACCGTGCATATTCCCTCAATGACGGTGACCGTGGAGATGACACATTCGTGCTTCGCCCGATGCAGCCATTCTTCGTGCAGAAATCTGCTGCTGACCTTCAGACCGGCATGCCGCTTGTAGGTCGTCAGATCAATACGACAATCGACCGTTCTCGCGCTCCGCGTCCCATAGTAAAGGATGAAAACCGCCAGAAACTCAACCTCGAGCTTTATTGCAACGACAATGAAAATGCTGACGACTACACACGCGTAGTGCTCAACGAACAGGCTTCTATGGCTTACGAGACAGTGCGCGACGCTTCCAAGTTCATGAGCATGGATGCAAAGGTGGCTCAGCTCTACACCCTTGGCAATGACAAACACCCGATGGCAATCAACGAGCGTCCGTATGAAGACGGCAACGTGGCACTTGGTGTACTTCTTCCTGCAACCGACCGCACTTACCGCATCTCAGCGCAGCGTGCCGACCGCCAGGCTTGGCTTTATGACGCAGAGACAGGCATCGAATTCGATCTGACTGAAGGAGATTATATCTTCAGCGCATCAAAGACCGGAATTGATAACTCACGCTTCTCGATCCGCTTTGCACCGGCTGTCACAGCTGTAGAGGGTGTTGAAGCCAATGCTGTAAAGGTTGCAGGCAATACAGGATCAATCTCTGTTTCTGCACCTGCAGGCGCAACTGTAGCAGTATTCGGAACTGACGGCAGCATCATCACCAACACTGTAGCTGAAAACGGATCTCTTGAGATCTCCGTGGCAGGCGGCGTATATGTAGTGAAGGTGAATGGCGAGTCATTCAAGACAATCGTAAAATAAGAATCATTAACCCCCATAAGATATGAGGTTACACCGAAATTTATCTTTTAGGATAATACTTTCGCTGCTCGTGCTCCTATTGTGGGGCACGACGGCGAAAGCCCAATACAATCCGGCGGATCCGCCGGAGCCGGGGGTAGTTTTTACCCTTACCACGCATTGCGTGCCTGAAAATGCAGCGTGGAGTCTTTCTCCGAAAGAGAGGCATGCTTTTGGAAGCTCCGTATATGTATATACTACAGGGAATCCCGGTTTTAAATTCATACAATGGGAAGATGAAGAGGGAAATGTAATATCGACTGACAGAGAATTCACGTATACGATGCCGAGCCGGGATGTCACATTGACAGCACGTTTTGTCTACGATCCGGATTCTCCGGAAGAACCTTCCACTCCCGAATTCAAGACCGAATCAGAAATCACATTTATAACTAACCCGATCGATGCAGGTTATTTCTACCAGCAATCTCAGGGATCATGGAGAGACAGCTACAGCGATGAGTTTGAAGTGGGAAGCACTCATGATTTTCAAGTATATGCCCATCAAAACTATCGTTTTGTCAATTGGACAAGAGGAGGAGTAGTAATTGGGACGGATGAGGTTCTTAACTACACTGTTCCGCAAGGAGATCATACGCTTGTTGCCAACTTTGAATATGACCCGACAAATCCTGAAGAACCCGGCGGACAGCGTCCTTTGAGACTACTTAAGGTGCAGTCAAATCCGGCGGATGGAGGATATGTGCACTTCTATCATGATTATTATAGTGTATATGATGCCATGGTGGAAGAAGGGTCGACTAAAACAATCTATTCAGAAGCTCATGACTATTATACATTTGTAAACTGGACAGATGATCTTGGCAATGTCGTTTCTGAGGCATTAGAATTTGATTATATTATGCCCAAACGCAACGTAACACTCACTGCCAACTTCTCCTACCATTACGATCCGGCGAATCCGGAAGAACCCGGCACTCCAAATCCTGATGGATCGATTGCGGATAATATGGTGATGTGGCCACGTTTCGGCATGTTTGACGATACCCACGTCCAGATTCTCTGCGAGACTCCGGGTGCGACCATCCACTATACCCTTGACGGCACAAACCCGACGGCTGCAAGTCCGGTTTATACTGCGCCTATATATGTAAGCAGCAACCTTCTTGTGAAGGCCATAGCTTATAAGGAGGGTATGGAGGATTCTCCTGTAGTCAGCTATCAGGTGACGGCATATAAGACAAGTGCTCCAATCTTTACGTTTGAAAATCGTCTGTTGAGGATGTCGAGTGAAACTCCCGATGCCATAATCCGATACACTACAGACTTCTCTGACCCGAATGAGGAAAGCACTGTATATACTCTTCCTTTCGAACCGGAAGAAAACTGCCGCATAAAGGCTTATGCAAGTAAAGCAGGTCTGACAGACTCCCCCATAAGCATTTATGTTTTCCGTCGGGCTGAACACTCCATACCGGCTCCTACGTTCTCTCTCAACGAAGATGGAAAGCTCGTGATCATCCCGGCTGTAAATGACGGTGAAACCCGATATACGACTGACGGCACCGATCCGGATGCCACAAGCACCCTATATACGGAGCCTTTGACACTTGACGGCAACTTCATCGTGAAAGCGTACACGGCCCATGTGAATTTCTATGATTCACCGATAGGAGAGTACGTGATTGATGGCTATCAGGTAGCGATCCCGACATACGAGTATAAGGACCTGGCGCTTACTTTAGCTACTGCCACTTCAGGGGCTACAGTCCGCTATACAACCGACGGCTCAGTCCCGACGGAAGAATCCCCGGCATATTCCGAACCGTTAAGGCTAACAGAAGACAGCAAGGTGGTGGCACGCGGTTTCAAAGCCAACTATGAGCCATCCGACACCATCAGCTATACTTTCGTATATGCAGATCATGTGGCGGCAACTCCGGTTCTCACATACGATCCGGAAGCCCTGACAATCACGATGGCATGCGACACTGTCAATGCTGAAATCCGCTACACCATCGCCGGCGATGCCCCGACAGCCGAGACCGGCATCAAGTATGAAGGTCCGATAGCTGTGGTAGGTAACCATACTTACACAGCAAAAGCATTCCGCAGCGACCTGTTTGAATCTGAACCGGCTTCCGTGACAGTCGACGACCAGAAGGTGCCTACGCCTACGGCAAGCTTCGCCAACAGGGTGCTGACATTGTCATGCAGTGATGCTGAGGCAGCCATCCGATACACTGTTGACGGAACTGAGCCTACGGCAGAATCTGCACTCTATGAAACTCCTGTCGCTTTGACAGAAGATTGCACAGTGCTTTTCGTCGCACAGCGTCAGTATTTCAATGATTCCGACATCGAATCGTATGAGTTCAAGAAAGCGGAACATCAGGCGGCAACACCTGTTCTGACCTACGATCCTGAAGCAATGACTATCACGATGGCATGCGACACTGACAATGCAGAGATCCGCTATACCATCGACGGCGTGGCTCCGACTGCAGAGACAGGCATCAAGTATGAAGGTCCGGTGGCTGTCTTAGGCAACCATACCTACACCGCCCGAGCTTTCCGCAGCGACCTCTTTGACTCTGAGATCGCAACAGTAGCAGTCGACGACCGGAAAGTGCCGACTCCTACTGCAAGCTTCGCCAAAAAGCAGCTGACCTTAGAATGCGCGGATGCAAATGCGCAGATCCGCTATACGCTCGACGGCTCAGCGCCGACAGCCGCATCTATTCTCTATGAGGGTCCGGTAGCTCTGACCGAAGACTGCACGGTGCTTTTCTTTGCATTGCGTGAGAACTACAATGATTCTGATGTCGCGACATTCGAATTCAAGGTGGCTGACCATAAAGTGGCGACTCCGTTCGCAACCCACAGTCTGGAGACCATGAAAGTGACAATGACTTGTGAGACGACTGGCGCCTCAATCCGTTATACAACTGACGGGACAGTACCGACCGAATCCACAGGAATCCTTTATGAAGCTCCGATCGACGTCACTGGAAACGTTACCTTCACGGTAAAGGCTTTCCACAGCGACTATTTCGACTCTGACCACATTACATATGTTGTCTCTGACATGAAGCTCCCGGTTCCTGTAGCCACTTATGGCAAACGGACTCTCACACTCTCATGCGAAGAACCGACAGCTGAAATCCGCTATACTGCAGATGGAACTGCCCCCACAGAATCATCCGCGCTATATTCAGCTCCGATACCTCTATCGGCAGACTGCACAGTGCGCTTTATAGCTACCAAAGAACGATACGTTTCCTCCGACGAAGGTACATTCCGCTTTATCCTTGCGGAGTGGCAGGAGAGCCAGCCAAGCGTGACAAAAGATTTTGAAGGAAGACAAATCCGTATCACCCAAGCTGACGCTCTTCCCGTAAGGGTGAGCATCGATGGCAGGGAGCAGACACTTCCGACCCCCGCCGCTCTTGATGTGACTCCTGACATGAAAGTGATAGAGGCAGTGGCAGTGGCTCAAGATGAAGACCGCTATGACTCACCCGCACTTAAGGATGACATAATATTCCACGCAGCCCCGACATTGCACTACAACGGTCATACCCTGATGGTGGAGCCATCAGGAAGCGACGCCGCTTTAGAAAATGCTAAATGTCATCTCTTCATCGACGGTTCGCCGGTAGCCGGTGGAGCTGATGTCATCAACCTTGACATGGACGGTTTCTGTGAAGTCATGGCAATAGTGAAGTCAGACCATGCTTTCGCGGGCGATCCCGCGGAATTGAGAATTGACTTCTTCAACACCGGGCGTGTGGCAGGAGTCAAGAATGGCCGTCGTCTTTCCGAAGTATTCGGTACCTGGGGTGACAGTGCCGACTCTTACGATTACCTTCGCCTTGCAGGTGAACTATCAAGGGAAGACCTGGATATCGTGGCTGCACTCCCGCAGCTCACGACCCTGCATATAGAAGCGGAGTCTCTTGAATCAGCTGATTACAACGGGATATTTGCCGGCTCAAGGATAGAGACTATTTTCTCCAACAATTATCCGGAAGGAATATTGGCAGGTATGCCGCGTCTCACCGCTGTGATGTGGGGACGCCGTGACGTGGCTATGCCCGACGGCAGACTGACAGAGGCAGCCAATCCCAACCTCCTCTTCTGGACTCCAAGCTTCGACTTGCTTCCTGAAGATGCATTCAACACCGTAGAGTATACGTATGAGCCCGGCGGTGTGCCCACCGATCCCGATGGCTATGGAGTCTTCGGCCATGCAACCGCAGTGCATCTGCAAGACGGCTATCCTTTCCAGGCTCACATGCAGGTCAAGGCAGACTTCATCAACTTTAAGAAGACTTTCACGCTGCCTACTGAAATCGGTAATTGCGGGGGATGGGAAACCATTGCACTTCCCTTTACCGCGACCGGAATAAGCCATGAGAGAGAAGGCGAAATCACACCATTTGCCGCATGGGACGGCGTGACCGACCCCAATGCCGGCAGCAGGCCATTCTGGCTCTACGGATCCACTGAGGAGGGCTGGGCAGCGTCTGACTCAATCAGGGCAGGAATACCCTATGTCATCTCCATGCCCAACAACAAGGACTATGTAGACAGTTATAACCTCAACGGAGAGGTGACATTCTACGCGGCAGATGCATTGTTAGGGACGCCAGAATCGGCTCCCGTTGCCACAGCCTGGACGAATGGCGCGACATTTATCGGCACATTCATGCCGGTGGAAGAAGAAGGAATCCTTTCGCTCAATGTCAATGCTGACGAGGAGATGACGTTGCGAGGCAGTGCGTTTGTGCCTGAAGACGTCACACTTCCATTCGGGGCATATGTGGTGGCTCCCGGTAGTCCGCAGGCTCTTCCCATCTTCCCCGGAGGAAGCGGTGTGGAGCTCCCGATAATTTCGGATGGCGGCATAATGGTGGAGACTCCGGCTCCGGGTATGATCCGCGTCAGCAGTTGCCGTGTATGCAACGTGGCTATCTACACTCCTGAGGGCGCCACTGTCCGCACTCTCAGCCTGCAGGCCGGCGAGAGCGCATCGGTGGAGGGACTTTCCCGAGGTCTCTATATATGCGCCGGAGTGAAAGTAATGGTAAAATAATAACCCAAAATAGACATGAAAATGAAGTTTTTAAAGTTCGCCGTCGTGGCAGGCGCCCTATTGGGTGCCCTGCCGATGGTGGCGCAGAAACTCGAATCCAGGGAATTTAAGGAGACCAACGACATGTTTGCCCGGTTGCCGGAGACGTCGGTCACCGACCCCAACAACGGCAAGAAAGCCGCCCTGCTGAGGATATACACGCCGTTCCCTGACGAATTGCTCGGATTTGATGCCGGCTTATATCAGATATTAGGGCGCAAGCAGGCATCCCCCGGTGAGGTATGGCTATATGTGCCGGAGCGCACGCAGAAAGTGACCGTCAGCCACCCGAAGTATAGTCCCACCGTGATAGTATTTGAGGGAATGGAGGCAGAGTCCGGCAAGACATACTCGGTCGAGCTAAACGTGGAGGGTCGCAATGTAGCCCTCATAGCCTCTACACCCGGCGCGGAAATTACAGTCGACGGCGAGCCGCAGGGCAAGTCGCCCGTCAACATGCATATGCCTTTAGGCACCCACTTGGTGCGTGCGGAGTTAGGTTCACTCCTGTTTGAAGATGTCGTGACCTTGACCGCCGATGGTGGCACGCAGTTCACGCTTCAGATGGAAGACGAGAACCTGAAGTTTGGCGACGTCAACATAGAAGTTGCCGACGGGGCGGAACTGTGGTTCCAGGACAAGCGCGAAGGCGTCGGGCAACTCCATAAGCACCTGAAGGCCGGCAGCTACATTGTCACAGCCAAGCTCCCCGACCATGAGGACCAGACCACGGCTTTCACCGTGGAGGCAGGTAAGACAAAGACCGTCACAGCGACACCGCCGGTGGCTCATCTCGGCTATCTTGAGCTCGTCACCGAGCCGACATACGGCGTCACGGTGATGGAGGGTGATTCTGTCATCGACCTTCAGTCTACGATGCAGCTCCCCGTGGCGCGCTACGAGTATGATTTCTCCAAGAAAGGCTACTATCCGCAGAGTCTCAAGTTCCGCATAGAGCGAGGCGAGACTCTCCGCGATACGATCCGCCTCGAGAGAATACAATATGTAAAGAAGTCTACCGGCTATGCTGCAGTCTCCTTTGCTGCCAGCGGCAAACCCTCGGTAGGATTTACCCTCGGCGGATACATCGAGAACGTCAACCTTGAAGTAAGCTACAATCTCGGGCTCGGACGCAGCAAGGACGTCAGCTGGTATGACCGCACCGACAATGTATTCAATGGGAAATACAGCTACCGCCTGGATGAGATGGCAGTGCGTGTAGGCTATCAGCTTCGGTTTGCAGAACGCTTCGGGCTTACTCCGCAGGCAGGATTCATGATCCAGCGACTCGCTGCCAAGGACAGTAAATACCCCGGCAACGGATTCACCCAGCCTTGCGTGACAGTGGGGGCACGTTTCTCTTACCATCCCGTGCAGCACGTGGGCTTCTTCATCACTCCTGAATACGGCATTCCCGTCTCCACAAAGGGTGATGTGGTTGATGTCTTCAAGCAGGGAGGCATGACAAGGGGTGGAATAAAGGGTTCGATAGGAGTTTCAGTTTCACTCTAATTCAAGCAGAATATCAACAATGAAGACAAGACACATATTCGGTTCGCTCGCGGCGGCAATTCTGACATTTGTCGGGGTCTCCGCCTGCAGTGACAACTATGATGCGGGACTCATGCCTACGAAAAACCAGCTTGAACTGAAGGTAGACGGACACGCGTCAGCTTTCAGCGTAGACTACGGGGCAGCCCCGGACAACAACATAAAGGTAGAGGTGGAGAGCAATTCGCTATGGAAGGTCTCCATAGAATGTGAGGGTGGATGGTGTACTGCCGACAAGATGACCGGACGCGGCAACGAGACCATAACGTTAAGCATACTTGAGAATATCAACAAGGAACGAAGTGCCAGGGTCATGGTCTATATAGTCGATGCTGAAGGCGAGGCTGTGACCAATGAGGGCACTACCAGCATAGAGATGACTCTCAAGCAGGCAGTAAGCGACGTTAGTCTGTCGCCATCATCGTTAGAGCCTTTCGAGGCGCAGAATCCCAGAAGCCAGGAATTCACGATCGTTTCGAATGTAAATTGGACACTCGATGTCACCTATGAGGGTGAGAATCCAACTGAATTCGTTTCAATTACCCCGATCAGTGGAATGACACCCGAGTTCAACGGAACTTTCAGCGGTTCTGCCGGCGCAACATTCAGAATGACGCTGCAAGACAACCGCACGGCTGCCGACAGGAAGGCATTCCTCAACCTTGTGAGTGAAGTCTCCCGCTATACGATTGAGGTCACACAGACAAAGTCGTCTTATACATTTGATGTCACTCCTTCTGAAAACCAGAATGTAGGACCAGAAGGAGGAGAGATCCCATTTGGAGTGCTCTCTCCTAATTCCGGATGGGATGCTGTATGCTCCGCGTCATGGGTGACGCTGTCAGTGCCTTCGGTTGCAGAAGGAAGTCTGTCGCGAGTTGAGACGGTAGCCCAGATTGCTCCTTCCGACGGTCAATACCGATCTACCCAGATTCTCTTCAAGCCGCGTGACGACCGTTATCCGCAGCAGACCGTCACCATCGTGCAGACGGGTGTAGAAGTGTATTTCGCGGCAGGCAGGATAGACAATGTCGGCGTGGTGATGGAGACAGGAGAATATATCCGTGTAGAAGTAGACTCACGCTTCAACTGGACCGCCTCTGCACCTTCATGGATCAACCTTTACAGAACTTCCGGTAATGGGTCCGGCACGTTCGATGCATATGTCTATGCCAATTACAGCGACGAAAACCGCAACGGTTTCATCACGATAACTCCGGAGATTACCTATACGCAAGAGGGGATAGAGCTTAACCCGACAGCGTTCGGCTTAGTTCCGGTAAGTATAGGCGTGACACAGTTCGGAGGTCGCGAGGCGGCCATCAGCGTGCCTTGGCTCGTTGACAACTACGCGCAGACTTCAGCTACAGTGGAATTCAACTTCTATTCACCTTTCTATAATGTGGTAGAGGCTGGTCTCGAATGGAGTAGGGAAGATGGTTCCGGAGCAGACTATATGATAATAAGTCCTTCCGACAGAAAGGACTGTACCGTGTCATTCAATCTGATAGACCTCGACCCCGCGACACGCTATATTGCACGCGGCTTTGTCATAGATGAGCTTGGCAACGTCAAGTATGGCGACTGGAGCTATCCATTCACGACCGGAGGGCGCTATCCCAATAGTGGAGACAACCCGACACCCTCTAATTAATTATAAATGATTAATGATCAATTATAAATGTTAAGACATTATTTATTTGTATTTGCTATGTTGCTTCTCGGAGCTTCCTTTGCCTTTGCGGCGAAGGAGACTCCGGAGCAGAAAAGAGCCGCTGAAATCAAGAACATGCCGGATCTCTATATCTTCGGCACCGGATTTGGCGGAGATGCCGAGGAAGCATATACTGCAGCCCTCCACGACATGGTGAAGAAAATTTCGCAGACAGTGAGCGGAAGCACGTCAGGATCAGCCACCGACGTGCTTCAGGCGGACGGGTCCACTGTCACTACAGAGCAATTCACCTCAGTGGTGGAGAGCTATACCACCCCCGCATCTTTGGAAGGGGTGCAGGTGATAGCCATTGGTGGGGCTCCCACTTTCGAGCGCTTCGTCTATATGCCGAAAGCCAACATCGAGAAGATGCACGACCGCCGGCGCAGGAGCGTTGCTGACCTTGCACGTTCCGGTGTCCGCGCACGCGACAAAGGGAAGGTAGACGATGCACTCCGTTATCTATATCGTGCCTATGTGCTCCTTCAGAGCCTTCCTAATCCTTCAGAAGTCAAGGAGAAGATAGAAGGGGAAGAGGAGACTCTTGCCATCTGGCTGCCGGAGGCAATGCGCGACATTGTCAATAAGGTAAGTTTCGGCATTGCATCAGTGGAGCAGGATCCGGACGATCCGGCAAACGGCACGAAACTCGTCTCTCTCAACGTGAAATATGATGGGAAGCCTGCCACTACTTGCACCTTCAAGTATGGTACCAACACCGGCTACTCCCCGTTGATCACTGCCCGCGACGGAATGGCTATGCTTGAACTCCCTGCCGATGTGCCGATGAAGCCATTGAAACTCTATGTGGAATATCTGTTTAAGAGCGAAAACCACTCCAATGCCGAGCTTAAGCCGCTTCTCGACTCCTTCAAGGGCGCCGGGCTCGTGGCAAATGAGTTTCTCATCAACGACTCCAAGAAAGACCTTAAGGCTGACAAGAAGGAGGCAAAGGCATTCCAAGAGCAAGTGGCAGCCGGGGCGCATGAGGGCATACTGGAGCTTAACAGCACCGAAAATTCCCCCTACGTCGGGCTGATGGAGAAGATAATATGGGCCATCAACAACCGGAAATACGATGAAGTGAAAGACATTTGCACTCCCGAGGGTTGGATGATGTTTGAGCGCCTGATGAAATATGGCAAGGTCCGTATCCTCGGCAAGGCTACCCGCGACACATATGAGTTTTATCCCTATCGCGACGAGGTGATGTGCCGTTCGGTGCCGATGTCGTTCACATTCAGCAAGGGGCGTCAGTTTACGGAAGACGTGACTTTCACTTTCAACAAAGACCTGAAGCTCGTGAGCCTTGGCTTCGGACTCGGAAGCATTGCCCGCAATGACATTTTTGCAAAGCAGGGCGCGGCGTGGACCGACGACAAGAAGATGGTGCTTGTCAACTTCCTCGAAAACTATCGCACTGCATTCGCGCTCGGCATGCAAGACTATATCGAGAGTATTTTCGACGATGATGCAGTGATCATAGTGGGTCATGTCACCAAGAAACTTGAGAAAGTGCCCGGTGCCGACGGTATGGGTTTGGCGCAGAAGGAGCATGTGGTGTATACCCAGAAGACAAAGAAGGAATATATGGAGCAGCTTCGCCGTTGCTTTGCAAGCCAGGAATTTATCAATCTCCGATTCTCGGACACTGACGTAGAGCGTTCGGGAGTAGGAGGGGAGACCTATGCGTTGCAGCTGAAACAGGATTATGTATCGCAGACATATGGCGACCAGGGTTATCTTTTCCTCTTCGTCGACTTCAATGACCCTGACAGGCCGCAGATCCACATCCGCACCTGGCAACCGGAACGTAATCCTGAACTGACTCCGAATCTGCCACCGGATCATCCCCGCGCCGGCATATTCTCACCGGCATCGTTCTAACGATTAACGATCACGATAAAAGCAGCTACTCTTATTGGGTGGCTGCTTTTTCTGCTTATAGACCGCGTAGGGGCGTCCATCTAAAATATGGAAGGGAGGCTTCCCAGACTCCCTTCCGAGTCCGGTAATGCCCGGTTTTTATGGGGATAAGGGGTAGTGGGGGTGGGGATGGCGTAATTTTGCAAGCGTAAAAGCAAAATTATACCTGATTATGGATACAT
>JAIDUH010000058.1 GCA_029060285.1 Muribaculaceae bacterium | reverse complement strand
CAGACCAATCAGACCAATCAGACCAATCAGACCAATCAGACCAATCAGACCAATCAGACCAATCAGACCAATCAGACTAATAAGACCAATCAGACTAATCAGACCTAAAAAATCCTCATTGTTACAAAAAAATTAATCATATTACAAAATTATTTCATATTTCTTACAAAAAAATTTCTTAAAATGAAATTTTTTAACTAACTTTGCATTGAAGAAATGGTCAGAGGAAGCAGCCTCTGCTGCATTAGCCAAAGAAGCTGCATACTCTGACTACGACCACCTAAAAATCTCTCAAAAGAAGGATTCTATGAAATACAATCCATGGATAGAGGCCATGCGCCTCAGGACTTTGCCGGTGAGCGCTGCAGGCGTGCTTGCCGGATGCGCTGTCGCTCTATCCTATGACAATTTCTATTGGCTTCCGGCCTTGATTTGCCTTGCTTTCGCCCTTATCGCACAAATAGTGAGCAATTTCGCCAACGAATATTTCGACTTTAAGAATGGTCTTGACAAAAAAGGTCGCCAGGGTTTCCGGCGTGGTGTCACTGAAGGTGACATAAAGCCTGAAACCATGAAAAAGGTTATGATTCTCCTTATGGCAGCCGACTGCATCCTCGGGTGTACATTGATTCGGTGGGGAGGTCTATGGTTGATTCCTGTCGGGATACTTATTGTATTGGCGGCTTTCGCTTATAGCGCCGGTCCCTATCCGTTGTCCCACCATGGGCTCGGAGATGAAGCCGTGATCATATTCTATGGCATCGTGCCCGTTATGTTCACATCTTATATTCAGTGCGGCGACTGGACGGGTGGATCGATGGCTGGAATCCTCGGAGAAATGTGGAAGATGGCTCTGATTGTATCCTTAGGCGTAGGTCTGCTGGGAGCAAACGTTTTGAACGTCAACAATATCCGCGACTATAAAGACGACTCTAAAGTCGGGAAACGCACAAAGGTTGTGATTTTCGGCCCAAAGATCATGAAGCTCGTCTACGTTCTATTCACTTATTGCGGACTCGGACTTATTTGGTTTGGGATGCACGAAGCCCTTAATCCATGGGGATGGTCAGGCTATGTTGCCATTGCCATATGGTTTGTGCCTATTATCCTCGCCCTTTACAAATTTTCTGATTATCACCTCAACAAGGTGCTTCGCTACACTGCAATTCTCCTTCTCTCAGCAATAATCTGGACCATAATCGACGTATTGCTCAACACCAGGTTCCTTCATTCTCTCCTCGCAAGCCTATAATATATTCTCATATTTCCATTATAAACACTTCATTCTTATAAATCATTTTTTACAGTTTACTGTAAAATAAAAGGACAATGCTTTTGGCATTGTCCTTTTATTTTCTCTTTCCTTCTATCACTTGCTTGCGATGCTATCGGAAACTGTAAGTGAATAGCGGCCTTTTGCACGACGACGGGCAAGTACTTTGCGGCCATCTGCGGTAGCCATTCTTTCACGGAAACCGTGCTTGTTGATTCTTCTGCGGTTGGAAGGCTGGAATGTTCTTTTCATTTTCTTATGACGTTTTAATTATTTCGTTTCTCTTCTTGAGTCCTTTCAGACTGCAAAATTAGTGAATCTATTTGAATTAGCCAAAAATTTCACGCTTTTTTCGCATTTTTATCCCCAAAATTGTATCTTTTAATGCTTAATATACCTTGCATTTAGGTTTTTTTTTGTAATTTTGCACTATAATTCGAACATACATAAATTTTCAATCGATATGATGAACGCTCAAGACATCAAGAATGGCACTTGCATCCGCATGGATGGCCAACTCTATTTCGTGATCGAATTCCTGCACGTGAAGCCGGGCAAGGGCAACACCTTCATGCGTACAAAGCTCAAAAACGTTGTTGACGGCCGCGTGCTCGAACGTCGATTCAACATCGGCGAAAAGCTCGAAGACGTGCGTGTGGAGCGCCGCCCATACTCCTATCTTTATCAAGATGGCGCCGACGATATTTTCATGGATCAGGAGACCTACGACCAGATTCCTATCAAGCGCGACCTCGTGACTGGTGCTCCTTTCATGAAGGAAGGTGACATCGTTGAGGTGGTCAGGGATGCTTCCACCGACACTGTCCTCTTCGCTGAAATGCCTATCAAGACTAAACTCGCTGTCACTTATACCGAGCCCGGACTTAAAGGTGATACCGCTACCAACACTCTCAAGCCCGCTACAGTCGAGACCGGCGCTGAAGTTCGTGTGCCACTCTTCATCAACACCGGAGAGATCATCGAAATCGACACCCGCGACGGTTCATACGTCGGACGCGTCAAAGCCTAATCCTCCCCACACGTAAAACGCTAATCGTACAACGTAAAACGCTCATGATGTTTTCCATTATCGTGCCGGTGTATAACCGCCCGGATGAAGTCAAGGAACTTATGGCAAGCCTCGCCTGCCAGACCGACCACGGATTCGAGATAGTGATAGTGGAAGATGGAAGCTCCATACCATGCAAGGCGGAAGCCGAGGCATTTGCCCCGACTGTCGCCTTGCAGTATTTTTATAAAGACAACGAAGGACGCTCTCCTGCCCGCAACTATGGAATGGATCATGCGCGCGGTGATTACTTCGTATTTGTTGACTCCGACTGCATTCTCCCTCCCGATTATATCGAAAGGCTTCGAAAAGCTTTATCCGAGAAATGGCGCGACTGTTTCGGCGGTCCCGACGACGCCCACGCTTCTTTCTCCGACACTCAGAAAGCCATAAATTTCGCAATGACCTCATTCCTGACCACAGGTGGCATCAGGGGTGGAAAAGTTCAGATGGAGAAATTCGTCCCACGCACTTTCAACATGGGATTCTCTCGTGAAGTATATGAAAAGGTTGGAGGATTCCGTGAAATGTTTAGCGAAGACATCGATATGTCTACGAGGATACGCCTTGCCGGATATTCTCCCGAACTGATACGCGATGTAAAGGTCTATCATAAGCGCCGTGGAAGCCTTGCTAAATTCTGGCGTCAGGTCCACGTCTTCGGAATGTCACGGATCACGTTGCAGCTCCTCTACCCCGGCAGCATGAAAGCTGTCCATTGGGCTCCTGCGATATTCGTCATTGGAGCTGTCGCTATGATCATCGGTGCATTTTTCAATCCCCTCTGGCTGATTCCGCTCGCTGCCTACATTCTTGCCCTATCGATCTCGGCTTGCATTTCCACAAAAAGCATCAAGGTAGGCTCTATGGCTGTAGCCGCCTCCATGGTTCAGCTTTGGGGCTACGGCACAGGATTCATCAGGGCTTATGTGTGGAAAATACTCCTTCGCCACGGACGCGACGAAGAGCAGGAAATTAAAATGAGAAAAGGGAAATGAAAAGGGAAGACTTCGGGCTGGATGTTAATGAGCCGGAACCATCGCCATACTCCCAGGTGTTGACAATAAAGGAGATGGCAAAAGATGAGCGTCCGCGTGAACGCGCCATATCCTATGGCATCGAGACTCTTACCACCGCCGAACTGCTTGCTATAATACTTCGTACCGGTCAGCCCGGATTGCCGGTCACCGACCTGTGCCGTCAGCTGATGAACGACAACAACAACTCCCTCCTTCGCCTTGAACAACGCTCCCGCAATGAGCTCATGCTCACTAAAGGCATTGGATCTGCCAAAGCCCTGCAATTGGAAGCCATGATGGAAGTGATGAGGCGATATCGCCAAGAATCATTAGACAAGAAGAACTCCCAATTTTACATAATCAAAGATTCAGAAACGATATATGAACGCATGCGCTATCGCATTGCCAATCTTGATCATGAAGAAGTTTGGATCATGTTGCTCAACAGACGAAATCAAGTGATCAAGGAATTCTGTTCTACGAGTGGAAGCTCGATAGCATCGGTGTTCGACACAAAGATGATATTAAAGAGGGCGCTTCTTGAAAACGCCGAAGGAATTGTGATGTGCCACAATCATCCTTCCGGCAACTTGCGTCCTTCCCTGCAAGACGACAACATCACGCATAAGCTCTCCGCAGCCTGCAAGGCAATGGACCTGCGCATGCTCGACCATCTGATAGTGACCACAAGGGGCTACTATTCCTACAACGACGAAGGCCGCCTAAACCAATAATTCCCACCCCCCATTCGACTAATTATCCCAATCCGACCAATAAGCCCAATCAGCCCAATCCGACTAATTCGACTAATTCGACTAATTCGACTAATCCGACTAATCCGACTTATAATCCCAATCCGACCAATAAGCCAAATCAGCCTCAACTTTCAAAAGCGAAAGCCGAGGCTGAAAATATTATCCATTAAACCAGTTAGCCAAATCTCCGAATGTTCCGATCGCGAAGAGCCAATAGATGATGAGGAAAATCAGCACAAGTGCGCCAAGCCACACCCATAGGCGGTTGCTCCGCTGTACGCCATCATCATTCTGCTGACGGCTCTCCTGTAGATTTTTTCCGGCACGTCTCATTTCTTCGAATGCCTTATTTTCTTTTTCCTGTAGGTTCTTATTTTCCATAGTAGCGATTGTTTTAGTTGATAGTTTTATAGTATCTTGTTTTCTTTGTCATTAAAACACGCAGTATTGCCAATAGGTTCAAAAATTTCAAAAAAAATCCTAAATCCCCAATCAATCCTAAATCAATTCTAAATCCTAAATTATTTCAAATCCTGAATTACTCAACTAAAACGGCACACTGTCTCCCCCTCCGTCAGGCATGAGGTCAGGTCCCGCTCCTCCCTGCAGAGGATCCGGGGCAAAGCTGAAGTTAGTGCCTCCTTGGCCGAACTTAGACGCCACGTGGTCGCCTCCGCCCCCTCCGGAGTTCATCTTCGATTGGAATTCCATCTTTGTGCCCCCCTTCTCGCCAAGGGCGCTCTGCACTGCATTATACCCTTCCTGCCAGTTTTCAAACTTGGCATATTTTGAGATAAACCTAAGCTTGACATCGCCAACCGCACCGCTACGGTGCTTGGCTATGATCAGTTCGGCAAGTCCGCGTATATCATTGTCCTGAGCATCTACTCCACTCCTCGTATAATATTCCGGCCTGTGGATGAAGCAGACGATGTCGGCATCCTGCTCTATCGCTCCTGACTCACGCAGGTCGGAAAGCACGGGACGCTTGTCCTCTCGCGTCTCCGTACTGCGGTTCAACTGCGAGAGTGCTATGATCGGGATGTTCAGCTCCTTGGCAAGTGCCTTCAGCGACCGGGATATGGTCGAGACCTCCTGCTCGCGGCTTCCAAGCTTGAGACCGCCGGCACTCATGAGCTGCAGATAGTCGATCATTATCATCTTCACCCCATGCTCCCTGACGAGTCTTCGGGCCTTGGTGCGAAGCTCCGTGATGCTCAATCCCGGAGTCTCGTCAAGATAAAGTGGTGCTGAATACACGTTTTTCAACGAGGCGTTCAAGCGGTCCCACTCCTCATTGCTCAGCTGCCCGCTCTTGATCTTTTCACCCTCAAGGCTCGCCACATTTGAAAGCAGACGCTTGACAAGCTGTACGTTTGCCATCTCAAGTGTAAAGATTGCCACCGGGATATTATACGTCACAGTCATCTCCTTAGCCATCGAAAGCACAAACGCGGTCTTTCCCATTGCCGGGCGGGCGGCAATGATGATAAGGTCTGAAGGCTGCCATCCCGAAGTCATCTTGTCAAGGTCATTATAGCCCGTACGCAGGCCCGACAAGCCGGATGATGAGTTTGCGGCATTCTGAATCTGCTCTATCGCAAGATTTATCACCGGGTCGATCTGTGTGACCTCTCTCTTTATCTGGTTCTGCGATATGTCAAAGAGAAGAGCCTCGGCTTCCTGAAGCAAGTCGTCGATATCGTTCCCCTCATCAAAGGCCTTGGTCTCTATGTTGGTGGCATATGATATGAGGCGCCGGGCAAGATATTTCTGGGCTACGATCTTGGCATGATACTCCACATTCGCAGCGGAATAAATATTGGAGGTAAGGCTGGTGATCTTTATCGCGCCACCCACTTCCTCAAGCTCCCCGTTTGCCCTCAGCTGCTCCACTACCGTCAGCATGTCTATCGGCCTTTGGGAGAGACCAAGCTGCATGATGGCGTTGAATATCTTCTGGTTGGTCGGATCGTAGAAACTCTCGGGAGAAAGGATGTCACATACATTCATATATGCATCTTTCTCGATCATCAACGCTCCTAACACAGCCTCCTCCAGATCCGTGTCTCTTGGAGGCAGCTTCCCTGTCGGGTCGGTCATGGGGGGAGCCTGACGCTTCCCCCCACGCCTCTGATAATTGCTCTGCTCTATCGCCATTATTCAAGATTTATAGTCCGGCGCGAAGTGCCTCGACACCCTCTGTAGTCATCGGGATGCCGGAACCAAGTCTTCTATGTCCGTCTGCCGTCACGAGATAATCTTCTTCATTGCGCACTCCGCCGAATCCAAGCCACTTCTCAGCCTCGTCGAAGTTAATGAAATCCTTGTGTCTTCCCTCAGTCTTCCAGAGTTCCGTCAATTCCGGCATGAAGTATATTCCAGGTTCGATTGTAAACACGTATCCCTCTTCAAGAGGACGCGCAAGACGCAACGACTTGAATCCGAACACTGTCGACTTGGGCTTGCCGTCATATCCTACCCACACTTCGCCCAGGTTCTCCATATCGTGCACGTCGAGCCCCATCATATGTCCGAGTCCTGTCGGGAAGAACATTGCGTGTGCCCCTGCCTGGATAGCTTCCTCCACGTCTCCTTTCATGATTCCCATCTCCTTCAATCCGGTTGCAATGGTTCTGGCTGCTTCCATATGCACGTCCCAAAACGCCACTCCGGGACGCAGCATCGCCACTGCGTTGCGCGATGCCGCCTGCTGAAGGTCATAGATAGCCTTCTGGCGGTCAGTATATCTCAAGTCTACCGGAACTGTCGAAGACATATCCCCGGCATATCCCATCGAAGTCTCGGCTCCGGCGTCAAGCAGGAATAGCTGACCCGGCTGCAAGGTGTTGTTATAGCTATGGTTGTGCAATATCTCACCATGCACAGTGGCGATTGTCGGAAATGAACAACGCATGCCATGCTCCGTGGCTACTTTCTCCACGATGGCTTTCATCTGATATTCCGTCAGTCCCGGACGGGCGGCTTTCATGGCAGCCTTGTGCATCAGGGCCGTGACCTCGCAGGCCTTCTCTATCTCGGCTATCTCCTCTGCGCTCTTGTGATTGCGCATCTCCACTACAGCCCTTATCAAGGGCACTGATGGCACTGCACCCCCCGGCTGAAGGCCAAGAAGTTGCATGAGCTTCAGTTCATGGTCAGCCCTGTAATAAGGGATATAATGGATAGGTGAGGCCCCCTCACGTGCCTTGTCAAGATATGGGCGAAGTTCAGAAGAAGGGCGCACGTCGCTCACGCCCGCTTTGGCTGCCAGCTCTTGAAGCGTCGGCTGATTCCCTGTCCATACTATCGCATCTATGGTGAGCTCATCGCCAAAAATGATGTCGCGGTCATTGTCCACGTCTATCACGGCGTTGAGTCCGTCATGGTTCAGTCCAAAATAATATAGGAAAGTGGAATCCTGACGGAATTCATATTCATTGTCGCGGTAATTCATACCCACGAGGTCGTTGCCAAGCAGAAGCACTACCCCCTTGCCAAGGCGCTTCTTCAGCTCAGCGCGCCTTTTGATATAGGTTTCCGGTGAAAACATAAGCTTTATTGTTTAGTTTGATATCCTTGTCCAAGACCCGACGCAAAATGCATAATGCAAAACGCAAAACGAAATTCGCAAGTCCCGATACAAAGTTAATGCAAAAAATCGGAAAATGAAAATTCCGTCCCCCCCTTTATCGAAAAAAATAATGGAATGAAGTTGTTTCCCAAAATAAAAAATCCCGGAAGACCCAAATCCCCCGAGACTAATCATTCTATAGTCAAAGATTAAAATTTAATCTTTAATCATATTTAGACAAGTGTCACGACAATCTCCTCATCATTCTCCGACAAAGAAATCTTTCCTTCGCGTCCGAGCCAGCCGAGAGCTGCCATCAATTCATCTTTCTTGAGCTTGGTAGCCTTCTTGAGGCTCTTCATGCCGAGTCCATCTGTTGGATTTGTTTCAAGGGCCTTGTAAACTTCGCCGGCCCATGTTCCGATTAATTCAATAGTCATTTTTCTAAGTATTTTTAAAATTGGTTTTACTTTTAGTTATTTCTATCTCTTTTCTATTAAATCAACAAATGGTCAGCGTAAAAGTTTAATGATTCTTTCCGCTTCCGCCGTATCCCATATTTTTCCCTCTCCGGGTTTCTCTCTTGCTACCATATACTTGTAGAATAAGACTCTCCTCACCCGGTCGCGAAGCTCTCCGGCTGGCATCCTCCCGTTTCTGACGGCGTCGCTCAATGCCGTCAATTCCTCCTCAGTATTTGCCGGGGCAAGCACTATGTCTGCCCCTGCCATGATCGCATCTGCAGCGCTGTTTCCTGAAGCGCCCGCCATATTCATCGCGTCTGTCACGATAAGCCCCTCAAACCCCATCTCTTTCCTTACCAATGTCCTCAATATCTTCTCCGAGACCGTCACCGGCACTTCCTCCCCGTCAAGTGCAGGCACATAAAGATGCCCCGTCATTATGGCACTGAGCCCGTTTCCTACATACTCCCTGAATGGAAGCAAATCCGATGATTCAAGTTCTTCCCTGCTCTTCTTCACCGCAGGCAATTTCTTGTGGGAATCAGCGTCTGCCGACCCATGACCCGGAAAATGCTTGGCTACACTCATCACTCCTCCGGATTCAAGCCCCTTGGCATATGCGACTCCCAGGCTTGAGGCACGCACGGCATCCCGCCCGAAACTGCGCGTCCCTATTCCCGAACGTCGCGTTCCCGGTGAGAGTACATCAAGCACCGGACCGAGCACCATATTTATCCCGATCGCCCTGCACTCCCGGGCTACTTCGTATCCATAGTCAAAGAGCAGCGTCTCTTCTGCGTCTGCGGCTATCCTGCCATTCCGCGGAAACTCAGGAGTCCCGTCAAGACGCATCGCAAGACCCCATTCCGCATCTATGGCGACAAAGGGTGGCGCAGCAAGCATTTTCCGAAGCGTGTCTGATATCTCCCGGGCAGCCTCGGCGCTCCCTTTCAGGAGCACCACCCCACCTACATGAAAATCCGATGCATATCTCTTCAAGACACTCATCGATTCTTGCGAGACGTCAGAGTAGACGGCAGGCATTATCAATTGACCCGCCATCTCCTCCACTGTCATGTACTCCATGATGGAATCAGCCCATGCCATGGCATCTGCGCTGATATCATGCTCCGCCTGCGCAGGATCCGGAGCCCAAGCCTCCAGGCTGTCCCCGGTAGCATCCCCGGCAGCCTGCGTCCCCCGTCCGCAGGCTCCCAAGACAAGCAGCCCCATGAGCCCCGCAATCCACATTCGCCCCGTCATTTGCCTTGCTCTTGACTCTTATATATGAATCTTGCATTCTGGTCTGCCCGCATCGGCAATCCAAGCCGTGTGAGCTCCTTCATATATCGGATTATCGGTTCGCTGACCTCATTCTCGCTGCAGTATATCCACTCCCCGTTTGCCATAGAGCGCATGTCGTCGTTGCCCCATGCCACATAGTCGATTGTTGCTACCGTATATGTCTTCTCCGGGTCGATCTCCTTCATGTCAAGAAGCACATGCTCCACGTTCCTGTCGCCGTCGCACACCACTGTCACTTCATGGCTTACTGCCTCGCCACCTTTCTTGGCGGCTACATTCAGCGTCTCCAAGATATCTTTTCCGCTGATGCGCATGATCACGAAATGATTGCTGAAAGGATATGTGCTCAGTATCTGTCCTGCAGTGACAGGTCCCCGAGGGATGGGATTGCGGATGCCCCCCACGTTCATTATCGCAAAGTCTAACCGTGGCGTAGCAGGGTCTGTCTGGCGTAGCGAATCAAGCACCAGGTTGCCATACCAGCTGCCGAAGTCTGCCGTCCAGTTAGGGAAAGCTCCTGTTCTGCCATCGTTGAGGAAATCCTGCGTGGCATATCCTATGACGTCTCGTTTCACGTTCTCCAGCGAGTCGGTGAAGGGCTGAAGGAATTGCTTGATCTTCGGGTCAAGCTTGTCATCAGGAAATCTGTCGGTCACTTCTATCAGCGAATACTCATAGTCAGCCGGGGTCGATGTCTTCAGCTTGTCAAGGTCCACCCTGATCTGTCCGATATATTTTCCCGACTTTCCGGTCTGCACTATCAGCACCGGTCTCCCCTCTGCATTCTCCACAATGCTTGGATATTTGTCGGGATTCTCGGGGTCTATGAGCGTGTGGCTGTGTCCGCCGATGATGATGTCTATGTCCTTGGAGGCGCGGGCAAGTTCCGGGTCGGTTGTCTTGTCATTCCCCTTGGTATAGCCGATATGAGTGACGGCCACTACAAGGTCGCATTTCTTCTTCTCCCTCAGGAAAGCAGCCGTTTCGTTGGCAGTCTTGATCACATCCTTGAATCCCATCCCCTCATAGTTGGCTTGGGCGATGATGGATTCAGGGTCGATGTTTATTCCCAAGAAACCTACCTTCTTTCCTCCGATATTCTTGATGGCATAGGGTTTGAAAAGCCCCTCTGCAGGAGTCCCGGCAAAGTCATAGTTGGCAGATAGCCGTTCTGTCTTCAGCATACGCTCCTTATCGGCAAGAGCCTGCAGGCCGTTGTCAAACTCATGGTTGCCGAGTATACTGATATCCACTCCAAGCATATTCTGCAAGGGATACTCCACATTCCCCTTGAAAAACTTGAAATAGAGCGTACCCTGCACCTTGTCGCCGGCATCTATCAGCAAGACGTCCTTGTTCTTGCCCTTTACCGAATCGATTATCGCCTTCCGTTGCAGCACACCACCTTTTCCATCAGAATCCGGCAATATCAGCGAATGCGTATCATTCGTATGCAATATCACCAAATCGCGGGCAGCGACACAAAGCGCCGCCCCCGCGATAAGCATTCCTGTGATGATTCTCTTTTTCATCACTAATAATTTTTATTAAATTGACATTGATCGTTAATCGTTGATCGTTAATCGTTGATCATTGATCGTTGATCGTTAATCGTTAGATATAAGGTTTTCCCCCGTCATCTCCTTAGGCTGCGGAATGCCGAGTATATGCAGAAGCGAAGGAGCCACATCGGCAAGGCGTCCGTTCTTCACCTTCGCATTCTTGTCGCCGACATAGATGAAAGGCACCGGATTGAGCGAGTGGGCGGTATTCGGCGTGCCATCCTCGTTCAGAGCGTGGTCGGCATTGCCGTGGTCCGCGATGATGATGCTCTCATATCCGTGAGCAAGGGCAGCCGTGATCACTTTCTTCACGCACTCATCAAGTGTCTCCACAGCCTTCTGGATAGCTGGATATACACCCGTATGGCCTACCATGTCTCCATTGGCGAAGTTCACAACGATAAACTCATATTTCTCGCTGTCGATGGCTTCCACGAGTTTCTCGGTCACTTCCGGCGCCGACATTTCGGGCTTCAGGTCGTAGGTGGCAACCTTCGGAGATGGCACCAATACGCGCTCCTCGCCGTCAAACGGAGCTTCCCTGCCGCCATTGAAGAAGAATGTCACGTGGGCATATTTCTCAGTCTCTGCGATATGGAGCTGCTTGAGCTGCTTTGCGGAGAGATATTCAGCAAGAGTGTTGGCTACGTCTTCCTTCGGGAAAAGGATGTGTACCCCGGTAAAGCTGCTGTCATACGGAGTCATGCAGTAATACTGAAGGTCCGGGATATTGTTCATGCCGTCCTCCGGATGCTGGGTGAGCACTGTAGTGAGCTCTTTTGCACGGTCGTTGCGGTAGTTGAAGAAAATCACCACGTGTCCGGCACCGATGCGTCCGTCTACCTTGTCGTTGACGATAGGCTTCATGAACTCGTCAGTGATTCCCTCTGCATAGTAATCCTCAACTGTCTTGACTACATCCGAAGTTTCCTTTCCTGCTCCATATATAAGGAGATTGTAAGCCACTTTCACGCGGTCCCAGTTCTTGTCGCGGTCCATTGCATAGTAGCGGCCGATGACGCTGGCGATTGTGCCCGCGCTCTTGGCGCAATGGTCCTCCACCTCCTTCAGATATCCTGCACCGCTCTTCGGGTCAGTATCGCGTCCGTCCATGAAAGCGTGGATATACACCTTGTCAAGGCCATATGCCTTGGCAGTGTCGCAGAGGGCGAAAAGATGGTCGAGGCTCGAGTGTACGCCGCCGGCAGAGGTGAGGCCCATGAAGTGGATGGGCATGCCGGTCTTCTGGGCATAGCTGAAAGCGCTCTTGATTTCCGGATTTTCCATGAAACTTCCGTCAGCAATTGCGCGGTTGATCTTCACGAGATCCTGATATACGACGCGTCCGGCTCCGATGTTAAGGTGTCCCACCTCAGAGTTGCCCATCTGGCCGTCAGGGAGACCTACATTCTCGCCTGAAGCCTGCAACTGCGAATTAGGGTATTCTGCCACGAGGCTGTCAATGAAAGGGGTCGGGGTGTTAAAGATGGCGTCATCCTTCTGATGATCGCCGATTCCATATCCGTCAAGGATAATCAAAAGAGCTTTTTTGTCCATATATGTATATTTGTTCAAGTTTTCAGACCTTGATCCTATCCCGACTGCAAATTTACACAAAATTCCTCAAAGTAGCAAATTGTTTTAAAAAGTTAAATAAGTTTAATATACCCCTTCATCACTTGCATATCTCAGATATTCACCCTAAATTTGCATATCAGCAATTATCCAGAAGGCTAAAACAGCTGTAATGGCTACGGCAGCTTAACAAAGAAAACAATGAAAACGACATTCCTTCCTCTCCTCTCATCCATAATACTCCTGATCCTGGGCTTCTCAAACGCCCGGGCGCAGACCTGCCGCGTGTCGGCAGGCATATCTTGCGACGGAATGCAGACCTATAAAGAAGTCTTTGAATACGATTACGTGGAAGTGAAACCCTCCTTCCCCGGAGGCAACGAGGCCCTACTCGACTATATCAACAAAAACCGACACTATCCGGCAGACGCATACAACCAAGGCATCGAAGGCAGAGTGACATGCAGCTTCGTCGTCAACGCCGACGGCAACATCTCCCACATCCGCGTCATCAAGGGATGCCACAAATCGCTCAACATGGAAGCCATGCGGCTTCTCGCCGAAATGCCGACATGGAATCCCGGGCGTCAAGCCAGCCATAGCGTTCCGGTCCGCGTCGTCCACTGCATTCCCTTCCGCAAATAATATTCTTAGCTAATGAAAAGAATTTTCCAGTAACCCTTCCACCACAATATTTTCAAGAATGCATCGTTCCTTTATATATGTATAGTCTGAAAGTTGGCCATATTAAAGGATTTTTGGCGGGAGCAGCCATGCTCGCCGCCCCTGTAGCCTATGCTCAATTGGCTGCAAACGCCTATTCTTTCCTGGATGTATCCTCCGCCACACATGTCTTGGCACTCGGGGGCAACGCCATCGCTTTGTCGAGTCCCGATCCGATGCTTGTCGACCAGAACCCGGGTCTCTTGGGTCCTGAAGTAGGGAGGGTCGCGGCGCTGAGCTACATGCGCTATTTCGGGTCGTCAAATTTTGCCGCTGCTCGCTATGCACAGGCTGCCGGCGAACGCGGTGCATTTGCAGTCGGTGTCCGCTACCTTGACTATGGCAGCATCGACGGCTATAACCCCGACGGCAGCTACACCGGCACCTTCAAGCCGCAGGATATCGCGGTAGAAGGCACCTACAGCCATGATTTCACCGACCGCCTGCGAGGTGGCATCAACGCCAAGTTCATCTACAGCAATTATGAGGAATACTCGGCAGTAGCCCTGGCTGCTGATTTGGGCATCAACTATTATGATGAGGAAAAAGACCTCTCGCTCGCCGCTGTCATCAAGAATGCCGGCGGCCAGGTAAAGCGATTCAATGAGGAATACGATCATCTCCCCTTCGATGTGCAGTTAGGCTACATGCAAGGACTTGCCGGAGGTCCATTCTCCCTTTCCATCACAGCCCATCATCTGACACATTGGAAACTACCCTACTATAAGCATGATCAGAACGACACTTCTTCATCCGACACGGAAGAAGAAGAATATAAATTTATCCCCACCCTGTTCAGGCACCTAACGTTTGGACTTCAATACTCGCCATCCGACAGGTTCTACGTAGCGTTAGGATACAACTACAAGACACGTGGGGACATGGGCATCTATCAGCGAAACTTTCTCAGCGGTTTCTCCATCGGACTGGGTCTCAACGTCAAGGACTTCGCCATAGGCGTAAGCTTCTCCCAGCCTCATAAATCCGCCACCACCCTCGCCCTCAACCTCGCCTACTACCTCTAACATCCGTAAAGCAACATCAAAGCAACATCCGTAAAGCAAATATACAAGGGAGGCTCCTCAGCCTCCCTTAATTCGTCATATCCACCCCAATCCAATAGCAAAAATCCTCTCTCTCTGACCTCCCCTTGAATCAACCAAAGTATCAATCCCTCTCCGAGTGCATCCTCCATCGTCAAGCACAGTAGCAAGCACTCTCCGAGTGCGTCCCCCGTCGTCAAGCACAATAATCCATCCCAAAAGCAAAAGATTGTGGTGCGAACGCAGTGAGCACACCGAAAGCACCCCAAAAAACAAAGATTTTGTTTAGCAAAAATCAA
>JAIDUH010000057.1 GCA_029060285.1 Muribaculaceae bacterium | reverse complement strand
TTTTTGTATGTTTTACCGAATTCCAAAGCATCGAATTGGGGATAAGAAACAGGGACATCCATCTCAAAACTTCCATCTGAAGCGATGTTGCTGACATTTACCTTTTGCGAACCGATAAAATCATTATAAGTTGTCACTGATACGGTTGAAAAGCCACAGCGAGGTGAGTAGTCTGTGATTCTACCTTTAATATGGGCTTTGCCGTTTTTGTCATAGAAGGAGAGGTCGGAATATCGGGATGGGTCAAGTCCGGTCCAAGGTTCGGTTTTTTTAGGACCTTTCTTTATGATGTCTTCCATTGTGAGTATAGCTGGACGCGTACGTGTCTCTGCTTCATCAAGGTGCATGCCGATGACATTGTTATTCACATCATCGATATTGCTCTCCACCATATCTACGATTTTGATTGACTCCGGTACTTTCTCGAAAAGTAGTACACCCTCATGCTTACAAGAAGCAGGCATCCATATTTCCTTATCTAAGTCGATGTTTTCCGTTCCAATAAGTTTATACTGAAGTGTGGTGTCGCCGTCAGCAATCAGCCTGGCGGAGGAATTATAACGAACCCAGTAATTAGGGATATTTTGTAGACGTATTCCGACACGTGTGGCGGAATCTGTTCGCTCTACATCGGTCACACGAAGCCAACTGGGCTGCAGTTCCGTTTTCGGAAGCATGGCATTGGCAGTGAATGCTAATGCCGTGAAGCTCGTGAGAATTGGAATGTTCTTGATTTTCATGATACTATTAATAAGTTTTGAATTGAATATTATGTAGTTTATAGCGGAATCAGACCTTCCCCTTTTATATAGACGTAAAAGATTCCTAAAAGATTTAATTAACAATGAAAAACTGCAACTTTTCAGCGTAAGTCTCCGTGAGCTTCAAGGGCAAGCGAAGAAGCCCGTAATCTTAGCGTACCCGCTATAACTGGGCTGCATAGTTACGAAAAATCTTGAAATTCAAAAATAAACTAATATCTAATTCTTCTTAAACGGAGTATAAAGATGACTCTATTCTTTAGCAATAATATTTGAAGGGTTTTCCTGCATCACCTTATGTATCTGCCAGCCGACGATGGCAGTTATAAGCAAGATTACGATGGAAATGCCTAAGATAATAGGCCAGAGAGGGGAGAGGGAACTATCGGGTGAAAGTTCTATCAGCATTGACTCCACTATCTGATTGAAAAGTATACATACCGGCACAGCGATAAATATTGAGACAGCTATCATCACAAGATAAGCCCTTCCGAACATCCGGTAAATATCCCGGCTCTTTGCCCCATTGACCTTGCGGACGGCTATCTCTTTCCTTCGGGCTCTCGTATCGAGTGCGATAGTGCTGAAGATGCTCATAGCGCAAATCAGAAGGCTTACACAGCCCAATATCCAGCCTGCGGTTCTTACCGCCTCTACAAATCCCGGAGCCTGGTTGGCTCTCTCCCGGTAATTGAATACTATCTTGTTTAAGAGTGCCGGTTCAAGACGTTCAATAGTTTCATTCACGCTTCGTGTCAACTCCTTGCTTTTTCCAGCCTTGGGCACAAGCAACCATGGAAAATATGTGCTCTCCCATTCAGGACATACCGCAACGAGGGCTTCGCCATCCGCATTGTATGGTATTTTATTAATGATTCCGGCTATATGCAAAGAGCGCTCATACTCCCATCCTTTCATTATTGTCAGCATGTTGTTGTCAAGCAAGCCAAGTTCCCGAAAACGATTGTACAAGTCTCTGGAGATGAGAAGGCATTCATTACGGTCATGGTTATAAGGAAACCACTCTACTTCCATTCCAAGAAGAGAAATGAGTTCAGTGTCTTGCGTGCAGTAGACATTGAAGGATCCTCGGTCTAGAAATTTATCCTGTAGCTCAGGATTATCAAAGATTTCCTTTATAGGCAGATAGCCATCGCCAATCATTACCATTTTTTCAAGCTCTGGAAGCCGGTTTATTTCTTCTATCAGTCTCTCCCGCTGGGTTGTATATATCGGTTCCAGATACAGGCAATCTTTGTAAAAATCATCATTTTCTGGCACATTGCATGCCTTGAATATCTTGTCGCCTCCATATACGAGCATGAAAGTACTGCATACAAAAACCATACTAATGATTATTTGGATAACTAACATTACATTGCGCAACAAATGGTTACGATTTCTTCTAATAGTAGAGGACAGCCCTTGACGGTTTTTGGTGATACGTCGCAAGGTAAGCCAACATATCAGACTGGATATCACAAGCAACAATGCTCCTATGGCTAAACTGTATTGCCAAAGATTCTGAATCTTTATTCCCGCGCCGTCGATAAAAAGGTTAAGGTTGCTGTCACAGAAATCCTGTAGCATTCCCCCAAGCAGCAATGCTATGATAATTGCAATGGAGATGCAAATTAAAATCTCTGTCAAAATCATTCCGAAAAGCTTCATCCCGGTAGCGCCGTTGACAATCCTTAGTGCAAGTTCACGGCTACGGATCCTGAACAACTGAATCTGAATGCGAAGGAAACCTATTATACCTGCAAGAAGAATAAGGGAGCCTATGATGTATCCCAGAAGCCGGATGGTGATGATCAAATTAAAATCGGAATTTTCTGACACCTTTGATAGTTCGGCTTTGATTTCAAAGGGTTTAACCCTTTCGTTTATTTCATTCAAAAGCTGTTGTCTCGTACTGCCCTGCATCAATACAATATTAATCCATTTTGCAAAAAACTTGCCTTGTACTTCGCTGTCTTCAAAATTGTCGCCAATGCAATAATAAAACATATCAGTTCCGAATGGATAGTCTGAAACGGAAGCATCATATACATCAACGATTGTGACGGGAATTGGTTGATTACCATAGGTTATCAGAGTTTGTTCGGCACCTATCGGGTTTTTATCCTGAAAATAGTTTTTGGCAAAATCATCGCTCACTATACCTTCTCCCGATTTTAGAACTCTTATCGTTTTTCCGGTAACTGCGGAGCGAAGTCCTGAATAATTGGGATATTGAGGATCGATGTGGGCTGCCCCGATGGTGCCCTTGCGGATTGTAGAATCTGATAAATGAAATTCTACCGGCAGGCCGCTTTTCCACCCATTTGGCACAGCAATAATTTCTGCACTCTTTAATCCTCCGTCTCTTTTAAGGGCCTTTATAAGCTCTTTGCTTATATCGGTATCCTCATTGCCATTGATCGACCTGAATGTAACCTTATATGCCCGATCATAATATGATTGATAATAGATGGATGGTAGCTGAATCCTTGACAACAGAGAATGTGTAAAAGAGAGCGTGACGATTCCGACAGCGATGCTCAGCACGCTGATTGCCGTCTGAAGCTTATACTTCATAAGGTTTCTGAAGGCAACCTTGAGATTGTGTAGAATAATGTTCATGGCTTTATCTTTGAATTATAATGCAAAGATAAGGCAATACGCCCTGATGACAAAGCATTTCCACCCGTCAAAATGCAGATTGTATGAAAATCATACACTTTCCTGTATGATTTTCATACAATCTTAAGAATTATACTTCAACCAAGGACTCAACATAGTTGTCGAATAGCCATTTCTTATTTGATTCGGTAGGCTTTAAATCAATGGTCTCTAAAGGAGATATATTAAGTAAATTATTACTGTATCGAGACAAATACTCGATATCCTTAGTCGAAGATATTGAATTATTTAAGGGCAAGGCTCTTATTGCTCGGTTGATAAAATCTACATCATTATGTGGGAAAAGATATCTTAGTGCTTTCAGCTTACCCTCTGAATATCTGATATCAATGCCTATATCATCTACAATAATCATACCGATACTAATTTTTTCAGAAGTCTCCTGGCGGAGGACTGCATAAATGATGCTAAATTGTATTTTATTCATCTGATAGCTTCTTTAAAGTATTCGACAAAAGTTTTCCAACAATCATCCATCCATTTTTGATCAAAAAGTTCGTTCATCTTGGAAATTACCATGTCAATTCGTACATTCCAATTAATTGGAATACTTTCTAATATCTTTCCGATGATTTCATCTTTTTTATCACGGATTTTTATAAAATTAGCTTCTAACTCTAAAAGAAATTTTTCTGAAAGTTCTGTTGAAATATCCTTCAATATGACATGTGCTAAATCGGAATACAGTATAGATTCGTTTTCTGTCAGAAGACTGAGTTTATAATCAAAAGTAGCAGTGTTGAGGATGCATCCATGATCTATTACAATAAGTCCATTTGATGCTGTATCATACATAAGGTTAGCGTTGTTCCAATTTCTATCTTCATTAGACACCCAAATATCAAATAGAGCTATATTAAGGAGTTGAAGTTGAAGAGAGGAAGAAGTTTGAATCACGTTATCCCATGAAGATGTGATATCTATTACGGATTTTTGTAACTGGCTTCCGAAAGCAGGTGCAGATAGATTAATAGTAAGAAATGGAGTCCAATGTTCAGGATGGATTTTTATTAGAGCGAACATGGGTATATTTAGTCCCCATTCATAAGCCAGCTCTGCTCCGATAACTTCACAAACGAGTTTATAGGGAGTTGATAATGAACGCATATATTTACAAATGTATTCATTAAGATCTGAGCACTTTACCAACACTGGCTCTTCTCCAGTATTAAATTGTTTCTTAATGGATTTAATACTATGATATTCCGGTATCTTCATTCTTAATATAATCAAATATTATGACTTTCAAGCTGTAATTGCAAATTTAATAATATTATTTTAAATCAGCAAAAATCAATGAAGAAAAACTCTCCGAAAGGTCTTCCCGGAGAGTTTTTCATATTGGATTCCTACTTAATCACAAGTTCTTCTATGTCCCCAAACTTGTCATACCCGCTCAAAAGTACCTTGTCGCCTGCTTGTAACCCTGAAATTATCTCGTATTGCTGAGGATTTTGGCGTCCGATCTCAATCTCGATTTTTCTTGCTCTCTTGCCGTCGGGCGAGAGTCTGTAAATCCAGTGGCCGGAAGTGGCTTGGTAGAAATCTCCGCGTGGTATTACGAGAGCAGTTTCCGGAGATGCCAGCTCGATCTGTACCCTATAGCTTTTACCGAGACGTATGTTTGATGGTTTGTCGGAGGTGAAAAGAAGGTCACAGGTGAAATTACGGTCCTTCACCTCCGGCACAACCTTACTTATACGTAATGGATATTTATTATCTTGATATTGTATATTGGCAGGAAGTCCGGATACGATTCTATCTATATAATATTCAGGAAGCGATACATGCATCTTATATTCACTCATGACCTTTATCTCGCCGATTCCGGATCCAGCTCCAACCTGCTGTCCCAAAGCGACATTCAGGAAACTCAACTGTCCTGCCACCGGAGCCCGGACAATGAGATTGCCTGTCCTGTCGGCAGTGCGTGTAAGTTTTCTGGTCGATGCCTCACGGTTGGCACGTACCATCTCTCGCTTAAGATGCGTAGCCACTGAATCATGCCGCAAGCTCTGCATCTGAAGTTGAGCCCGTTTATGCTGATACTCATAGTCCTCTTCCGCCACTTCCAGTTCCGCTTTACTCTTGATTCCCATACGGAATTCCTCCCTGCTTTGCTGCATAGACTTCTCCAACGAGGATATCTGATGCTCAGCATCCAGAGCCTGCTGACGGAGTGTAATGGATCGCTGCTCCATTTCTATCTCCTGCTCCTGGTAGTTTCGCTGTTGGTTTTCCCATTCTGATTGTTCATCCTCTATCGAACGTAGGAGATCTATATTTGTAAGCACAAGTATTGTGTCTCCCGCCTCAAGCATACTTCCTTCCTCAGCAACGATTCGCTCTACAAACCCGCTTTCCAAAGCGTTGACCTGAATAGTCTGTATTGGATGGACTATCCCCTCAACATCTAAATATTCGAGGAAAGGGGTTTCCACGGCTTCCGCTATCCTGTATTCGTCGGAGTCAATTTTCAGTTTTCGCGGTCCGAATGCAAGGATAAATACATAGACAATCAGGGCAAGAAATACTATGCCGACTATAATATAAGAGATATGCCTGATATACCAGGGCTTTTTTTTCAATTGAATATCCATCTTAAATAATTAGTTTAATTGTCAATTTTAATTATGCTTAATCATGGTGTATCATGATTAAACATGTTTTTTATGAGTTTACATAAGTAGTAATTCATCATTAGTCAAAGAAGCATTGCGCTCAAAATCATAAGCTGTCATGCTCCTGAGTGTGTAATATAGGCTCCAATACGTCCGCATTGCGTTGATGAATCCTCGCTTTGCATTGTTCCTTTCGCTCACTGCAGTCATGAGGTCGAGAATCCCTATACGCCCCATAACGAACAGTTTCATAGCTACCGAATGTCGTTGCGATGCCCTTCGGTCGGTGAGCGAGGCAATATTCACTTTCCTTCCCTGCATATTGAATTGCAACACAAGTTTCTCCACATTCTGATTGAAATCATTCATTCCTTGTTCAGCAACAGTTTGGGTAAGCGCAAGTTGAGATTTTGCTACCTTCACTTTCCCTCTTCCTCGTCCCCAATCCAGGATTGGCAGCGATAATGATATGCTCGCATATTCCTGATGCAAAGGTTTTTTGACCGACTGACCGATATCCGCTCCGGTTTGAGAGAGACCGAATTGCACATACAGATCTGCTTTCATCCGAGCATTTGCTTTTGCGTACGCAAGATTACTCTCACTTTCCTTGACAATTCGTTTGTAGTATTCAGGATCCGGACTATTATCATGGGCAAGCTCCATGGCTAATGATAGAGGGACTTCAAACTCAGGAACGCTGTCGGGTATCAATAGATTGAAATCAATCGACTCATCTAATGCAAGATAGGTCTTGATATTTTGTTTTGCCTCTCTCAGATTTATTTCTGCATCCATGACATTGGTCTCTTCATTAAGTCGGTTGATTTCCAACTGAAGCATTTCATTCTCCGTAATTGTGCCGATTTCATATCTTCCTTGAGCCATACGGTAAAGGGTGTCTGCCGATGCGAAATTTTGTCTTGCCATTTCCAACTCAGTCTGAGCCAGGGCAAGTGAGAAAAATTGTGTGCATGCCGTCGCTGATATCAGTTCAAGGGTTTCTGAATACTGTTTTTTTGCTTCCCTGTATCGGATAGGTTCTATTTTTCTATCCCATTTCAACGAGTTATAGCCGAAAAGGCTCTGTTCATATCCTATCAAAAGTGGCTGGGTGCTGTAGGCAGTTGTCTTATTCTGAAATTCATCAAGACGATTGAGCGAGCTTTTCAGGAAGAAACTTCCTCCGGTCAAGCTTACATTCTGATTTACCTTTAAAGTCAGATCTGCTCCGAATTGATCCTGACGGATAAACATTGCCGTGCCGTCGGATTGCGTGATCTTGTTCATCTCCTTATTAATATAGGGCGAGGATGTAAGGGTGACTGATGGAAGATAGTTTGCTTTGTAATATCGATAGTTCCAATAGGCAGCAAGAAAGGTGTTTCTTGCGCTCTGAGCCGACGGCGACTGCTTGTGGGCAATGCTTATGACATCTTTCAGGCTCAAATTAAGAGTGTCAGCCTGACTTGCCATCACATTATCAGCAATTATCACCAATAGAATTGCGAACAAAATCTTCCTCATAGCTTGTTTTTGTTTTTTGCAAAGATAAGCTAAAGCCCTGAATAGACAATGAAATCTTACTCTCGAAAATGCAGTTTGTATGAAAATCATACACAATTCTGTATGAAAATCATACACTTTTATTCATCCATGTTTAAAAATAGTATAAAAACAATGTTTTCATAATAAAAAATGATTATCTTTGCATCAGCTCCACAAACAGTAGGAGTATTTACAAGATAAGGAAACTTAATTGTGCATTATTAATTGTGCATTATTAATTATGCATTAATCAAAGATTATGAATTATTCTAAAAATTACGGAACTATATTGGTAGTAGACGATAATCCGGCTATTCTTACAGCCGTAAAAATTTGTCTCGGTAATGTGTTTGAGCGTATCATTACTCTCTCTTCACCCGAATCAATCTTGGTAACGCTCGGTCAGGAAGAAGTGGATGTTGTCCTACTTGACATGAATTTCTCGCTTGGAGTCAATTCCGGTCAAGATGGATTGTTCTGGCTGTCTGCAATCAGAAAGAAGTATTCCGATCTGCCCGTTGTTCTTGTCACTGCTTATGCAGATGTCAAGTTGGCAGTAAAGGGACTTAAAAATGGGGCAGTGGATTTTGTCACCAAACCATGGGACAATGACGAGCTGATTAGGGTTCTTAAAGATGCAATCGACAAGACTAAAGAAGTGATACCGCTTCAAGACGTAGAGCGTGAACATATAAAGATGGTGGTAGACAAATGTAATGGGAATATGAGCAAAGCTGCCGAATTGCTCGGAATAACTCGTCAGACCTTATATCGCAAGTATCAGCCATGACAGAAGTGATTCTTTCTTCGGCTCTTTTAGTTGTCATTGTTATAATCTGCTGGATGTATCGCCATCAATGTCTTTTAAGAGACAGGGCGCGACTGATGCGTGATGCCATGCGCCATCGGGACTTCGCATTCCGTTTGCCTACAAAAGGATTGCTGTTTGGCGAAAAAGCAATGCAGAAGGCTCTCAATGACATGGGGCACGATATAGAAAAACTGGTTGCCCACAATGAAGTGGAATCATGGCAACGACTGACCCGGGTATTGACACATGAGATAATGAACGCTACAACTCCCATTAGAAGCATTAGCCAGGCATACCTGTCTCTTCCTGATATCAAAGACACTCCATATGAAGAAGGGATTAGGGCCATATATGACACAAGTACGGGGCTTGCTACGTTCGTCAACAGTTATCGAAAGATGACACAGCTTCAAGAACCTGTTTTTAAAGAACTCGATGTTAGAGTTTTTTGCCAAAGCATAGCCTCTCTATACTCTGACTTGAATTGGGAGATTAAAGTTCCTTCAAATGTAAGGTTGCGTGCAGATGAGAGTATGCTTCGACAGGTTTTTATCAACCTTACAAAAAATGCAATAGAGGCGGAGGCAAATTCCATAGGCATAGAATATGTCGGGAAGTCGGGTGAGCTATTAATCAGCAACGATGGTCATGTTATTCCTGACGACGTGGCCCGTGAGATATTCATACCGTTCTTCACCACAAAGCATTCAGGCTCTGGAATCGGACTCTCGCTATCGCGTCAGATACTCCTTAAGCAAGGTTTGATCCTAAGCCTTTCAGAGCACCCGTTGCGGGGCTACAACGTGACTTTTATTATTGAAAAAGACAAAACATAATAAAACTTCTTCAATAAAATTGATATAATCTTGCCGATGTCAAAAACTTTTACTAATTTCACATCTTAATTACACCAGGTAAAAAAATGAAAAAGATTATTGATGTCATAGAAAGCAGAAACAAGCCTTTCCTTTCGCTTGAGATTCTCCCTCCGCTAAAGGGTAACAGTATATATAAAGTGTTTGACATTATTGATAAGCTGAAAAAATTCGACCCTCAATTTGTCAATATCACATCTCATCACAGCGAATATATATATAAACCCCTGCCTAACGGGACTCATCGCAGAGTCAGTGTAGTAAAGCGTCCCGGAACTGTTGCTATCGCAGCCGCAATTCAAAATAGGTACGGTCTCATTCCCGTCCCACATATTATTTGCCGAGGATTTACTAAAGAGGAGACGGAATATGCTCTCCTGGATCTGAACTTTCTTGGAATCAACAATCTTATGCTGCTTCGCGGCGATGACAAACGGGAATTCATATCAGACTCTGATAAAGAGAACTATCATGAGCATGCCACCGACCTTCAGAATCAAATCAATCTTTTCAATAAAGGTATCGGTCTTGAAGACATGGCCATACAGGGAATTGAGACACCATTTTCATATGGCATGGCATGTTATCCTGAAAAGCATGAGGAAGCTCCTAATATGGAGTCTGATATCCGTTTCCTTAAAATGAAAGTTGATAACGGTGCGGATTATTTGATCACCCAGATGTTCTACGACAACGATAAGTATTTCAGTTTTGTCGACCGTTGCCGGGCTGAAGGTATAAATGTTCCCATTATTCCGGGAATAAAACCTATGTACCGGCGTCAGCAGTTGACAATCCTTCCGAAGGTGTTCCGTACTGACATTCCGGAAGCTCTTGCTTCTCAGATACGTGAGTGCCGGAGCGATGCTGAGGCAAAGGAGATTGGTATTGATTGGTGTGTCAGGCAATGCGAAGAGCTTCTTGAAAAAGGTGTTCCGGGAATTCATTTCTATACTATGGGTATCAGCGACGGTGTGGCTCGCATAGCTGAAAAACTATTTTAATATGGCAATCGAAGATTTTATTAAATTGCTTCATGAGAATATTTTGGTTCTTGATGGGGCAATGGGAACGATGATACAACGCTTTTCTCTTTCCGAGGAAGATTTCCGAGGACTAAGATTTGAAAAGCACCCTAACAGGCTTTCAGGATGCAACGATATCTTATGCCTGACCCGTCCTGATGTGATAAAAGATATTCATAAGGCATATATTAAGGCGGGCGCCGATATCATTAGCACTGACACTTTCAATGCCAATGCTGTCTCGATGGCTGATTATGGTCTTGAGAAAGATAAAGGTCTGATACGTGAGATTAATTGTGCAGGAGCATCCATAGCTCGTGAAGGGGCAGAAGATATGTCATGCTCAGGCTATCATTGCCGTGCTTTGGTGGCAGGTTCAATCGGTCCGACCAATAAGTCGGCTACTATGAGCCCTGAGGTGTCGGATCCTGCCGCGCGAAATGTCACTTATGATATGCTTTATGACGCATATTTTGATCAGATATCGGGCTTGATTGAGGGAGGGGTGGATATCTTGCTTTTTGAAACAGTTTTTGATACCCTTAACTTGAAAGCCGGTCTTGATGCTGCCCATAAGGCAATGATTACGTGTGGAAAGGAATTGCCTGTAATGGTCTCTGCAACTGTCTCAGACAAAAGTGGGCGCACATTGAGCGGCCAGACCCTTCCGGCATTCGCTACTTCAGTTGAAGATTATCCTTGTGTAGTAAGTTTAGGACTTAACTGCAGTTTCGGACCAAAAGACATTATTCCTCATCTGCGAGATCTTGGAAAGAGCACTTCAAAATTCATTTCTTCCCATCCGAATGCCGGGCTGCCTGATGCTCTTGGAAGATATGATGTCACTCCGGATAAGTTTGTAGATGAGTTGAATCCGGTTTTCTCGGAGTCGCTGGTAAATATTGTTGGCGGATGTTGTGGCACTACTCCAGAACATATAGCGGCGCTCCGAAAGATGGTTGATGACTGCAAGAGAGTCTATGCCATTCACAAGCCCATGCGTCTTGAGCCTGCTTTGCGCATTTCCGGACTTGAGAGAGTTGAGGTGCGTCCGGAGAATAATTTCCTTGTTGTTGGAGAACGTTGTAATGTAGCAGGATCTCGAAAATTCCTTAGATTGATAAAGGAGAAGAAATATGATGAGGCAATAGCCATTGCAGTCAGACAAGTGGAAGATGGGGCGATGGTGATTGATGTCAATGTTGATGATCCTCTTCTTGATGCCCCTAAGGAGATGGTGCATTTTCTTAGGCTTTATGCCTCCGAACCGGAAGTGGCTAAAGTGCCTGTCATGGTAGATTCCTCCAATTGGCTCGTCATTGAGTCGGCTCTTAAGAACCTCCAGGGTAAATCGGTTGTCAATTCCATATCTTTAAAAGAAGGGGAAGATATGTTCGTAGAAAAGGCAACCCGAATCAGAGAACTTGGAGCAGCCGTCATAGTGATGGCATTCGACGAAAAAGGACAGGCGGACACATATGAGAGGAAAATAGAAATCTGCGAGCGGGCATATCGTATTCTTACTGATAAGTGTGGATATAAAGGAGAGGATATCATTTTCGACGTGAATGTAATGGCTGTGGCTACTGGCCTGGAAGAGCATTCGCGTTATGGAGTAGACTTCATAGAAGCTGTAAGATGGATTAAGCAAAATCTTCCCGGAGCTCGAACGAGCGGAGGCATAAGCAACCTTTCATTTGCATTCAGAGGAAAGAATGCATTGAGGGAGGCAATGCATACCGTCTTTCTATATCATGCTATAGCTGCGGGTCTTGATATGGCCATCATGAATCCGGCTTCTGCAATGACTTATGATGACATAAATCCCGAATTGCGTTCGCTGATCGAAGACGTCGTGCTTGCTCGTAGGCCGGAAGCTTCAGATGATCTTGCTGAATATGCTTTGGATGACAAGCCTTCACAAAAAAGCGGTTCGGATTCCTCATGTCGAGATTTATCAGTTCCGGTAGAAAAAAGGGTTGAAGATGCTGTCGTGGCAGGGAAGTCAGATTTTCTAAGTGAAGATCTTGCCCGACTCTCCGTTGACATGAAGGCAGTCGATATTGTGGAAGGTCCACTGATGGCAGGCATGAAGCGTGTCGGAGTGCTGTTTGGCGAAGGGAAGATGTTCCTCCCTCAAGTGGTCAAGACCGCAAGGGTCATGAAGATGGCGGTTGAAATTCTTGAACCTAAACTTATTGCCGAATCCTCCAATGTCGGGGGTAATAAATCCGGAAAGGTGCTTCTTGCCACTGTCAAGGGTGACGTGCACGACATAGGTAAGAACATTGTTTCTATAGTATTGTCATGCAATAACTTTGAGGTCATTGATCTTGGTGTCATGGTACCTGCTGAAGATATAGTGGCTACCGCGCTGCAGGAGCATCCCGACATAATTTGCCTTTCGGGATTGATAACTCCTTCTCTTGCAGAAATGACAGCTACTGCAGAGGCATTGTCGGCTGCCGGATTAGATATTCCTCTTCTTGTCGGTGGAGCTACTACTTCCGCTTTGCACACGGCATTGAAGATTGCTCCCGTTTATTCCGGACCTGTTGTCCATATGAGGGATGCTTCTCAAAATCCGATTGTTGCATCAAGACTGCTTGATTCTTCTGAAAAGACTATTTTCTTAGAGGATTTGAAAAAAGAGCAGGATTTCCTTAGAAATGAATATGCAGCCCGCGACAATATGCTCCTGCCTTTAGAGGAGGCTCGTCTAAAGGGAAAGGAAAAGGTGGCTGTAGGCTATTCCGCACCTGAACCGGCTTTTGGGATTGACGGGATGATAGTAAAGCAATTTTCAATTCCGGAACTCGAACCATTCATCAATTGGAAGATGTTGCTTCATGCATGGGGCTTGCATGGGCAGAATTGCGCTTGCGGTTGCAGTTCCGGCTCTGAGTCCTTGCGACTTTTGGATGATGCGCGGAGATTGCTTGGGCAGATTTCTGAGAGCGGTTGTTATGATGGATTCGGGCTGCTCAAAATTGTGAAGGCTTCGTCTGAAGGCGATGACTTAATTGTCAATGGCAGAAGAATTCCCGCTCTAAGGCAGCAGAAGAGGGATAGCAATTGCTGTTCTATTGCTGATTTCATCAATCCAAGTGGCGACTATGTCGGAGTCTTTATGGTTGGAGCAGGCAAATATATCAATGCTCTTCGTGAGAGATACGAAAAAGAAGGAGATTCTTATCATGCTCTTTTGATACAGTCTTTGGCTGATCGTCTTGCCGAGGCCTCTTCAGAATTGATGCATTATCTTGTCCGCAAGGAGTATTGGGGATATGCGCCCGAAGAGCTCATGGATGTCGAAGAAATTTTAAAGGGAAATTACCAAGGTATACGTCCTGCAATGGGATATCCGATGCTCCCTGACCAACTTCTCAATAAAGATATTTTTGAGCTCCTTAAGCCGGAAAGTGAGAATAGGGTAGAACTGACTGAAAATGGAGCCATGTATCCGTCGTCTACCGTGAGCGGACTATATATAGCTCATCCGCAATCGAGATATTTCATGATAGGAAAGATCGGCCATGATCAAATAGAAGACTATGCGCGTCGACGCGGATTATCAGTAGAGAGACTCTCGCAAATACTCAATGTCTAAATTCTTGCCTACGGGCAATGCTTCGGCTTATAAAAAAGGACTTTCATCATTTGGTGAAAGTCCTTCTAAGCTTTTATACACATTGCCGGATCATGGCATTTGCGAAACTGAAAATTATGAATTTCTCATTCCTTCTTACTTAAGAATTATGCATTAATCGGAGGAATTCATCGCGCAGTGTAGGTTCGCTTTCAAAGCGTCCGCAATAGTCAAGCGTTGTGGTGCTACTGTCTTGCTTTTCCACTCCACGCATCTTCATGCACAGATGCTCTGCGCTGCAGACCACGATAACCCCATCCGTAGGCATCGCTTCTGCAAGAACCGAACATACTTGGGCAGTAAGTCTTTCTTGCACTTGAAGTCGGCGTGCATAAGTCTCTACGATTCTTGCCAATTTTGAAAGACCTATCATTTTCCCCTTGGGAAGATAGCCTACAGTGATCTTTCCGAAGAAAGGAAGAATATGATGTTCACACATGCTGTAGAACTCAATATCCTTCACCATTACAATTTTGGATCCTTCGTATTCAAAAATTGCCTTTCGTGCTATCTCAAGAGCATTCTGTCGATAGCCTTGGGTGATATCGACAAGTGCCTTTGCAGCACGTTCAGGAGTCTTTAACAGACCCTCCCTTTCTGGATTTTCTCCTACAAGCCGAAGTATTTCACGATAATGCTCAGCAATCTCGGCTATCAGTTTCTCATCGTGTGTTATCTTCATCATCTCACGCTGATTTTCGATCTCACGACGCGCATCTCAGAACTGAAATTTGGAAATGAGCGTTTGAGTTCATCAAGAGCTTTCTGGGCTTCTTCCTCATTGCGGAAGTTGCCGATTCTCGTATACCAATTTGGAGCGCTTGAAAAAGTATAGACTTGTCCCCTGTATTTTGGAAACCGTGCTACGATAGCGTTTCCTCTTGCTTTTGCACGGGCCTCCAGCGAACTCTGGTTACGACCGTCGCTGAATACCTGAATCCTATATCCATTGCGCATGGCATTGGGATCTCTTGTCTCTTTTTTCTTTATTGCTACTCCCGGGTCGGTCAGAATCTTGTCGAGAAGATCTTCGTCTATCTCGATTATGACGTTTCCGTTTGATTCGGCCTCTATACGCTCCACAATATTTTCATATTCCGGACCATCTGCAAAAGCAGGCAATGCCCATACCGACAGCATGGCTGCCGGCATGAGCATCTTGATATATGTGCAGAATGTGTATCTCATAATGTCAAATTATTTTGATACTCTTGTCTTTTCATTTTGATGTGTAGATGATTGAAGCCTTCACCGTAATACGCACCACGCACCACGCACCACGCATTACGCAAACCGCCTATCAATCGAAAGCTTCAACGATTCCCATGAAGGAATCAGCCTTAAGGGCCGCGCCACCGATAAGACCTCCATCTACATCAGGCTTTGCAAACAGTTCCTTTGCATTAGAAGGTTTGCAGCTGCCGCCATAAAGGATAGAAGTATTGTCGGCGATTTCCTTTCCGTATTTTGCAGCGATCACGTTGCGGATATGTGCGTGCATATCCTGTGCTTGATCTGCAGTTGCAGTCTTGCCTGTTCCGATTGCCCAGACAGGTTCGTATGCGATGACTATCTTGGAGAAGTCTTCAGGAGAAAGACTGAAGAGAGCTTCTACCTGACCTGCTACGACATCATTGTAGGAGCCGTCTTCACGCTGCTCGAGCACTTCACCGACACAGAATATAGGAGTAAGGTCATTGGCAAGAGCCAGTTTGGTCTTGGCAAGGAGCTGTTCGTTGTTTTCGCCGAAGTATTGACGGCGTTCGCTGTGACCGAGGATCACGTGAGTTGCTCCGGTGCTCTTTACCATAGGTGCACTTACTTCGCCGGTATAAGCTCCGCTTTCATGCTCTGAGCAGTTTTCTGCTCCAAGACCAAGAAGGTCTGCATCGATAACTCCGTGAACAGAAGTAAGATGGGTGAAAGGTACGCAAATCACTACATCACAGTTAGCTTTCTTAGCCTTAAGAGCGCTGTTGACAGCATCGGCAAGTTCTACTCCCTCATCGAGAGTGGTGTTCATTTTCCAGTTGCCGGCTATAATATTCTTTCTCATTTTAATAATGTATTTATTTAAGTTTTTATTTGTTCTACTATAGGTTGATTGGGTCAAATGGTTATGGTTTTTATGATCCTAATTCATAAAAATCCATTTCAACACGCAAAATTAACAAATTCCATTTACACCAACAAATATTTTTCATTAAAAAGATTTATATGCCGCATTCTTTGTAAATCTTTCTGACGTCTTCTTCAGTCAGTTGGTCATAATCTTTCCTCAAAGGGGCAATCAATATACCTGCCATATCGATACATCCGGGAGATATGAGGTGGTTGCCTTCTTCACTTCCATAACATGTCGGACGATGCATATTCCGGGCAACACTGCATATTCTCAACATCCCTCCGCCATCTATCCAGACAAACACATTGATGCGTCCTTCAGCAATATACTCATCCCCAATTGTTTTATTAATGATCGCGAGTTCATGCATGCCGTCTAAGTCTGGAGTGATTATCACGCTTTTGAAGCTGAAAGGGACATCAACTCCAAGGCTTTCAGCCGATGCAACTCTTCCGGCATCAAGACTATGATGCTTTTCTATCAATTGCATCAACGGGAGTTCATGGGTCTTCACAGCTTGACAGTGAAGATGGTCAGGGCATGAGGCTCCGGCTCTTTTGCCATTGAAAAAAACAGTATGTCCGGGAAGTTTTTCCGCCATGGTTACCATATCAAGCGGAAATCCCTTCTGGGGCTTATGCTCTTTGCTGACAATCGTGAAATGGGTAGGGAAAATAGGATAGGGGTTGAGCAGCAGTTCCCATCCGTCGGCTATCTCTAAACCCACTTGTTGGGGTGGTCTGTTTTTCTTGCACAGAAAGCATGGGCGCTCAGCCAAAGTCTTGGCATCAGTTTTAGCTGCAGTGGAGACTATCCTTGCCGGATTATGCTGTATTCCTATCGTGAGATCACCCAATTGCATGCTTCTTCGCTCAGTGCGTCCGAGTGCCTGGTAATTATCCCTCGCCAGTGGCCAGTCTGCCAATTGCGAATCAATATACTCAATCATCATTTTCCATATTTTCATGAATCCTTGCGAGCAGCTCTATCGTACGGATAAAATCCTTGTAGATATTATTTTCGTTTGTTTTCTCTATGGAAAGGGCGGCATCGCTGTTTCCACCCCATCGCCTGCAATTGTAGATTGAATCGAATATGCGTCCTACTTTCCAAGTCCTTGATACTCGCAATGCCATTGCGTAATCCTCTCCATAAGATACATTGGGAAACAAAATTTCCCTCACTATTGGGGTATAAAAAGACCTGGGAGCACCAAATCCATTTATGCGTAAGGCATTGTTTGCTCCGTTTTCTGCAGTCCATTCCGTATGGGCGATAAGTCCCGGCGGGATTGGATTCAAGTCAAAGTCGGTCAATGTATAACTTCCGACCACCATCGCACAATTCTCTTCATAGAACTTGTCTACGATTTTCTGGAGTGTGTCGCTGCCTGAATATACATCATCAGAATCAAGCTGGACGGCAAATCTGCCACACTTCTCTGACTCGATTGCCTTGTTCCAGCATCCTCCGATGCAAAGACCCTCATCCTCTTCGGCAAGAATCACGTGAAGACGGGCATCCGGCACAGCAAGAAGTGCCTGCCTTGTGCCATCCGTGCTTCCGTTGTCTACTACGATGACATTAAAAGGGAAGTCGGTCAGTTGCGAGAGTGCTGAATTCACTGCATCCATAATGGTCGATACCCTGTTCCTAACCGGAATAATGACACTTGCCTCGACAGCAAAATAGGCTGATCCGACTTCTGCCGGTTTAGGGGCAGGGACAAGTGCATTTATTTCCCTAAGATGAGCTCTGCATACCATCTCCATAGCTCTCTGATAATCTGCATTCCGAGGATCTACATAGTCATGTTGTTGCTCTCCGCTTTTGCGATAGTCAGTCTTGGTCTGTTCGTAGAGATATTCATTGATGCAGAGCGCTCCGCGCCCTGTCAGCAACCTTAGACGCAAGGCATACCATCCACCGTCAGGGAGTTCATCAAATTCTTTCTCAAAATCTTCCGAAGCATTGAGCACGTCGGCGGCATTGAGCATGATGACGGATCCGAAGTCAAAATCATCTCTCAGCGAACCAAGCTGATAGTCGATCGTAGGGTGATTGCTTATGCTTCCGTCATCAGCCACTTCTCGATACCATGCATAGGTGAATGGGACATCGCAGATTTCAGCAAGTTCCCTCATCCTCTTTTCTGCATGTGGATACATTCTGACATCTTTGTGTCCTAATTTTATTACTATAAACTGATCAAGCCCATTCCTGAAGATCTCTTCCCTGAGCTGACTTATATTCTCAAATTGAATCATCGAAAATATTCTAAACTATCAATTATAAATTCTCAATTATTTCTCAATCCACTCGAGAAGTTCCTTCATAAGTAGGTTGCGCAGATTCGAATCTGTGATTGACTCAAATGGAACGCTCATCACAGCTCGGCGGGATTTGCCATCTCTGATCAGTAGACCGGCTGCTGCATCCGTGTCGCTGAAGTGTAGGAACGTAGCCGACTCGTCAGCATTGGGTGTGGATATGATTGCATCCGGATGTTCTACAATATAGCAATTTTCATTAAGCGTATTTGAATAAGCATACCGTCTGCTTGCAAGCGAGGATTTGAGCGGCGATTCCATTCCGTCTATTTTGCCTCCTATAGTAGGTGGGATGGAATCCGGAGTGGTGATCATGAGAATTTCTTCTCCCCATCGGGCAGCGTCATTATCATTTCGGGTATCCTTCAGATCACTCGCCACATATTGCCCGCTTACTATCAGATCCCCTCCTTTGTCAAGAAATCCTGAGAGGGCGTTTCTTAATTTCTTGGGAAAAGCAAAGAATTCTGCACCATTGTTGCCTCTGCCAATAGTTGTGGCTTTCTGCTTGCCAAGAATAAGGTCGATAGTCTTGAAATCAGAAAGATTGACACTGCCGTTCTCTACAGCCCCGACACTTGTGCTTACAAATCCACGTCCGGCATTTGCTATTGCTTCTCCATGGATAGACGGATAGTCAAAAGAGTTTCCTGCTATGACTGATGATACGTATTTATCGCTGCTCTTTCCGAAACCGTCTCCTGCACTTCTGTGGAATTCTGTCTGATATCCTGTAAATGAAACATCTTTGATATATGGCACACCAAAGTCGTTGGAAGTATCAAAACCGGCATATTCACCTTCGTTGACGATGGCCGGGGCACTGACGCGAGTGAAACCATTTACAATTAAGATCGGGTGAGAATCATTATTCTCATGTCGGAATGCCAATACTTCCGAAGGGAATGACCGTCCGCCCTCATTGAAGGCTATGATCTTGAAAGAATGTATTTCATTATCATCTGCTTGAACTTCGAAATGAGGTTTAGTGGTTTCTCCAATCTTATGAAAACTCATGTCGTCGCCGCTTCTTTCCATGATGATGTAGCCGGTTGGCATGGCTGTCGGTTCCAATTCATCTGGAGTGGGTTGCCATGAGAGGCGATAAGTCGTCTTGCCTGTCTTTTGAATGGCAAAATTCTTGACAGGCAACGGTTGGATGACGACTTTCCGGTCTTTCCTTTCTCCAATGAAGCGCGCAAGAGCTTTATAGATAGCTCTGCCAACAGTAAACCGGAATCTTGGATCATTGCCATATTGCATGTCGGCAAAGTTCTGATGGCTTAAAAGTTCTATCAAAGTAGTTGGAACTTCTGGAACTCTTGCCTCGACATACGACTTGTCCCACATCGGACGGCGCGTCCATTCCGGTTCGTATTTGGCTCTGATATCACCGGTGATCTGCCGCATTATCATGTCGGTCATGGTTCGGGAGTTCTTTCTTGGAGTGCCATCTGCATAGTTGACATTTCCATTTGTGAAATATATTCCAAGAGTGCCGATGAATGTATCATCTGCTCTCTTTCCTGCGTCGCTGTGGAGCGCCATGGTGGCATCGATTGGAATGCCGAGTCCTTTCTCGTTAGGAAGAACCCTTGATCCTCCCGCGAGATAATTCACCCAAAGTCCGCGGCTCGTATAATCATCTTTATAATCATCTGTGCCTGCATAGGGTGCATATATGGAATCTGGCATTCCCGCCCACTGCAACCAGTAGCGGGCGCCTTCGAGCCAACGGGGGAGACCTGAAGTCTTGAAAACTGGCTCTGAATTCATGGCTTTTTGTATTTCTTCCTTCCTGAAAGGATTGTCGGCAGCAATGGGTTTGGTGGAAGTGGCGGCAATGTCTGCCACTATATCATCTACAGAGATGGAATCTGTATCGTATGATTGGATTACGTTGTTCCACAGCACATCACTGCGTTTTGGCGAGCGTGCAATATTACCCATGCCACCACCTATCTTGACTGCGTCGGCAGTGACCACAGTCTCTCCTCCTTTTTCAGAACGGCTTGTAAGCACTACAGTCGGGTTTTCTTCATCATATCCCTCTGCAAACGGATAGGTCCCAAGATATATCCATGTGCCTCCACCCATCTTCTGGTTGACGAGAATATCTTCCGATCCGCCGTCATAATTGATGGTATATCGTGCATCTTCAGCTGAATTTGGCAGTGATTTATAGCTGACGTATACGGCATATTCACGCGATTCCGGAAATTCTGCAATCCAAGATGCAGTGGATGGGCTGCCGTTTTTGGTGGTTTTTACCTGCCTGTAGGTCCCGTTTTCAAACGGATTTTCAGTATCTCGGAAATCCGGAAGATCGTAAATAAAACCTTCCCCTTGCCCTGTTTCCCATTTTTGATGACCGTTGGTCTCGAAATATGTATTTTGAGAGTAAAGTGAGCCTCCTTCTTCAGGTTGGTCATTATCGACTATGACTTCTATTGGATTTATGTCTCTTTCGCGGGGCAGGAATACGTAAGCACCTGCATTCTCAAGCATAGGGACTGCATATGGAAGGATAAATCCCAAAGTATAAGTGTCCTCAATTGCTTGGAATAGGAAAGGTCGTTGCCAATACCAATTGTCGTTTGCCGGTTTGTAATATCTGCCATGGCTATGCCACATAGCTACATTATCCCCTTGCATACCCTTGGTAATGCTGGAAAGAGGTTCTGCAGAGCGCACAAAAGGTATGTTGTCTCGGTGTTCTTTCGGAAGCTTGTCGATGGTGTTGATATAATAGGAGAGGGGTTTGCCGCTAACTCTGAGGTCGATTATATAGTCTGCCAACGTATCTGGCATGGCCTCCTTAGCTTGACCTTCAAGTTGCTCTATATATTCCTTGTTGATCGGAAGATATGTGAAGTTTTCGTTGAGACTGAAGATAGCTCTTCGGTTGAGTGTGTCGGTCTTGACGCTGTTGACTCTCAATCCACCCGGATTATGTGTCTTGGGAATCAGCTTGATCAGTCGCTCATTGATCGAAAGGGTCAATGAGTCATTGCTTGGAGTCTCTACCGGAGGCATCGAGGCTGTTGCCCGGGGTGTAGTCACCGTACTGCGTTTTTTTCGGGTCCTTGTGCTTTTCTTTCTGCTCTTCTTAGTGGCAGTTGCGGCTGCCGACTTAGAAGGAGTAGTTTTTTTCTTGGCAGTTCTCTTTTTCTTCGATTTCTTCTTGGCGGCTGAAGCCTGTGAAGTCTCGAAAATATCAGTATGAAGTATATCTGGAAGGCCAATCCAGTCGCAAATTCCCAAGGAAATTGCGCCTGCCGCCAATATCGTAAGGTATCTCTTTGAATTCATAATTTGCAAAATTACCAAAAAATCCCCTTACAGCCAACCCTCATAACCTTAAAATATGTGAAAATTTCACTAAAGTTCATTGTGACTATGCGGAGCGTAGCGAGCGAGCCTAAGCGCCCTTTACTCCCGAGTGTTGTCTGAGCATGCTCAGACCCAGGGGGACTCTGTGTGAGTACTGATAGTATATCTGCTTAAAAGTTACAGTTAATTTTATCGAGGATGAATTCATATATAAATTCTGCTTCTTGCTTTTTAAGACTCTTGATGGAGAATGATGATCCTGATGTGCAGAGTTCGATGGATACTCTGTGAAACCATCTTGTGAGTGGAGTGCGTGAAATTCTTACAACTTCAATATTTTTGTATTTCAAGTAATTCTTTGAATCTGCAAAAATACCATTGCTGATTACTACATGAGAATCTTTCAAGATAATCTTGCTGCGTTGCATTGCACACCAACCCTTGAATATTGAATACATCACCAAAAGTACTGGAATAATTATAAATTCATATTCGTGATTACAGCATAATAATGCAGCAATGACCAATGAAATCGAAACCCATGGAATGACAGCGTGCACCATGGCTCCTCTGCCGGACTTTGCAGTGATTATTTCATCAGTTGTCTTGTAATCCTTTCCTAACCACCATTCAAGATAGAATTCGGAAGAGTCTGCGCCATATAGCTTCAGCTTGTCATCCTCTTTCATGTCACTTGCATTAAATGCCTGTTTCAGCATCAAGGTGGAAAGCTTGAATCTTTTTTCAAGAAAGTTCTGCTTTATCCATAATGTGCATATTTTATCGAAAGAGAAGCGACTTGTGGCCCTTGCTATCATCCCGTAGCTGAAAGAAAGGAATTTCTTGTCGTAGCTTAGCGACAAGTCATAATATCGGATCATTGTTTTCCCTACGGAAATTATCAGCAAAAACGCATATAGAATTATCAATGCCGTGAGAATGTAAGTCGGAGAGACTGAAAGCTTATCCCACTGGTTTACTGTGTAGTCTGCGACCGTCTCATAATAATCCTTTATCAGATCATCCGTCTTTTCTAACGTCAGGGCAATGAAGCCGGCTACGATAGCCAATGCCTTAAGATGATTTTGACAAAGGGCATCTTTAAGAAGTGCAATATTGTCATATCTCTTGATCCGTATCGGATTAAAGGGTGGCGGCTCATTTTCAGATGTCGGTTTTGGGCGTTCTTCTTGATTTATAAGTTGCTTTAGACTCTTCCAGTCAGATTCATCAAGTATCAATTCTACTTCAGCTCCTTTCGAAGCGAGCGTGTCAAAGACAATTCCCCTCATATCAAGCAGACGATACCATAATCCCTGTTTAGTGCGTAGAGAATGAATTTTATCAAGTGGAATAGTCGTGGTCAAACGTTGGATTATTCCGTGGGTAAATATTAGATTTCCGTCCTTGATATAAAATTTAAAAGGATAATATGCCGCTGAAGCACCAATGAGGGCAAATCCAATTATTATTCCAATATATGATAGGATAATCCACCATGTGGAAATGTCTGACCATATGAAATCAGATTTTATAATGATTATTAAGGTATAAATGCTTACAGCACCTATCATGCCCTTCAGTGCCTTGATAAATATTATAAAGAAAGCACTAAGTCCCATTCGGTGAGGCTTGGAGAAATCAGTCATTTTCCTGCTGGAGTTTTTCGGTTAATAGATTCTTGATTAGTTTAGCCGTTGACTCCGGAAGCCCGGGAATATTCAATGACGATAGGTACTGTGCTCCATTGACTATTTCGACAGTATAAAGTCTACAGAATTTAGATATCGGGTTTTGCTTGATGGTCACTTGCTGTAGTCTGGAGTAGGGGATCGTAGTTGTTTTTGTGAAAATGAATCCTGAGCGAAATGTTATGTCATTTTCGCGAAGAGCATATCCTTTGATCAGGTATGCTTGGGAGATAATGGAAAGATTTATGACCAATGCAACCGCTAAAGCAATTTCAGTGGATATGCACCACCATATGCTATCTGCAAGCAACAGAAACAGACAAAGCCCCATCAAGACTATATAGGTCAACGTGATGCCGATAGACTGCACTTTTTTATATTTTTCATCAAGATGTTCAAACTCGATTTGAGAGATAGTAGTAATGCACTCCGTATTTATTTTAAAATTTGTCATAATCATATTATTTAAGTTTCGCAAGCTCAACTTAAGGCTTATAGGTTAAAAGGTTATGAGGTTAGATAAGTTCAGGTATATAACCTTATAACCCTCCACATTCGTTATCGTTAACGAATGTGGAATTATCAGTTTTCGTTGAGCTTTCGGCGTTCGAAAAAGTAGCGGGTGAAGAATATGAAGAGTAAAGCACCCGCCCCCTGCATTATGGCTGTGGCATGGAAAGCTTGGATAAAGCCTATGTGTTCAGCAATGATGCCTCCCAAGAGTATGCCGACACCCATTCCAAGATCCCACGAGATAAGAATCGAGGAATTAGCGGTGCCTCTTTGGTCGTGACGAGCCACCTTGATAAACATATTAAGGAATGCCGGATACATCTGTCCATTGCCAAGACCTATTAATAATGCTGAAAGATAAAAGCTCCATGGAGTCACCACAAAAGCAAACAAGCAGTAGCCAACAAGTGAAATCAAGACTCCGATCAAGGCATTATGAGTAAGCAGTCCTTTTCTGAGACTCTTTGCTCCAAATAATCTGGATACAAAAAGTCCTGCGGATAAGATCATGAAGAAAATGCCTGTGCCGTCGGTAATGTTTAGTTCTTGCTTCCCATATAGTGCTACATAATTGCTCATGACTCCCCAACATGCCCCGAAAAAAAAGATGTTGACGGCAAGTAGCCAAGCACGTCCTAAAAAGAAATGGTCAAGGCTCAACTTAGGTTTACCTTCTACCTTCTCCCGTTTCGGAAGTTTTACAGTCGTGCTGAATAAAAAACCAAGAAAGGCAAGTGCTAATGATAACCAAAAGAGCAACTTGAAATTGTCGGTCAGTTGATAGATGTAGATGCCAATACTTGGAGCTACAGCCATGGCAAGATTATTGCTGAGGCCATAATAGCCTATGCCCTCATTCCGGCGGCTCGATGGGAGTACGTCGATGGCAGCGGTGCTGTTTGCAACGGTGGTGGCTCCGAAAGGGATGCCGTGCATTGTACGGACAATGAAAAACATCAATAGTGTGCTGGCCCCGAGATACCCGCTGAAACACAGGAAGAAACAGAAAAAGCAAATCATCAAGACGGTTTTCCGATCGAATGTATCCACGAAAAATCCGCTGAACGGTCTGATCAAAAGTGTTGCCACGATATAGCCGGAAAGAACAATCCCGATAAGGTCTTTATCAGCCTTGAATTCGCTATCTAGATAAATAGGCAAGAGAGGAGTGAGGAGATAGAATGCAAAAAACAGAAGGAAATTGCAGAGCATCACCTTCAGATAATTCTTGTTCCAAAGTTTATCTTTCGTATCTTCCATAGTTATTATTCACTTCGCATGGTTTCAGAAGGAGCGATTTTGGATATGATGCGGCTCGGGAAAATCAATGTGAAATATATCACGGACAAGACCCCTATGTTAAGAATAATGAAGGCTGTCCAATTCATTTCTACGGGCACGAAGTCAATATAGTAGCTTGAGGCATCAAGTTTAAACATATGATACTTGTCCTGAAGGATCAAGACTGCGAAGATCATGGCATTTCCTACCAACATACCTATCATCGCGACTCGCAGCGCAAGATAGATGAAAACTTGTCTGACCTTTCCATTTGGTGCTCCCAATGCCTTGACAAGACCAATAAACCTTTTTTTGTCGAGTATTATGGTAAGCATACCGCTTATGAGAGTGACGCATCCCACTATCATCATCAGCGTCAAAACTACAATTACATTCGTGTCCAGCATGGATAGCCAGTGGAAATAGCTTGCCCCTTGGATATTTGCATTTTCGAGATAATAGCTTTTATATATAAGTCCGTCCGCCAGGGCTTCGTTGAGGCTATTTTGAATTATGGCTGTTTCTTCATCAAGGTTGTTGAAATCTTTGGTGGTAATCAGGATGCTCGAACCTTGGTTAGGTTTCAGTCCGGTGAAGGCTTCTGCAAGTCCTCTGCTCCCATATACCATGAGATCATCATATGCATCGAAATGGGAGTCAAAAATACCGGCGATCTTCAACCGACGTACTTTTACCTCGTCGTTTATGAAATAGCAATCCACCTTGTCGTCCTGTTGCAGACCCAATTGGCTGGCAGCCATCCGGGAAAGCACTATTTCCAATCTGGTGCTGTCTTGAGAATAATCCGGGATGCGTCCGGATATAAGGTTCGACCGCAAAAATTCTCTGGTAGCCTTGTCTTCAAGGGTCTTCAGGAATATTCCCTTAAAGTCATTGGGCGTCTTTAAGATAGTAGGAATAGAGATCTGGAGGGAGTAGTCCCGGATGCAATCTTGGGAATCAAGTATCTTTTTTAGCGTAGGAGTCATGGTGATAATATTGTCTCCCTCGCTATCCGCATTGACAGTCATGACAATGTGAGATGTGAATCCGAGCACCTTGTCCGTAATTTCCCTCTTGAATCCCATCACTATAGCAATTGATGCTACCATCACGGCCACAGACAGAGCGATAGCAGCCGTAGCCACCTTCACTCCCGGACTCGCTTTTCTGCCGCCGCTCCCCAATGCCAAACGTCTCCCAAGATATAAGGCGTAATTCATACGAAAAAATTGACTTAAAAATGATTCAGACTACAAAATTAATCATAATTCCTTAATTTCCCTCCCTTATTGACATTTTTTCTTCATCAATAACACGGCTCTTTCATTTATGATTTCTTTCTGATGGCTGCATCTCGCAGAGGGCACAGAGGAGGTGGAGAAGAATGTGCTCACTGCGTTCGCACCACAATCATGTGCTTTTGGAAGAGATAGGCTAAATGAAAGAGCCGTGCATCAATAAGTTATGGTCGCGGAAGAGAACATAGGATACAAAGAAAAAAGCGCGTAGATACAGGCTCGCAAGGGGCTTGTAATCTACGCGCTTTATATATAGGGACGTGGTAAGTGTTCATAAAAAAATATAGTTGGTCGCAGGCTGTGCTTGCCTTAACTTGGGGTAAGCCAAAGCCTGCTTTCCAAGCCTTGCCACCTTTGGCAAGGAGAACATAAGGCGCCGGATGCGGTCATGCCGGGGCCGTCAGGGTCGATGCTCTTTTGTTAATGCATAGTTCATAATGCAAAATGCATAATTATGTTGACAGTGGACCGTCAGGCCTCGGCCTGTCAGCATAATCATGCCCTATGCATTCGGCTATGCATTGAGATGCCGGCCG
>JAIDUH010000056.1 GCA_029060285.1 Muribaculaceae bacterium | reverse complement strand
CTCTCTCATCGCCCCCTGGACCACAAAATTCCAATTCAAATAAATCCTCATCTAAAAAATAATTTTAAATTCACAATTCTAAATTATTCTCAATCCTAAATTAAATAATTCCTCTATATGAAAACCCGAGTAAGATTCGCTCCCTCACCTACAGGTCCTCTCCACATCGGAGGTGTCCGCACTGCCCTTTTCAACTATCTCTTCACTCGCCAGCATGGCGGCGACATGATACTCCGTATTGAAGACACCGACAGCCGCCGGTTTGTGCCCGGTGCCGAGGACTACATCATCGAGAGTCTCTCATGGCTCGGCATTAAGTTTGACGAAGGTGTTCGTGAGGGAGGTCCGCACGGCCCTTACAAGCAGAGCCAGCGTAGGGATATCTACCGCAAATACGCTGATCAGCTCCTTGACGCAGGAAAGGCATACATTGCTTTTGACACTCCTGAGGAATTGGAGGCTGCTCGCGCCGAGCATCCTAATTTCCAATATGATGCCCATACTCGTGGCAATATGCGCAATTCATTGACAATGCCGGCTGAGGAAGTGAAGCGTATCATCGACGAAGGTCATCAATATGTGGTGCGCTTCAAGACCGAGCCGAATGTAGACGTGAAGGTCAACGACCTTATCCGCGGTGAAGTGGTAATCAATTCTAACATTATCGACGACAAGGTCCTTTACAAGAGTGCTGATGATCTCCCTACCTATCATCTTGCAAATATCGTCGACGACCATCTTATGGAGATAACTCACGTGATCCGTGGGGAAGAATGGCTCCCGTCCGCACCTCTCCACGTGCTTCTTTATCAGGCATTCGGTTGGGAGGATACCATGCCTCAGTTCGTGCATCTTCCATTGCTGCTCAAACCGGTAGGCAACGGAAAACTTTCGAAGCGTGATGGCGATAAACTCGGATTCCCTGTATTCCCTCTCGAATGGCACGATCCGAAGAGTGGCGAGATATCTTCAGGTTATCGCGAAAAGGGGTATCTGCCTGAAGCTGTGGTCAATTTCCTTGCTCTGCTCGGTTGGAATCCCGGTGATGACACTGAGATAATGAGTATGGATGAACTCATCAATAAGTTCTCTTTCGACCATTGCTCGAAGGCCGGTGCCAAGTTCGATTATAAGAAAGGCATATGGTTCAATCATGAATATCTTATGCGTATGGACGATATGGCGCTTGCCGAACTCTTCATGCCTGTCCTTAGGGAGCGCCTTGCCGAGAGAGGAAAAAATGCCGATGATTTCGGCATGGACTATGTGGCAAAGGCTGTAGGCATGGTAAAGGGGCGCATTGAGTTCGTGCAAGATCTTTGGGCTCAGGGTGATTTCTTCTTTGTGGCTCCGGATGCGTATGCTGAAAAAGACGTCAAGAAACGCTGGCAGGAAGATACCCCACGCATTATGGAAGAATTGATTGGTGTACTGGAGGGAATTGTCGACATGAGCTCTGCCAATGCCGAGAAGATCGTGCTCGATTGGATTGCAGAAAAGGGCTATCATCTCGGAAATGTCATGAATGCTTTCCGTCTTGCCGTGGTTGGAGCATGCCGTGGTCCTCATATGTTCGACATCACCGAGCTGATGCCAAAGTCTGAAGTGATCGCCCGCATACGCAAGGCTATAGATACATTGAAATAACTTTAATTTTTACAACAATATGAAAAAAGCATTCCTTCTTTCTGCGGTGGTTGCCGCTTCATGCTCTGCTTTTGCAGCTGCACCTTCCCTGGGGGCATCTTTGCTAAAATCCGATGCATCGGATTTTGGGTTCGGTCTGAAGGCTCCCGCTGTTGCTAAAGCTCCGGCTCCCGCTACGCGGGCTTCAGAGTCGCTCGAATTCTCTTATAGTGATGAGGTCTATTCTCTCACTATGCTCAACAATGTTAAAGCGGGGCAGACACGTGTGTACTTGGTGTTTGAATTGGCTCCCGATGATCTGAAGGGACTTGCCGGAAACTCTGTGACCGGATTCACGGTCTATACTCCGTCTGACGGGTCGATGAGAACAAATTCAATCAATGATGCGCGATTCTTCTACTCATTCGATCTTACCAAAGAAGAATACACGCAGGATTTCAAGATGCCTGCAATCCCTTTCGAGGCCACAAGCGTGAGCATTGACACTCCTTATAAGATCACCGGAGAAGAAAAGTCTTTATGCTTTGGATATAGCTTCGTGGTGCCCGAAAGGAATGATATGTATTACATGCCTTACGACGGTATTCCAAATTCATATGCCGGAGCCGGAGCTTTTGGTGTAAGTGATACTTCTGAATTCCCCTCGGAGTTCTACTCCTTCGCTTCTGAGCTTGGTGCTCTTTCTATGTCTATCACAATGGAAGGTGATAATTTCCCGAGATACGTCGGGTTCAACCAGAAGCCACATGACATTTATTTGCCGATTGGCAAGTCATCTTCAACTCAAGTGTCTCTTTACGGCACATCTGCCGAACCCATTGAGTCCGTTGAGTTCTCTTACACATTTAATGGACATAACTATAATACTAATTTTGTGCTCTCTTCTCCGGTAGGTCCGGGTGCAAGCAAGGTGTTTAATGCTACCATTGGTTTCCTCCCACAGGATGAGTTGCTTAATGAAAATGTGACCATTACCATTACCAAGTTCAATGGTAAGCCCAATGTCAGCCCGAATGCTACTGTAGAAGTGCCTGTCGCTGTTCTGAGCCAGGTTCCTGTACGTCAGACTCTCATTGAGGAATACACGGGCACTTGGTGTGGCTATTGCACTCGTGGGTATGCTGCTCTTGAATATATCAAGGAGAACTATCCGGATTTCGTCGTTGCAGCCTACCATAATCAGGATCCGATGACTGTCACTACCAGTTATCCTGCTGCAATCAGTAGTTTCCCGTCCGCATCTCTTGACCGTGAGACAGTGGTGGATCCATATTATGGCACTCAATCTTATGATACGGAATTGCCTATAGTCGGAGATATCCTCGCCCTTAATGCTGTGCCTACACCATGGTTGGTGAAAGTGGATCATGCTTGGGAATCAGAAGATGTGCTTGTTGCCAAGGCTGAAGTCTCCAATATGGTTGGTTTCACCGACAAAAACTATAAGATTGCATATATTTTGGTTGCAGACGGTCTTTCCGGTACTTCCAGAAGCTGGTTCCAGTCAAATAATTATGCATCTGACAGACCTCAGTACATTCCTCAGCTGAATGCTTTCTGCAGAGGTGGTCAATATGGTAAGAGCTCTGTTCAGGGACTGATCTTCAACGATGTGGTGGTCTCCACTACCGGTATTTACGGTGTGGATGGCAGCATCCCTGCTTCTCTTGATGCAGAGCAGGCTGTGGAGCACACTTTGAGCTTCGACTTGTCAAAGATTTCTTCAACTCTTATTCCTGACAGAAATCAGCTGCGTGTGATCGCTGCTGTTGTCGATGCCAATGGCAATGTGCTCAACTGCGCTAAGAATGAGGTGAACGACTACGACGTTCCGGCAGGTGTAGAAGGTGTCATCGACGAAAATGCGCCTGTAGAATACTTCAACCTGAATGGTCAGAAAGTATCTGACCCGTCAAATGGAATCTTCATCCGTCGCCAAGGCTCATCTGCTTCCAAAGTGATAATCCGCTAAGATAGACTTTTGCAATAATTCCATGACCCCGGGTGACTAGCCCGGGGTTTTTATCCCCTCTGAATGAAAGGACGATGGCGTTGGCAGAACTTTTTTTGCCGTATATTTGCATATGCCAAAAAAAAATTGTACTTTTGCAGATGCAATTGCACCATTAAAAACAAAATGCACATTTAAAAGAAACACATAAATCAACGGCGACTTTGAAAAATGGCAGCGATGTCATGCGCCAAATAAATTGAATGTAATGGAAGAGAAGAAACCCAAGAGACCAAGAATCGGGGCACTGCCTACTACTTCTTCAGAAAACTCGGAAAACAAAGACCAGTATTTCCAGTCAAGACCTTATAAAGGTACCGAAAGACCCGAATTCCCGCAGCGTGGATACCAACCCAGAACACGCCCAAGCTACCAGAACAGTTATTCCAACGCCTACCATAATAGGGAAGAGTCCGGATATAACCGTCAGGCACGTCCGGCTTACCAGCAACGTCAGAATTCTTATAACCGTCCTTATCAGAACGGAAACACTTCTGAAGAGGGATACAAGAGATATAACACGGAATCTGATTCCCAGACATCTTCTTCTGAAAATTCATATCAGCAGACTCCGTCTCAGACAGGATATCAGCAAAACCGCACTAACGGATATAGCCGACAGAACAACTACGGTAACCAAAACCGTCAGAACAACTACAACAACCGTCAAGGTGGCTACAACCGTCAAGGCAACCAGCAGGGCGGATACCAAAACCGTCAAGGTGGCTACAACCGTCAAGGCAACCAGCAGGGCGGATACCAGAAACGCCAGAATAATAATGGCTACAACCGTCAAGGCAACCAGCAAGGCGGATTCCAGAAACGCCAAGGAGGCTTCCAGAAAAACCAGAAGCCGGGTATGAAGTTTACTCCACGTCCTCGTCAGATCGACTATGTCATCGAAGACTTCGACCCGAATGAACCGATCCGCCTCAACAAGTTCATGGCTAATTCCGGCATCTGCTCCCGTCGCGAAGCCGACGAAAAGATTGCTGCAGGTCTCGTCACTGTCAATGATGTTGTGGTGACTGAACTCGGTACTAAGATCAACCGTGATGACGTCGTGAAGTGCGACGACAAAGTTGTGACGCCGGAGCGTAAGTGCTACGTGCTTCTCAACAAGCCTAAGGATTGCGTGACTACAAGCGACGACCCGAATGGAAGAATGACTGTGCTCGACGTGGTCAAAGGGGCTTGCAGGGAAAGAATCTATCCCGTAGGGCGTCTTGACAGAAATACCACAGGTGTGCTTCTCCTTACCAACGACGGTGAACTCGCTTCTAAGCTCACTCACCCCAAGTTTGTCAAGAAGAAGATATATCATGTGTGGACCGATAAGGATATCACTGAAGAAGATATGCAGCGCATTGCCGACGGCATTGAACTTGAAGACGGTGAAATCCATGCAGATGCTATCTCATATGCCAACGACACTGACCGTAACCAGGCAGGTATCGAAATACATAGCGGACGTAATCGTATCGTGCGCCGTATTTTCGAACATCTTGGTTATCGAGTGACTAAACTCGACCGCGTGTATTTCGCTGGTCTTACTAAGAAAAACCTCCCACGCGGCCGTTGGAGATACCTCACTCAGGAAGAGGTCAATTTCCTCCGTATGGGTTCATTTGAATAATTTCACAAACCAAACTATAAGATGAAGGATATAAAACGTACGACCGTCAAGGCCCTTCTCGCTGATCCTGAAAAGTATATCGGCTCTGAAGTGGATGTTAAGGGGTGGGTGCGTACCCGCCGTGGCAACAAAAACGTGGCTTTCATTGCCCTCAACGACGGGTCATCTATTAAGAATGTCCAGATTGTGGTGGATTTCGCCAAGATTCCGGAAGATTCTCTTAAGGATGTGACTACCGGCTCGTCAATTCACGTGCAGGGCATGGCTGTCGCTTCTCAGGGAAAGGGACAGGCCATCGAGGTGCAGGCTGAGGAGATTGAGATCTATGGCACTGCAAGCGTGGCTGACTATCCTCTTCAGAAGAAAGGCCATTCCCTTGAGTTCCTCCGTGAGATCGCTCATCTGCGTCCTCGCACAAATACGTTTGGCGCCGTGCTGCGTATTCGCCACGCTCTTGCGTATGCTATTCATAAATTCTTCAACGATAAGGGATTCTATTACTTCCACACTCCGCTGATCACTGCTTCTGATTGCGAAGGCGCAGGTGCCCAGTTCCAGGTGACGACCATGCCTCTCGACGAGATTCCCATGACTAAAGACGGCAAGGTGGATTACTCTCAGGATTTCTTTGGAAAGATGGCTTCACTGACTGTGAGTGGACAGCTTGAAGGTGAGCTGGGTGCCACTGCTCTCGGATGCATCTATACTTTCGGTCCCACTTTCCGCGCTGAAAACTCAAATACTCCACGCCACCTCTCGGAGTTCTGGATGATAGAGCCGGAAATGGCATTCTATGAGATAGAAGACAATATGGATCTTGCTGAAGAATTCGTGAAGTATTGCATCTCTTATGCCCTTGAACATTGCAGAGACGATATAGAGTTCCTCGCAGAGCATTTCGACAAGGAGCTTATAGATCGACTCAACTTTGTCATCAACAATGATTTCGTGCGCCTGCCTTATACTGAGGGCATCAAGATTCTCGAAGAAAGCGGTAAGAAATTTGAATTCCCTGTTTATTGGGGTGTTGACCTTGCTTCTGAGCATGAGCGCTATCTCGTGGAGCAGCATTTCAAGAAACCTGTAATCCTTACCGACTATCCGAAGGAAATTAAGGCTTTCTATATGAAGCTTAACGATGATGGAAAGACAGTTCGCGCTATGGACGTGCTTTTCCCGAAGATTGGCGAGATCATTGGCGGTAGCCAACGTGAGGAAAGCTACGATAAGCTGAAACAACGCATGGCTGACCAGGGTCTTGAAGGAATGGATTGGTATCTCGACACCCGTAAGTATGGCACTGTGCCTCACTCAGGCTTTGGCCTCGGTTTCGAACGTCTCATTCTTTTCGTGACCGGCATGCAGAATATCCGCGATGTCATTCCGTTCCCCCGTTATCCGAACAACTGCGAATTCTAAGGAATGAACAGATTAGTCTGGATATTCATAATGATTTTTTCCCTCTCCTGCAGCTTGATTGCTCAGGAGAGGACCGATTCAGTCTTCCCTGCCGATGATAGGGAAGACCTTACTGTTAGTATAGTGACGTGCGATCCGGGTCCTGACGTCTACGAGCTTTGCGGACATGCTGCCATTCGTATCCGCAGTGAAAAGATGGATTCGGTATGGAATTACGGCATTTTTGACTTCACTTCGCCAAATTTCATCTATCGTTTCTGCAAAGGTGAGACCGATTACATGGTCTATGGCTATCGTTTCGAGCGATTTATGCCCGCTTATGTCCGGCGCGGATCGAGGGTCACGGAGCATGTGCTGTCTCTTTCGCAGGAAGAGGCCGGGGAGTTGCGTAAGCTTCTTCAGGTGGAGTCGCTTCCTGAAAACAGGATCTATAGGTATAATTACGTCCGCGACAACTGCGCCACGCGTCCATGGAAAAGAATCAACCAGGCCACTGAAAGGGACATCACCCTTCCAGATACACTCTATTATCCTACATTTCGCTCTGAGATGAGGCATTTCCATCGCAATTATCCATGGTATCAGTTTGGGATCGATCTCGCTCTTGGAAGCGGGCTTGACTTTCCGTTGGCTAAGGATGAAGATATCTTTGCGCCACCGGTGCTTGCCGCAAAGATAGCGCAAGGACGTATCGGTGATCAGCCTCTTGTGAAGGAGACAAATGTCATTTTCCCCGGATTCTACGATGCCACGCTCCCTCCCACACCTTGGTATCTGACACCGATGGCTGCCGGGATGTTGATGTTTGTCATAAGTCTTGGCACGATGTTTGCTTATATCTTCAGGAAGAAGCTCTGGAAGTGGTGGATATTCATATATTTCCTTGTGGCTGGCATTGGAGGCATCATCGTGACTTTCCTTGTCTTTGTGTCAGAACATGAAGCCACATCGCCCAATTTGCTCATATTCTGGCTGAATCCGTTGCAATTGATTGTGGCAATCGGATTATGGCTCAGATCTTGGAGAAAGATTGTAAAGGTGATGTCTTTCTATAATATCGCTATGGCCGTAGTGTTGTCGTTGCTTTTGATTACACATTTGGTGATTCAAATTGTCAACCCTGCAGTCTGGCCGATGCTGTTGAGCATCTTGCCCCTCTCTTTGACTCTCGTTGCCGATTCCGGCAAAATAAATAAAAAGTAACTCTTTAACTACTTGATTTTTTAATTGATCTTGCGAAATTTAAATAGAAATAGGTTGCTGACCTCTGTCCTTTGTGGACTTGTCGGTATTTCAACGGTGGTGATGGCAGATCCTACACGTCCTAAACTCGTCGTAGGTATCATGGTAGATCAGCTGCGCTCCGATTATATAGATTTCCTTTCTTCGCGTTTTGGGAAAGGGGGCTTTAACCTGCTGAAAAATGGTGGGCTATATCTGAAGAATGTGGATTATAATGTTGAGGATCTTGACATCGTCAATTCTACTTCTATTGTCTATACCGGCAATTATGCTTCTGCTTCGGGCATACCTGCCAAGAAGATGTATGATCATGCATCTAAATATCCCCTCCCTATTCTCCACGATCCGGCTACATTAGGCAACTTCACCAATGAGACCTACAGCCCTAATGCCATCAGGCTTTCTACCATCAGCGACGAGATCGCTGTGGATGGTGTGGGGCTTGGTGCTGTATACAGCATCTCCCCTGATCCAATGCAGTCAATAATAATGGCTGGTCATGCAGGGAGCAGTGCTTTCTGGATTGCTGACGAAAATGGTAAATGGGCCACTACCACTTACTATAAGGAAGTGCCTAACACTATTTCACAGCGCAACTACAGGACGCCGCTATCCGAACGTATGGATACGATGGTTTGGACGCCTGCCAATGCCCTCGACTCTTACCATGGTGTGCCTCCCCAGAAGAAATATTTCCCTTTCCGGCATACTTTCCCGAAGAAGGACAGTGACAGATACGTGAAATATAAGGAGTCGGCACTCGTGAATACGGAAGTGACAGATGTTGCTATCGATTATTTGAAATCTCTTCAGCTCGGACAGCATACCGATGTGATTGATATGCTCAACATCGGATACACCGTAGCTCCCTACAAGCATGGTCTCGACAGCGATATGCGCCTTGAGATGCAGGATAGTTATTTGCGTCTTGACGGGCAGTTGGAGCGTCTTTTGAATGCTATCAAGGAAAGTGTTGGGCTTGACAATACCCTGATTTTCCTCGTGTCTACCGGATATTTTGACGATGGAGCTGAAGATGAAGCCCGCTTCCGCATCCCTACTGGCACTTTCTCGATGAAGCGCGCAGTGTCGCTTCTCAACTCCTATCTCAGTGCAAAGCATGGCAATGACCAGTACGTGGACGGAAGTTTCCGAAATATGATCTATCTTGATCATTCCACATTGGAACGCCATGGCCTCGAGCTTGCCGATGTGCGTCGCGATGCCCGTGATTTCGTCGTGATGATGAGCGGGGTTGCTGACGTGAAGTCGCTGACTGATATTGTCGGGGAGACAACTCCCGAATTGCGTCGTATCGGCAGGGGGCTTGATCCCAAGTCGGCTGGCGATCTGCGCCTTGAATTTGCTCCCGGCTGGACCATCAACGACGACGTTCGTCTCCCTCTTTTGACTTGGCAGGTGAGGGAAGGAAATCCTGTCACTCCGGCATTCATAATGGGGCCCGGAATCCCTGTTAAAGTAGAAACCGGCGAAGTTAACGCCACTGCCATTGCGCCCACCATCAGCTCGGTCATGCGCATCAGAAGCCCCAACGGTGCTTTCGACAAGCCAATCACTTTCTAATGAATGCATAATTCATAGTTATTAGTTAATAATTCATAGAAAATAGTTAATAATAAGAGGCAATATGGCAAAAATAATGCATTATGCATTATGAATTATGCATTAATTTTATTATCTTTGCACTTTTAAAACAGAATATAAACTTAATTCTCATTAAAAATGGGATTCAGCAACATACTTAAATCAATTTTCGGCGATCAGAGCGAACGCGCAGTGCGTCCTCTCTGGAATCGCCTTCAGAAGGAAATCAATCCGATTTCTGAGCAGATACGCGACATCTCCAATGATGAGCTACGCGATAGAATCAATGTGATCCGCGACGATATCCGCGGGGAAGCTAAGACTTACAAAGACAAGATGGCAGATATCCGCGCGAAAATCGAAACCATGGAGTTTGATAAGCGTGAACCTTACTGGAAAGAGATCGACAGTCTCAAGGAGGATATGTACAAGATGTATGCCCACAAGCTTGATGCCGCTCTTCCCGAGGTATTCGCTGTCATAAAGGAGACTGCGCGGCGTTTCGCATCCAACGATATCATTGAAGTGACTGCCGACGATTTCGACCGCAACCTGGCTGCTCGAGGAAAAGACTTCATCTCCATTGATGGCGACAAGGCTGTCTATAAGACTTCATGGATTGCCGGAGGCAACGAGATGAAGTGGGATATGGTGCATTATGATGTCCAGCTTATCGGCGGTATGGTGCTTCATGGTGTGCTTCAAGGCGACAAGACTTCCAACAATATCGCTGAGATGGCTACCGGTGAAGGTAAGACTCTCGTGGCTACTCTCCCCGTATTCCTCAATGCCCTTACTGGCGAAGGTGTGCATGTCGTGACTGTCAACGACTATCTTGCCAAGCGAGACTCGGAATGGATGGGTCCGCTTTACGAGTTCCACGGTCTTTCTGTGGCTTGTATTGACAAGACTGAACCAAACTCTCCCGAACGTCGTGCAGCTTATCGCAGCGACATCACTTTCGGTACGAACAATGAGTTCGGCTTTGACTATCTGCGCGACAATATGGCTACCCAGATCAACGATCTCGTGCAGCGTGATGACCATTATTATGCTATAGTCGACGAAACCGACTCGGTGCTCATCGATGATGCACGTACTCCGCTTATTATCTCAGGTCCGATCCCGAAAGGTGACGACCAGATGTTCAATGAGTTCAAGCCTAACGTCGAGAAAGTGGTCAATGCGCAGCGTAAGCAGGCGCAGGCTCTCCTTCTGGAAGCCAAGGATAAGATTTCTGCCGCTATGAGCGGTGATCCTGAGAAAATCAAGAAGTTTGACAAAGGTGACGGAAAGAAACCCCTTACGGCTCAGGAGTTGCTCGAAGATGGCGGACTTGCTCTCTTCCGTGTCTACAAGAGTCTTCCGAAGCACGGTCCTCTCATCCGCTACCTTAGCGAAGAAGGCATAAAGCCGATCCTTCTGAAGACTGAGGAAAAGTATATGCAGGATAACAACCGCGAGATGCCTGTTGCTGTTGAGCCTCTCTTCTTCGTTGTGGATGAAAAGAACCATAGTATCGAACTCACCGACAAGGGTATCCAGGTGCTGACCGACACAACTCAGGATCCGCACTTCTTCGTGCTCCCTGACATCACTTCCCAGCTTGCCGAGGTCGACAATATGGAAGGCACGGAAGAAGAAAAGCATCAGCGCAAGGATGAACTCCTTCAGGAATACAGCGTGAAGTCTGAACGTGTGCATACCGTCAACCAGCTTCTTAAGGCATATACTCTTTTTGATAAGGATATCGAATATGTGATCGACGACAATAAGATCAAGATTGTCGATGAGCAGACCGGACGTATCATGGAAGGCCGTAGATATTCAGATGGTCTCCATCAGGCTATCGAGGCTAAGGAAGGCGTAAAGGTTGAGGCTGCCACCCAGACATATGCCACGATCACTCTTCAGAACTATTTCCGTATGTATCGCAAGCTTGCCGGCATGACCGGTACGGCAATGACTGAGGCGGGTGAGTTCTATGATATCTACAAGATGGAGGTTGTGGAAATTCCTACCAACCGTCCGGTGATCCGTAATGACCAGAAAGACCGTGTCTACCGCACCAAGAAAGATAAGTATAACGCTGTAATCAAGGAAGTGGAAGACATGGTGGCTCAGGGACGTCCTGTGCTCGTGGGTACTACTTCGGTGGAAATATCCGAGCTCCTTAGCCGTATGCTTCAGCTGCGCAAGATACCTCATCAGGTTCTCAATGCCAAGCTCCATCAGAAAGAGGCTGACATCGTGGCACAGGCAGGTAAGACCGGCACCGTGACTATCGCTACAAATATGGCAGGTCGTGGTACCGATATCAAGCTCCCTGCAGAAGTGAAGGATGCCGGCGGCTTGGCTATCATAGGCACCGAACGCCATGAGTCGCGTCGTGTCGACCGTCAGCTCCGTGGTCGTGCCGGACGTCAGGGCGACCCGGGTAGCTCCGTTTTCTTCGTGTCGTTTGAAGACAACCTTATGCGTCTTTTCGCCGGCGAACGCACTTTCAAGATGCTCGATAAAATGGGCTTTGAAGAAGGTGAGATGCTTGAGTCAAAGATGCTCACTAATGCTATCGAGAAAGCTCAGAAGAGGGTAGAGGAGAATAACTTCGGTATCCGTAAGCGCCTTGTGGAATATGATGATGTCATGAATGCCCAGCGTACAGCCATCTATGGAAAGCGCCAGAATGCCCTCAAGGGTGAACGTATTGGCACCGATATCGCCAACATGATCTACGACACCGCTCAGAGCATCGCCGATATGGGTTTTGACTACAATGATTTCACTATGGAAGTCAGAAAGACACTTGCCATCGATTCCCCCTTCACCGAAGAGGAATATCGCAAGGCAGACAAGAATGAGATCACTGCCAAACTTGCCGATGAAGCTCTTGCCACATACTATAGGAATCGCGATAAGATTGCCGCGGCTGCTATGCCCTACATCAAGGAGTTTGTCGAAGAGCGTGGTGCTTCCGGAGTGGTAGGCGTGCCCGTGACGGATGGTCGTCGTTTCTTCAATATCAGATGTGATCTCAAAGAGGCATATGATAATGAATGTCGTCCTATCGTAAAAGGTTGGGAAAAGGCTGTCCTTCTCCAGGCTATCGACAGCGCTTGGCAGGAGCATCTTCGTGATATGGATGAACTCCGCAAGTCGGTTCAGAATGCAAGCTACGAGCAGAAGGATCCTCTCGTGATATATAAGCTTGAGGCTTACGGCCTTTGGAAAAATATGCTTGAGGAAATGAATTCTAAGGCTGTCGCCACTCTTATGCGAGGCAAGCTTGCAGCTCCCGACTATGAGGAGGCCAAGGCTTTACGTGAGGCCCAGATCGCAGCTCAGCAAGCGCAGGCGCAAGCTAAGGCTCAGGCTGAGCAGGCTCGTGAAGCTCATGAGAAGGCTATTCAGGCTCACAGAAATGCTCAGGCTGCCACCTACACCCGTACTCAGGAGATTCGTCAGGAATATGGTGCTCCGGCCGGTTCAAACCCATATGCGAACTATTCCACTACGCATGAGACTTATGAGGGTGAGAATGCGCAGCGTCAGGCAGCTCAGAATGTAAACCGTCCGCAACAACCTAACCAGCCGGTGAAGGCTCAGCCGAAGGTGGGGCGTAATGATCCTTGTCCTTGCGGTAGCGGTAAGAAATACAAGAATTGCCACGGTAAAAATATGTGATGATGGAGAAAGAATATTATATCGTAGAGGGAGAGGACCGAGTAGGTCCTCTTTCCATAACTCAACTCGCTGATAAGGGTATTGAGCCGTCTACACTTGTATGGACTGCAGGTATGGCTGACTGGGCGAGGGCTGACTCGTTGCCGGAACTCGCACCCATCCTTGCAAACCGTACGCGTATCGACGAAAATGAATCCGCTTTTGGATCATATGCACGTGCCGAAGATCCATCTCCTAAATATCAGCAACCTCAATATGGAGCTTTCAATGACCCTGCTCAAGGTGGAGGTTATGTTAATCCGCCAATTAACTGGAAGACTCTGGCAATTGTGGCTACAGTGGTTGGGTTCCTGTTTTCTTGCATAGGTGGCATTGTCGGTATTTTTGCCATTACCAATGCTTCTAAGGCCGAAAATGCCATGAGGTATGGAGACAACATTACTGCTCAGAGTGCTTGGTCCACTTGCAAGACACTTTGTATCGTATCTTTTGTCCTTTCGGGAATTGGTCTCATAATCAATGTGCTGTCTATTCTTAAGGTGATCTCATTGGGATCGATTATGACTACTTTATGACCATGAAGTATTTTGCAATGATAGGAGGGCGGCAATACGGACCCATGTCGCTCGATGATATGCCGAAGGAAGGTGTCCGCCCTGACACTTATGTTTGGTGTAAGGGAATGGACGACTGGATGCAGGCATCTGATGTCCCTGACATTTGCAGATACTTCCGGCAACGCCTTTCCGGAACGCTCCCATCCCAAATATCTTCCGGGTATGTGGATTCCAATCGCAAGAAAGCCTTGGCAGAAGAGGAGCAGGAGCAACTCCTCAATCAGCTCCCCCCGATGGCAAGGGAATACGTAAGGCGATCCGGTATAAAACTCTCAAAAGAAAACTTCAGGCAAGACCATCCGCAATTTCCAAAGGCCCTCCCGATTATATTGTATATCATCTGCTTGATAATAATAGTAATAGGATTCCTGCTAAGATAGCAGGAATCCTATTTCGCATCACGCCCCATGCCCAATTCCCTAAGCATTACGCCCCATGCAATAACACAAAAGGAGAGCCGCTAACACAGCGACTCTCCCTCACGATTCCACTATAAACTATATCTAACTAAACTTAAAACCGCATTCTCACTTTCTCACGAAACCGGAATGCTTCGCCATATTGCTTTTTGTATAAGTGTAACGCATTGCTATGCCAAATGGTTGGCTTTGCCTATTTTTTTAACATTACCTATAGATTTTTTAACGGAATTGGCGGATGTCTGGCATCCACTGAAAGCCTGATGCCTCCATTTGAGATTTCAGTTTTGCCTCGTCAAGACAATACGCAACGCAGAAATCCTCCAGCGTGCGATATTCATCACGTAGCTTCATGTTGATAAAACTCATCAACATTACAGGGTCTTTGGGCATAATTTCCATATCAGTTCCTTTTTATGTTATTTTTTTTCAGTTTATTTGGTGCGTTGTGTTTTTTTTATTAAATTCGCATCAATGAAAAAACGCATTTTTATATTGATTTGTTTGATGGCAGGGATAATATCTCCTGCCGTTGCATGCACGAGTGCCATCATCGGTGCTGAATTGAGTCCATATGGTCGCCCGATGCTTTGGAAGCATCGTGACACTTCATCGATTGATAATAAGGTGGAATACGTGGCTCCGGGTCTTGAAGGCTTCGGATACACCGGGCTTTTCAATGCTTCCGACAAAAATCTTAAAGAGTGTTGGACAGGTTTCAACAGTGAAGGCTTCGCTATTATGAACACGGCTTCCTACAATCTGAAAGACGACAAGGTCCCCGAAAAAGATATGGATAAGGAAGGCTTCTTGATGACCAAGGCTCTTCGTTCCTGTGTCACTGTGGAAGATTTTGCCCGCTTGCTCGACTCCCTGCCTCGCCCTATGGGTGTGGAGGCAAATTTCGGTGTGATTGATGCCTCCGGGGCTGGTGCGTATTTCGAAACAAACAATCATTCTTATATAAGGATCGATCTTGCCGATGCTCCTGAGCATATGCTTGTGCGCACCAACTATAGCCACTGCGGACGCCCCAACGAGGGTTTCGGGTTTGTCCGGGAAGCCAATGCTCTCCATCTTCTTCGTCCGGCGGCTGAGCAAAAAGCTGTCACACCTGAATTGCTCACTGAGACGCTTTCCAGGACATTTTATCATAGTCTTTTTGAAAAGGATATGGCAGACGGACTTGAGGATGGCTGGCTCATCGACCAAGACTTTATCCCGAGATATAAATCCTGTGCTACCATTGTCATTGAAGGGTGCGTCCCTGCAGATGGTGAGCCATCAAAGGGGGCTGCAAAAGATTATGTGATGTGGACCGGACTTGGCTACCCTCCGGTCGCTGACATATATGCCGTCACGGATGGTCCGGATGGCATCCATCCGGATCTAAGGGGATTGCAACCTGACGGACACTCTAAGGCTTCTGATGTGTCTAAGAGACGTCGCGATGAAGTTTTCCCGAAGCATTATGGCAATGGCGACAAATATATCAGATTGTCTCGTCTGAGAAACCCGGAAGGAACAGGATATCTTCAGACTATACCTAAGCAAAACCTTATCATATATCAAAAATTCCGGGATAATCATTATTCCGAATAGCCGGCTCTCTCACGTCTTGTCATGCAAGCTTCCCAACCTTTCACAGTCGGTCGCGACACAATCTTCAAGACCTTGATAAGCACTCCATCTTCCGGCTGGACGATTTGGATTGTGCTCCTGATAGGGATCATGTTTATTGCAGTCGGTTGTTTTGTCGACATCCGATGGTTGATTATCGGGATGCTTATTTGTTTGGCGGTAGTACCTGCATTGGCATTTTTCATTTATTTCGCTTATGTCCTGGCTTCAGATATGGTGGCAAACGTAGTCCATCACACCGTTGAACGCCAATCTGATGGATATGTGCTCAGAATCTTTAGAAAGGTTGATGATGAGTCGGGCGATGCAGAATCTGCTTGGATTGAATCTCAGAGGTTATCTATCTTTGATTCAAATATAGTTAAGGTAAAGACTACGAATGAATATGAAATAGTATTCTTGAAGGATTCCCCTTTAAGCATTTTATACGTTCCAAGATACTAAGAAATGAGAATATTAAAGAATACAAATCGTAAATACTGCTTCATTATGGAGATGGAGGTGCGCGACTATGAGCTCGACTGCGAGCAGATTGTCAACAACGCCAACTATCTTCACTATATGGAGCATACCCGCCATAAATTCTGTAGCGATGCGGGGCTGTCATTTGTCGAGATGCACAATCAGGGCATAGATGCTGTGGTCAGGAAAGTTGAGATTGAATATATTTCTTCTCTCCGGGGGAATGAGACTTTCCTCTCTTGCTTGCGCCTTGAGAGAAAAGGACCGAGATTCATTTTCCATCAAGACATCATGCGTCCCGGCGGCGACCTCGTATGTCAAGGCCTTGTCAATGTGGTAGTGTTGAAGAATGGCAAGCTTTCGCGTGGCGACGAATTGGCTAAGATTTTCGCAAGATATATCAATTGATTGTGGACTCTCATAGATTTCTTGGTATGGCTCTGTCGTTCGTGCCCGGCACGGACCCTGCTTTGGTGCGCCATATGGAGAAGGCAGGGCTTACTGTTGAAGATTTTTTCTCTCACTCCCGTCAGGAATTGTCAGGGCGGTTAGGTGTCAATGCTGCTCCTTTTTTAGATAAGATGGTGCGTGATGAAGCTGTTTTTAAAGCGAAGAAGGAATCTGAATTTATGGAGCGTCATGGTATCGTCTCCTTTTCCCTTACCGACGATGATTACCCTTCAAGATTGTCAGATATTGACCGCGCACCAATGACGCTATATCGTCTTGGCAGTGCTGATCTTGATTCAGAGACGATGATGAGCATTGTGGGGACAAGGCATTCTACAGCTTATGGAGTGCGATATGTAAAGAAACTTGTGGAAGACCTGGCTCCATATTTCCCGGATATGGTGATCGTGAGCGGTCTGGCTTTGGGAATCGACTCGGCTGCTCATGAGGCGGCTCTTGCCGCATCTTTGCCTACGGTAGCTGTAGTTGCTCATGGTTTGAATACGATCTATCCGGCGGTTAACCGTGACCTTGCGCGCCGGATCATAGCCTCAGGAGGAGCTATTATATCTGAATATCCGTCCGGTGTCACTCCTTACAGAAGTCGGTTTCTTGAAAGGAATAGGATAGTGGCGACTATGACAGATGCTGTCTTGGTGGCGGAGTCTGCTGATAAGGGGGGCGCAATGTCAACGGCTGCTGTCGCTTCTTCTTATGGGCGTGAATTGTTGGCTTTGCCGGGCAGAATTGGCGATGAGATGAGTGCCGGATGCAACAGGCTTATCCGAAGTCAGAAAGCTATGATGGCGGGCTCTGCTGCTGAAATAATGTCAATGCTTGGTTGGCAACCAAAGACGATCCAAGTAGCCCCAAGGCAACGTGATCTTTTCCCGGAACTACAAGGCAAGGAAAAGCTGATATATGATGCGCTTCGCTTCGCCCGGGAGCCGATGCCTGTGGATGCACTTCGTGAGCGTACCGGACTCCCGATCCACGACCTTATGGCGTCCCTCGGCGAAATGGAATTTGAAGGCATGCTCGAGCGCCTCCCCGGCAACCGCTTCTCCCTGATCTCCTACTAATGATGCAGGACGCCCATCACTGAGCGCCCCGCAAAAATTAACTCTAATCAAGCTTATAAGCCTAATTGGACTAATCAGCCCAATCAGCCTAATCCTCACTTCTTGAATGCCTTCTCGCTGACATACACCTTGAAATCCTTAATAGCTCCCGGGACATCGCTCTCCATACGCGGCAGAGCCTGGATTCCGGAAATTTTCTTCGATGATCCGAGATCTATCACAAGATAATGCGGGAACGCATCCCCTTTGACAGTGCTCCAATATGTCGACTCCTGGAGGTCAAAAACTTTGTCGCCTGCACGGTTGTTGCGTTTGGTGTCCTCGCTGTCTGCATAGTAGACAGTCCACGGTTCGCGTGAGAGGCGATTGCCGTCTTCATCAAGCACATAGAATTCGGCTATTGAGGCCACTTCCTTGCCATTCTGGGAATTTAGAGCTTCAAGACACAGATATCGCCCTTCCTCAGGTGCGGCAAATTTGAATTCCTGCCATCCGTTTCCTGATGCGAATGATCCCGTAAGCGCAGGTTTCTCTCCGCTCAAATCGAGGTTTTCTCCTTCTTCGCGGTGAGTGGTCGGTTTCTTTATCTGCAGGTTGTCAAGTTTTGGCTCTTTCAGACCTGCTGATTTGGCTTCTTTCGGTCCTACGATGTCAAACACCATGATTTCATTTTCTCCCTTCTTAAGCCAGCAGCCCGGCATATAAAGAGTCTGTTGTGGGCCAATCTCCCAAATGCGTCCGAGAGGATGACCATTGACATAGACGAGTCCTTTGCCCCATGTCTCGAAGTCAAGGAAGGTGTCGGATGGTTTGCTCACATTGAATGTCCCTTTGTATACGCCTCTTGGCAATCTCCCGTCTTCACCCTGTGTGAATGACCCGATAGGTAAGAATTCCATCGATTCATAAAATTCTTCGGTGTCTTCAAGATTGAATACTTCCCAATTTTTCAAGTCGCAGGTGAATGAGTATCCGTTACGCTCTTCAGTCACAGTGACATTGTCTGTGATTCCCTTGAAATCCTTGATGGCTCGTCCGAAGTTTATCCTTCCCATTGCCTCTACGAGTATGTCGAGCTGTGCATTTTTAGGACATGCCGGCAGCTGAAGGCTCTTTTCTCCCATTCTGCGGTCGAGTGTGCCGACATACTTGTCGTTGACAAACACCTGAACATAGTCGTGCGGCTCATTGATGGTAAGGACTCCTCCATTCTTAAGTTCGGGCAGGGTAGTGCGGTAAAGTATGCTTCCGAAGCCCTGGTCGAATTCCTCCATGGTCTTGATGTCTCTTGTCTTCTTCCCTTCCGGAAGATTGGCAAAGAGAGGGGCGACTGTCTCGAATTGGAACTCCTTGACCTCTATAGGCTTGATGGTGGCTGGAATATTGGGGAGTTTCTTGCCGTCGTAGTATTTGGCAAGTGTTTTTCTCAGGTCCATGTATTTCGGGGTGATCTGTCCGCTCTCGCTTATCGGGGCATCGTAGTCGTATGATGTGACGTCGGGTGCAAAGCCCGGGGAGTTGGCACCTGCCCAATGCCCCCAGTTTGTGCCTCCGTGTGTCATATAGAGGCTGAATGATATTCCCTTTGAAAGCATTTCGTCGATTCCTGCTATCATGTCTTCCGACGGACGCGTCTCATGGTTTGCTCCCCATTTGTCAAACCATCCGCTCCAGAATTCCGAGCACATCAGCGGACTTTCAGGACGTAGCTCCTTCAGTTTCTTGAATTGCTCGTCTATGTTTGCTCCCGTGCCGAAGTTCATTGTCCATATAAGGTCGTCAAGGCCATTCTGGGTGAAGTTTGACGACCAGTCACATTGGAACAATGTGACGTTGTCACCGAAATTCTTACGTAGCATGTCACGGATATTGGATACGTATGGCTTGTCTGTACCGTAAGATCCATATTCATTTTCCACCTGAACCATGATGATCGGGCCTCCGTCTGCTATTGTAAGGTCGCCCACTTGGTCAGCTACTGCCTTTTGGAATTTATCTACGCGTTCCAGGAAATATGGGTCATTCTCACGCAATTTGATATCTTTTTTCTTAAGAAGCCACCATGGCAGACCTCCCATTTCCCATTCAGCACATACGTATGGACCCGGACGAAGTATCACTTTCATATCATTTTCTTCACACAGCTTGATGAATTCACGAAGATCGTTTTGCCCGGTAAAGTCGAACTCATCTTCTTTGGGTTCGTGCGAGTTCCAGAATGTGTAAAGACAGATTGTGTTCATCCCGAGTGCCTTGCAGAGCTTGATGCGCTGGTCCCAATATGGCTTTGGAATGCGGGGATAATGCAGCTCAGCTGCTTTGACCACGAAGGGTTCGCCGTTGAGAAGAAACGTTCCGTTCCCGGCTTCGAATTTGCCTGCTTCTTTCCCTGTCGGGATGGCGGCAGTCGCGTCTTGGGCCATGAAAAGTGCTGATGATAGTGTCATCGCGGCCCCGGCTGTAGCAAGCAGTGCGGTTTTGATGTTAAGTCTCATGATATTCTTTGATTTATGTTATAAAAATCGCCGTATTGCTGTCGATGTGTATTTCTTGAGTGGATCATCTGATGCAGCCAGGAGTCCGGCTAACTCTTCTGCATAAGGAAGATATCGCAGGAGCCGGAAAGCGAGGATATCGGCTTCCTCCCTCGTGGCAGTATCTTCTCCCCATCTTTTTGCCTCTTCAAATGTCATTTTTGCCGGTGGCATCATATGGCAGGCAAGCAGTCGGGCTTCCCTGCATTCCTTGTCGCTCCAGAGGTCGCTGGCAAGAAGGGAGGTCTCTTCCTCGTCTGCCGGCTTATATCTGAGTGCTATCTCTTTTATTTGAGGGAGCTGGAGCCCGAAGATATACTTCTGCTCCAGTCCCCCTTTTCTTAGGGTGTCGGCTATCATCCCGTTGCGCAGCGCGAAAAATTCCTTGCGGATCGAGCTGATTGTGCCGGCATGTATGGTTTTCTCCATAAAATTTGTATATTATTACCCCCTAACCTGATAACCCCCTAACCCTCAACGCTCGTTTACGAGCGTTGAATAATCACGGCTAAGACGAAGCATCTGTTCCGGATAGCTCTCATTGTAGGTGATCTTCACGTCGGTGATATTCCCGTCTTTGTCATATTCCGGCACATATACCGGATTGACGAATCCGCGATATGGAGGGATGTTGAGTGTGGAGTATCTCTCGATTACTTCCTTGTGAAGTTTAGGATCGATCTTTACTGCATATTTCTGGATAAGGTCGTTGCCGGCCTTATAGTCGCCGGTCGACTTGATGCGCTGTATCTCTTTAAGGAGTTGACCGAAGAGGTTGCGAAGTTCCTTGTAATCATTGATCTTCAGATATGTCTTGCCTCCCTTTTTCACGAGTTCTACAGCCTTTGATTTCTTGGCATGGTCAAGTGTCCAGGCCGCGATGAGTTGGCGGTCGCGCATATGTGCCTCTTCTACATCATTTCCAAGTTCAATGCGGTTGAGCTGGGTCATGAGTCCGTTCATCATTTGCTGATAATATTCCGCTTTATATGCTTCAGGATCGTCGAGTATGCCGAGTTCGATGAGTTTCGGGTCGGCAAGGTAATAGAGGGCAAAAAGGTCGGCACGCGCTTCTTCGAGTGTAGAGCCGTTTTCTTTCAGTGCGTCAGGGTCGGTGCCCGGTGCAAGCTGGCCTGATGCATGTCCAAGACACTCGTGAAGGTCAGTGTGCAGCATGTCGGTCTGATAAAGGTATTTGTCCATCAATTCGCGTGTCGGAGCGTCGATGACAAACTCTTCGCGAAAGCCGTTTCCCTTGCTTGCTTCTGCATAAGCCTCTGTGATGTTCTCGATGGTCACTGATTTGCTGCCGTGTTGGGCGCGTATCCAGTCTGCATTCGGAAGGTTGATGCCGATTGCTGTAGCCGGATATGCGTCGCCGGCAAGCATTACAGCGTTGATGGCTTTTGCTGAGATTCCCTTCACTTGAGGTTTGCGATATTGGGGATCGATCGGTGCGTTGTCTTCAAACCATTGTGCATTTTCTGAAATGATTTTTGTACGCTTTGTGCTCTCACGGTTGCGGAAGTTGACATAGCTTTCCCAGCTTCCGGTCATGCCCAGTGGGTCATTGTAGCTTTCTATGAAGCCATTTACGAAGTCCACGTCAGAATTTGTGTCTTCTGCCCATAGAATGGAGTATTCATCGAAAAGACGCAGGTCGCCTGTGATGTAGTAGTCGATGAGCTTGGTTATGTAAGCACGTTGTGCATCGTTTTCAGCTACTCCCTTGGCCTTGTCGAGCCAATAGATGATGTTGCGTATTGCATCTCCATAGAGCCCGTTAAGATAATATTTTTCCTCTTTGATGTTTCCATCTTTATCTTTTATGAGCTTGGAGTTGAGGCCATATGATATCGGTGTGGGGTCGTTTGGCTTTTTCTGGGCTGCAAAGTATGCCTCCACCTCTTCTTGAGTCACTCCGTCATATAGATTGACACTTGAGTTGGCAACGACGTCACCCGTGGAGTCAAGGCTGACCTTTTTAGGCATGTATGTTGGGTCAAAGATATATTTTGTGATCTCGGTTAAGATTTCTTCGCGTTCCTGGTCATTTTTTGCCCCTACGCAATGATTGCATAGCCCCCCGGTGCGCTCTTCAAAGAATGCCTGTGAGAATTCCGGCTTGAACTTGTCGTTGGAGTAGTGATGGTGCGGCCCGTTGCCAAACCATACCTGCTTCATATATTTTTCAAATGCTTTCCAGTCTGCTGAGTTCTTGTCGCCGTCATATTTTTGGTAGATTTTTTCAAGTATCCGGCGAAGTTGAAGGTTATGCTTGCCGTTCTGGTCCCAGATGATGTCGCGCCCCCACTGGGCCGCTTCCGCCAGATAGTAGAGCATCTCCTTTTGCTGAAGGGTCAGTTGGTCGAACCCCGGAACTTCATAACGAAGCACCTCTATGTCTGCAAAGCGGTCTACCTTATAGTCAAAATTCGGATTTTCCTTTGCCATTGTCGTCATCGACCCGAGGAGCAAAGCTCCCCCGGCCATAAAAGTCTTAAAGTTGTTCATTTTGTTATTTTTTATCTTAGATGTCTTTAATGCTCTTAAAGCCCTTAAAGCCCCTGTTGCCCCTGACGCCATTTTATTCTCAATTATTCGACATAAAGCACCAGTCCTTTCAGATACTCACCTTCGGGATGTGATATGTCGATGGGATGGTCTGCCGGTTGTGTCAATTGATGCAATATTCTCACTTTCCTTCCTGACTTGGCTGCCGCGCTGAAGACTGCAAGCCGGAATGCCTCGCGTGTCACTACTTGCGAGCATGAAAAAGTGAAAAGCACTCCTCCCGATTTGATTTTCTCAAATGCCTTGCTGTTCAGTTTGCGGTAGCCTATCAGGCCGTTTTTCAATGCAGAGCGATGTTTGGCAAATGCCGGCGGATCAAGGATGATGAGGTCATATTCCTTGTCGGGCATATCATTGAGATATTTGAAGGCATCCACTGCATATGTCTTGTGGCGTGTATCTCCCGGGAAGTTTAGTTCTATGTTGGCATCTGTGAGAGCGGCAGCCTTGGATGATGAGTCTACCGACACCACGCTCTCGGCTCCCCCGCGCATTGCATAGACGGAAAAGCCACCCGTGTAGCAGAACATGTTCAGCACTTTTCTTCCTTTTGCAAATTTCTCCAGGAGGGCACGGTTTTCGCGTTGGTCTACGAAAAATCCTGTCTTCTGTCCGCGGAGCCAATCTATATTGAACTGAAGTCCATTCTCGATTGCAATATTCCCTTCATAGCCTCCCACCAAATATTCATTCTCCGGGTCAAGGTTGGCCTTATAAGGAAGAGTCGTCTCGCTTTTGTAATATACATTCCTTATGCGGGCATCCGGAAGCGCTATGAGAGCTTCCGCTATCCGTCTACGCTCGAAGTGCATGCCTGGACTATGCGCCTGAAGCACTGCCGTGTCGCCATAGATGTCTATGACAAGGCCCGGAAGAAAGTCTCCTTCACCATGTACGAGTCGGAAACAGTTGTTGTCCACCCTGATAAGTCCCAATGTTTTTCTAAGGCGGAAAGCTGCCTCAAGTCTTTTATGGAAAAAGTCGTCGGGCAGAGTGTCAGTGCCGAATTCAAGCAGACGCACGGCGATGGAGCCGATCTGATAATGCCCGATGCCGAGCACTCTGCCGTCTGTTCCCTTTACTACTGTCAGGTCTCCCTCTTCCAATCCCTCCGGAAGACGCGCTATCGCTCCCGAGAATACCCAAGGATGATGCCTCAGTATACTCTCCTCCTTCCCTTTCTTCAATATGATTTCGTTCATCTATTATTTGCTTATAAATGGAGTCCCATCTGTCAATTTAAACCCCTGAATCCCTTTGGACCTTAAAGGCCCAAAAGCCCTTAGGTCCCCTAATTCTTAAAGAAGAATCTCACAATGTCCATTCCATTGGCATAAATGAGCAGCCCGATCAATAAGATCATACCTGTCATCTGCGCATACTCCATGAATTTGTCCGATGGCTTGCGCCTGAATATCACTTCATAGAGCAGGAAGAGCACATGCCCTCCATCCAGTGCTGGGATTGGAAGGATGTTCATGAATGCCAATGCTACGGATAAGAAGGCGGCTATGTTCCAGAATGCTATCCAGTCCCAGGATTCCGGGAATATGCTCCCTATCGCTCCGAAACCTCCTACTGACTTTGCTCCTTCTTTCGTGAATACAAGCTTCATGCTTTTTGCATAGCTGGTCAGTCGGTCCACTCCCATCTCGATGCCTCTTGGAATCGATGTGAAAATATTATATTTTTTTTCTTTTACGATGAAGAAGGCCGACGGGTCCACCTCAAGTCCGACTCCCATCTTGGAGTTTTCTGAAAGTTGCACCGGCAGTGTAAGCGTGTCGTTCTTCATCTCTTCCTGGCGCACTATCGTCATTTCCACTTTCTCGTCATTATGTCCGGAAAGTGTGGTAAGGAATTCTGTCAGCGATGTGGTCGGAGTCCCGTTTATGGCAATGACATGGTCTCCCTCCTTTATTCCGGCTTTGGCAGCCCCCTCTCCGGGCATGACCTGGGTGATCTTTGTCGGAATGCGGTAGGTGAAGAAGTTGATCGTGGCATTTTCATCCTTCATTTCCTTGTCGAGGTCGAATATCAGGGTCTCTGGGATCTTGATATCCACTTCTTTACCGTCGCGGAGCACTTTTACTTCCTTGGCTTGGAGCATCTTCAGCCGGTCTTCTCCCGGATAATTGTCAAGTGACTCTCCATCTGCTTCAAGTGGTATGTCGCCATTACGGAATCCGGCTTTCTGTGCTGCTTGTGAGAATTCCAGACCCATGTTGGCATCCTTAAGTGCCACATATTTCTCTCCGGTGGCAAATACTATGCCTGCATATATAAGGATGGCGAGAAGGAAGTTGAAGAGTACCCCGGCTATCATCACGAGCAGTCGTTGCCATGCTGGCTTGCTGCGGAACTCATATGGTTGTGCCGGCTGTTTCATTTGCTCGGTGTCCATCGATTCGTCGATCATTCCGGAGATCTTGCAGTAGCCTCCAAGTGGTATCCAACCGATGCCGTATTCCGTGTCGCTCCAGAACTTTGATTTCTTTGGCTTTTGGTTGTCTCCGTCATTGCTCTCGGGCTCTTTGGAGATGTTCTTCTGTTTCCCTAAGCCGCCTATATATTTGCCCGGTTTCCATTTGAAGAGTTCTTTCCAAGGATCAAAGAATATGTAAAATTTCTCTACCCTGATGCCGAAAATTCTGGCAAAGAGAAAATGACCGAATTCGTGTATGATGATCAGTATGGCGAGCGCAAGCACTAACTGGGCTGCCTTTATCCAAAATGTTTCCAATTTCTACAGTTTTAGTGTTTAAGTATTTGTCTATATTACCCTTGATAAATCATGAAGCATCGTGGTGAATCATGATAAATCATTGTTTTATTAATTAAAATTTGTCCAAGTAGCTTGTGGCTATTCTTCTCGCTTCGGCGTTTGTGTCCACAAGGTTTTCAAGCTCGCAGTCTTTGCTCCATGGAGTGGCTTCCATCGTTTTGTATGCTATCACAGGCATGTCCGTAAAGCGTATTCTTTTCTCCAGGAATGCCTGGACAGCAATTTCATTGGCTGCGTTTAGTATGCACGGCATTGTGCCTCCGGTCTTGATGGCATCAAAAGCATATCCCAAGAGTGGGAATTTGTCCATGTCCGGACGCTCAAATGTCAACGTGGCGTAGTCTTCGAGCTTCATCGGTCGAGCTTCCGTATGCAGTCTGGTAGGATAGGAGAGGGCATAGCGGATCGGAGTGTGCATGTCAGGCACTCCAAGTTGGGCCTTCACACTGCCATCGCGGTATTCCACCATTGAATGCACTATTGACTGCGGATGTACTGCCACCTCAATTCTTTCCGGCGGACAGTCGAAAAGCCAGCGGGCCTCAATCATCTCAAATCCTTTGTTCATCATGGATGCTGAGTCGATGGTCACTTTTGCTCCCATGTCCCAGTTTGGATGCTTAAGGGCATCGGCTGGCGTCACTTCTGAAAGGGCTTCTTTTGAAAGCTTCCTGAATGGTCCGCCACTTGCCGTAAGAATGATTTTCCTCATCTCTTCCCTTTTTTCTCCTACGAGACATTGGAAGATGGCGGAGTGCTCGCTGTCCACCGGGACTATGGCTACTCCGTATTCTTTACATAGTTTTGTGATAAGTTCTCCGGCTACTACGAGCGTTTCCTTATTGGAGAGCGCTATTGTCTTGCCGGCCTTGATGGCGGAGATGGTAGGAAGCAATCCGCTATAGCCTACCATAGCTGTCACTACAGTGTCAGTCGCCGGGTGGGCAGCCGCTTCTTCGATGGCTTTGCTCCCTGCAGCAACATCAATGCCGCTTCCCTTCAAGGCTTGGCGAAGCGGCTCATAATGTTCCTCTTCACCGATGACCACGATATCCGGCCTATATTTCAATGCTTGCTCTGCAAGAAGACGCCATTGGCGCCTTGCAGTCAATACCGATGCTCGGAAAAGCTCCGGATATTCCGATATTATGTCGAGTGTCTGGGTCCCGATACTCCCGGTCGACCCTAATACTCCTATATTCTTTATCTCGCTCATATATATGATCGTATATGATAATT
>JAIDUH010000055.1 GCA_029060285.1 Muribaculaceae bacterium | reverse complement strand
CCGGGGCGTAGTGGGGCGCCGGCTGATTTTACTCCTAACTCTGATAAGGGGTAGTGGGGGTGGGGATGGCGTAATTTTGCAAGCGTAAAAGCAAAATTATACCTGATTATGGATACATCTATCAAAATCACCCGCAGCTCAGTATTCTCACAAGTGGCCCGACGTACTGAGTGGCAAGGTACCAGGGCTCCTGAAGACCGCGACTATGACCGCCTTGCCCTTTCCGAGGCAGACAAAACCCTCTTCCATTCCTTCTTCGATGAAGCTGCCATGCACGCCATCGACATCTGTCGCACTTTTCTAAAGAGTGTTGCAAACACCGATGCCTCTCTCCGTCTGACTCTTTCCGTCAATGACTCCGTTGACACCGCAAGCCTGAAAAAGACCATCGAAAACATGCTCGTCTCCCATGTCCTTGCCCTTTGGCAGGAAATAGTGAGTCCACAAAGATCCTCATCCTCTTTCACCCGTCGCGACGACTACGCCCTGAAACTCCAATCCCTCCTTTACCATCACCCCGCACCAAAACGGGCAACGATCAATTATTAACGATCAATGATCAACGATTAACGGGCAGGCTTCTACATGATTTATCATGATACATCATGCTAAATCCTGATAAATCCTGATAAATCCTGATAAATCCTGCTGAATCATGCTAAATCCTGATAAATCCTGCTGAATCCTGCTGAATCCTGATAAATCCTGCTGAATCCTGCTAAATCCTGAATAATTCAAAATTCTAAATTCTAAATTACCATGCTCCTGACAATAACAATAGACATACAAGAGCTCGTCTACGATATCCAAAACAAAACGTACCTCACAGGCCGTAGCCGCAGCGACGGCAAAAACTATCGCCAAGTGGCACTCATGCAGGCAAACAACGATGATGAGAACCTCAATCAGATACTACGCAGCATCGGCAATGCCCTTGCAAAAGTGAAGTCTGAACTTTCTGAGGTGCTGAAGGGTAATGCCACCCAAGCCAACAATGCCTTGAACGTAGACACTACCTCCATAAACCTTCTTCTCGATATGCCCGACAACTTCAATCATGCGGCTACAGATTCCATCGTGGCGGCGATACATCAATTCATCGTGGCATTCGTCACCTCCGAATGGTTTATGATCACCAACAAGCCCGATACCGACGACTATCAGCGCCTCTCCGAGACCAGTCTTGAGTTGCTGCGAGAGTCCCTCTGCAAGCGAAAGAAACCCTCTCGATTCCCGGAAGAAAATGCTGCGGATTAAATCGGCTGAGGTACTTGCTGACATCCGCAGTGCCGCCTGGCTGGAATCTCATCTGCATCCGGAACTGGACCGCAACCGGCGGCATGAGATGGCAGACATCTGTGAGAATGACAATATAGGGCGCGTGTGGCGAGTGCTGGGGATTGCTGTAGCGGAGATTCGTCTTGCCCTTCAGAAGATCGGGACTCCGGAGAAAGATATTTCTCTTGAAAATGAACTAAACAGTCCCGGATCATGGCTATTCTCATTCCGCTTTCCGTTGCCTTCTTCCTCACTTACCTATATGAAGGAAAAGATACATGAGTATCTCGTTGCGGCAGTGATGGCAGACCGTTGTGCCGTAATCATCCCGTCATCCGCCAAAATCTGGCAGGAGCGCGCTTCCGGGGCACTTGCGTGCATGCAGAATCTTGCCTCTATCTCCCATCCCCCTCTCTGCGGCGTGGTCCGTCCCCTTTGGCCATTATAATTTGGTTTTATCCCGATTATTGATTAACTTTGCAAATGTAAAGTAGCTATCGTAGCTATTAAAGCTACCGTAGCTACTTTACATTTATCTACGACAATTAAATTTAGAAATCATGGAGTACAGAGAAATCGGACTTACCGGTATGAAGGTGTCTCAACTTAGTTTCGGCGCCTCATCGCTTGGCGGTGTCTTCAGAAACATCGACGAAGGAAAGGCAATAGAAGCCGTATACGCAGCCGTTGACGGAGGAATCAACTTTATCGACGTCTCTCCCTACTATGGCCATTATAAGGCTGAGACAGTTCTCGGTAAGGCTTTGCGAGGGATTCCTCGCGAGAAATATTATCTCTCCACGAAAGTGGGGCGCTATGGCAAGGATGGAGTGAATACTTGGGACTATTCCGGCCGTCGTGCGCAGGAGAGTGTCTCGGAAAGCATGGAGCGTCTTGGCATTGACTTCATCGACCTTATCAACGTGCATGACATTGAGTTTGCCGACCTGCAGCAGGTGGTGGAAGAGACACTTCCGGCGCTTGTCGAACTTCGTGAAAAAGGTATTGTGGGACATGTAGGTATAACCGACTTGCAGCTCGAAAACATCAAATGGGTGATAGAGCACTCAAAGCCTGGGACAGTAGAAAGCGTACTCAATTTCTGCCACTATTGCCTGAACGACGACAAGCTTCTCGATTTCCTTCCCTTCTTTGAAGAAAGGGGTATCGGAGTGATCAATGCGTCTCCTCTCTCAATGGGTCTTCTTTCCAACAGGGGAGTGCCTGACTGGCATCCTGCCCCGAAACCTCTTGTGGAAGCTTGCCGCCGGGCTGCAGAATATTGCAATGAAGCGGGCTATCCTATCGAGAAGCTCGCCATCCAGTATAGCGTAGACAACCCCCGGATAGCCTCGACCCTCTTCAGCTCCGCGAATCCCGACAACGTCCGCCGCAACATAGCCTACGTAGCAGAAAAAGCCCCGGAGGAGCTGATCATGAAAGTGAAAGAGATCATAGGCGATCAGAAGAGAGTCAGCTGGCGTAACTCGTAAGATTATGATAAGGATTATCGATGCGCATGCGCATTTGTGGCTTCAGCAGTATGCGGAGCTGCCGGGGGGAGGAAGAGTGAGGCAGCTTGCAAATGGGCGTGCCGATTTCTTCGGGGAAGAACGCCAGATGCTGCCCCCGTTTATGATTGATGGGCGCAACAGCGCCGAAGTGTTCCTCTCCAACATGGACTATGCGCAGGTGAGCGCTGCCGTTGTGACACAGGAGTTTATCGACGGCAATCAGAATGCATATCTCGAAGATGTGCAGACCCGTTACCCCGACAGGTTCCTCTGCTGCGGCATGTGCCATTATCTGCGTCCGGGATTCGTGAAGGAGGCTGCCGGATTGATAGAAAAAGGGTTTAAGGCTATCGCTATCCCTGCCCATCGCCTTCCCCTTGAAGGAGACTCGCGAATATGGCTTAACTCGGGTGAAATGCTCGATATGTTCCGCCTGATGGAAAAGAACGGCATTATCCTCTCCATCACTCTCGCCGACGGGGATCTCCAGGTGAAGGAGATGGAAGATGTCATAGCGGCATGTCCCGACCTTAAGATAGCCATAGGGCATTTCGGGATGGTGACATGTCCCGGTTGGCAGGAGCAGATTAAGCTCGCACGCCACCCGAATGTCATGATCGAGTCAGGCGGCATAACATGGCTTTTCAACTCTGAGTTCTATCCCTTCGACGGGGCAGTGGATGCAATAAAGGAGGCTGCCGACCTTGTGGGAATGGAGAAACTGATGTGGGGCAGCGACTACCCTCGCACCATCACCGCCATCACCTACCGCATGAGCTACGACTTCATACTGAAGACTTCCCGCCTGACAGAAGCAGAAAAGCGCCTCTTCTTAGGCGAAAATGCCCGCCGCTTCTACGGGTTCCGCGATCTCATAGACTTGCCATACGTCAAGAACATGTCGGAGTAGAAATTAATTGCAACCCCATGATATATCATGATCAATCATGATGCAACATGATACATCATGAAAAAAAACTAAAAAAACATGAAAACAATACTGATAGAAGAAAAGGAGAAAGTGAGTGTCACAGACACCCCTAAGCCGGAGCTGAAGCCGGGCGAAGTGTTGCTGAAGATAGGATATGTCGGATTCTGCGGGTCTGACCTTAATACGTATCTCGGGAAGAATGCGATGGCTATTTCTCCAGTAGTGCCCGGTCATGAGATTGGCGCTATTGTGGAGGGAATTGGCCCCGAAGTGCCTGCCGGGCTTTTCCATAAGGGTATGCACGTGACGGTGAATCCCTACACTGCCTGTGGCAAATGTCCTTCATGCCGTCGCCGCCGTCCTAACACCTGCCGCGACAATCAGACACTCGGCGTGCAGCGCCATGGCGCGATGCAGGAGTATATAGCTGTGCCTTGGGAGAAGGTGGTGGAGGCTGATGGTCTAAGTGTAAAGGAATGCGCTCTCATAGAGCCGATGAGCGTCGGTTTCCATGCCGTAGCACGTGGCGAAGTCACTGATATCGACACTGTGATGGTGATAGGATGCGGCATGATAGGTGTTGGCGCGATAGTGCGTGCCGCACTGCGCGGTGCAAAGGTGATCGCCGTAGACCTTGACGAGAAGAAACTGGAGCTTGCCAAGCATCTCGGGGCTTCATACGGTCTTGACTCATCGAAGGAAGATTTCCATGACAAGCTGATGGAAATCACCGGTGGCGACGGTCCCGACGTTGTGATAGAAGCTGTGGGTTCACCTTTCACCTATAATCTTGCAGTCAACGAGGTGTCCTTTGCCGGGCGCGTGGTCTGCATCGGTTACTCGCCGGCACCGGTCACTTTCCAGACGAAGCTCTTCGTGCAGAAAGAACTTGACATACGTGGTTCGCGCAACGCCCTTCCGGAAGACTTCAAGGCTGTGAAGGAATACATGAAGCGGGGCACTTGTCCTGTCGACTCCCTCATCTCTGCCGTAGTGCAGCCTGAGCAAGCTGCCGACATCCTTGCCTACTGGGACACCCACCGCCCCGACATCTTCCGCATCCTCGTAGAATTCTAACCTCAACGATTGTGACGCATGGCTAAGCCCCCGGCCCATTATGGGATTGGGGGCTTGTTCTTTATTTTTGGGGGATAAGGGGTGTCGGCAGGCTGGATGTGATATCTTTGCCATCAAAAAATGCATATGGAAAAATATTTCAGCAGCGCTCTCTTTGAGTGGAGGCGAATGGAGTCTTTCCGTGCCGAACGTAGCCGTTGCAAACGTTATGTCTACGGCGAGCAATGGTATGATAAGATATATGACGGCAGCCAGTGGATCACGGAGGATGCCCTCATCCGCCGGCAGGGGCAAATACCTCTGAAAAACAATATCCTGCGCCGTATCCTCCGCAATGTAGTCGGCCTTTACCGTTCGCAGTATAAGGTGCCGTTGCTTACTGCCAAAAGCTTAGGCTTGTCAAAAGAGGAAATGCGGACCAAAAATCAGAACCGTCGCAAATTGTTTCTCGAAAACCATATGGAAGAGCTTGCCCCACGTCTGCTCGAAGAGTTCCTTATCGCAGGCTTGGTGGCGGTAAAAATAGAAGATGGTCATATCCTCCCAGTCACCCCGGACAATTTTTTCTTTCATTCCGATGGATATGATCCGCGCGGCAGAGACATAGACCTGATAGGTGAGATCCACAGTGTCAGCTTTGCCACTCTCATGGAGAAATTTTGCCGGTCTGCCGATGACTACCGCCGCCTTTCGGAGATATATGATTCCTCCGGGGGCGCGGGGTCTTCATGCCGCATCCTGGAGGTGTGGCATAAGGATATCCGTGTGTTTGGGCTATTACATGATGAAGAAAATGCCGCTCTAAAAATCACCCCTATGGCCGACATCCTCTCATCCATGGCTAAAGGAGAGGAAGACAAAGTCTCAACCGGGAAGGTGAGCAGTTTTGTAAGGAGAGGTTGGCGCAGGCTGTGGTTTGCCAACGACGGCACATTGCTTCGCGAAAGCGGAGACTATGAAAGTCATCCCTACGTATTCAAGGCATATCCCTTCCTGGACGGTGAGATACACTCCTACATAAGCGACATAATTGATCAGCAACGCTACGTCAACCGACTGATTACGCTCTACGACTTCATAATGAAGTCGAGTGCCAAGGGGGTTCTTCTCTTTCCCGATGATTCACTTCCACGGGGAATGGACCTGCAGGAAGTGGCCGACCAGTGGTCGCGTTTCAATGGTGTGATCCCCTACCATGCCAAACCCGGTGTGCCCATGCCGACACAGGTGAGCGGAAACGCAGCCAACATCGGCATCACTGAACTGCTGAAGATCCAGATGCAGATGCTTGAGGATATCAGCGGGGTCTCTCCTACGCTTCAGGGGAAGCTCGTGGCCAACTCCACCAGCGGAACGCTCTTCGCACAGCAAAATGAGGCTGCCCAAACCTCACTCCTTGACGTGATACGCTCTTTCACCGATTTCCTTTCTTCCGTTGCCGACAAGACCCCGTGCTGATTCCACTGCAATATTCTCCATATTATATCGTTACAATTATAAGTAAATTATTCAACTTTCGCAAGCGTAAGTTGGGGGTTATAAGGTTAAAGGTTATGAGAATAACATGTAATTTCTATTTTGAACTATTCTATACCGAGTCAAATCTAACCCTATAACCTTTTGATCAATAACCCTTAAATTGAGCCTGCGAAACTTAAATAAAAAAAGAATCATGAAAAAGTCGCTCATCATCCTTTCGCTGATTATTTCGGCGCTCCATGTCTTCGCTCAGGATTCCAACTGGGGTCTGCGGGCCGCTTTCGACATCAATATCCCCGGTAAAATCGGTGGAATTGCCGACACTGATGCAGGCAAGTTGCTCAAGGAAAGATATCGTCAGGGATATGGCGGCACAATCGGTGTGGTCTACGACCATTGGTTGAGCGGGAGCATATTCCTTCAGCCCGGACTCTCCTTATTCTACGACACTTATTCCTACAAGGATCTCATCATAATGGAAGACGAAGTTGGGAAAGAAGAGAAGGATCCCTCCCTGTATAAGCTTGGGGTGCGTGTGCCCGTAGTGATCGGCTATTCCTACGACTTTATCGATGCTCTTCCTATGAGGGTGTATACGGGTCCGGAATTGAGCTATGCATTTGCCGGTGATATACGGTTTAAAAACCGTGATCAGGTAGGCGACTGGCATCTTTTTGGAAAGGATGGTGAGCAGCGGCGTTTTGACGTTGCCTGGAAGTTGGGTCTTGGCGTAGATTTTGACCTTGCCACTGTCTCAATTGAGGCCACTCTCGGCTTGACCGACCTGTGTCCGGGCAATTTATCCTTCCGCGACAACCGTGTCTCCGTAGCCGTCACCCACTTTTTTTAGTGTGTCCGGTTAAATCTTTGCTGTGATCTGAGCAAATTTCACTATTTTTGCAAAAAAAACAACGACAACTAATCGACTATGGCTGAAAAACATCGTTACGCCGGCTTGACCGATACACAAGTGGTGGAAAGTCGTGCCACTCATGGAGTCAACATACTGACCCCTGCTAAAAAGGTTCCGCTATGGAAACGTTTCCTTGAAAAATTCAGCGACCCGCTGATCATAATCCTCCTGATTGCAGGTGCCCTTTCTATCGGCATCTCGTGCTATGAATATTGGGGGCTCCACGAAGGTCCGACCGTTTTCTTCGAACCTGTAGGTATCTTCATAGCCATTCTCCTTGCCACAGGACTCGCTTTCTATTTCGAATTGAAAGCCGACAAGGAATTTGCGCTCCTCAATCAGGTCAACGATGACGAGCCTGTCCAGGTGATCAGAAATGGCAATGCCACTATGATTCCGAAGAAGGATGTCGTGGTAGGCGATACGGTGATACTTAATACCGGTGAAGAAGTGCCGGCAGACGGCGAACTTCTCGAAGCGGTCTCCCTCAACATCGACGAATCTACATTGACCGGCGAACCGATGTGCCACAAGACCACCGACCGCACCCAGTTTGATCCGGACGCCACGTTCCCAAGCAACCACGTGATGCGCGGCACGAAGATCATGGAGGGTCATGGAGTGATGCGTGTGCTCGCAGTAGGCGACAAGACTGAAAACGGAAAAGTTTTTGAAGCCGCCCAGATCGACGACAGTGTCAAGACTCCTCTGAATGAGCAGCTCGACGGACTCGGCGACCTTATCACCAAGGCCTCTTATGCGATAGCAGGTCTGATTGTGGTAGGGCGCATCATAATGTATTTCATCAATACTCCCTTCGATTGGATAGGGTTCATCACTTATCTGCTCCAGACGCTGATGATTGCAGTGACTCTCGTTGTCGTGGCTGTGCCGGAAGGCCTTCCGATGGCTGTCACCCTTTCACTCGCATATTCCATGCGCCGCATGCTCAAGACCAACAACCTCGTGCGCAAGATGCATGCATGCGAGACAATGGGCGCCACCACCGTAATCTGCACTGACAAGACAGGCACCCTCACTCAAAACCAGATGCAGATATATAAGACCAATTTCTTTGGCAATCCTTCAGATGAAGTGCTTTATGAGGGAATTGCTGTCAATTCCACTGCTCAGCTCGACCTTTCCGGGGATAAGCCCGGAGTGCTCGGCAATCCTACGGAAGGGGCGCTTCTCCTTTGGCTTAATGAGCGCGGGGTGGACTATGCCGCCCTTCGTGCCAAGGCCGTACGCTCTGAGGAACTTCCCTTTACTACAGAGCGCAAGTATATGGCTACTGTAGTGAGATCCTCCACTGGAAAGAATCTTCTGTATGTCAAGGGTGCGCCGGAGATTGTGTTCGGCATGTGCAAGGATACGGCAGGAGTCACTAAAGCGGAAATAGATGCCCAACTTCTTGAATATCAGAATATGGCCATGCGAACTCTCGGTTTCGCTTATCAGGAAGTCGCTGATGGCGAGCCGGTCATAAAGGATGGTAAGGTCGTTGCCGGGAATCTCATATTCCTTGGTATCGTGGCTATCTCCGACCCTGTGCGTGCGGATGTGCCCGATGCTGTGCGTGAAGTGACGGATGCCGGAATCAAGGTCAAGATTGTCACGGGCGACACCCCGGGCACGGCGAAGGAAATCGGCAGGCAGGTAGGTATTTGGGATGATGCTGTGGACTCTGACAGAAATATCATCACCGGTGTGGAATTCGAAGCCCTTTCTGATGAAGAACTCAAGGAACGCGTAGGAGATCTCAAGATCATAGCCCGCGCCCGTCCTATGGACAAGAAGCGTCTCGTGGAAACACTTCAGGGGAATAATGAGGTGGTGGCTGTGACAGGCGACGGCACCAACGACGCTCCGGCTCTCAAGGCTGCCCATGTAGGTCTTTCTATGGGCGACGGCACTTCCGTTGCCAAGGAGGCTTCCGACATCACTATTGTAGACAACTCATTCTCTTCCATCGGACGCGCTGTGATGTGGGGGCGTTCTCTTTATCAGAATATCCAACGCTTTATCCTTTTCCAGATGACCGTCAATGTCGCTGCTTGCCTTATTGTGCTTGCCGGTGCTTTTATGGGTACTGAATCTCCGCTGACCGTCACTCAGATGCTTTGGGTCAACCTTATCATGGATACTTTTGCCGCAATGGCTCTTGCGTCGCTTCCTCCGTCGCCAAGTGTGATGAAGGATAAACCACGCTCACGTGAGGCTTTCATCATTAACCGCCAGATGTGGCGCTCCATCATTGGAGTGGGTGGCGTCTTCTTCATTCTCCTTCTGGGTATACTCTACATTTTCGAGCATTATTCAGTAGACTCTATGACGCAGATTTTCTCTTTCATACCGCAATCGGGAAAGCCTGGAATTGGAAGCCTGACGAAGTATGAGCTGTCGATGTTCTTCACTATTTTCGTCTTCCTGCAGTTCTGGAATATGTTCAATGCCCGGGCTTTCCGGACCGGACGGAGTGCATTCTACTTAAAGGGGGCGAGTGGTTTTGTCGGGATTGCCTTGGCGATTTTGATTGGACAAATAGCCATAGTGACGATTGGCGGAGAATTCTTCAACGTCACTCCCCTCCGTCTCGAAGACTGGCTCATCATCATCGGCTCCACCTCGTTCGTCCTCTGGATCGGCGAAGGCCTCAGACTCTTTAAATAATGCAATATGCATTAGTTTTGAAAGTGAAACCAGTCGATATCAACGTGGCCTCCTGTCTGCTTTGTGGCGTAGTTGAATAGGGCGAATTTGGTGCCCATGAAATGCCTTGTATAGTCAAATCTCATAGGCAGTTCCTGCTCAAAATCATTCCAGCTCTCTCCATCCATGCTGTATGCAAACGATGCCATGTCGCGTCCGGGATTGAAATCCCCATTTACGCGCAGGAATACATTCTGCTCCTTTTTGTTTTTGAATTTCAATGGCACTTCCGCTATGACGTTCACGTCTACCTTCTCGATATTACGGGGCTGCTTGAATACTGATTTCTCCTCCGTGAGCTGAAGGAAATGCTTTCCCCCTTTCTTGACGACACGGAGCACTCCGCTGTCGCCATTATAAGCTGCCAATCCGCAAATGTCGCCATCCTTCATATTTGCCACATCGATCTTGACAGAACCTGAGCATTCCGGCCCGGCCATGCGCTGTGTCAGCGTATTAGGAGCCACCTGCATGTTCTCTACCACGCGTGAGGTCTTCAGTCGTAAATGTCCCGGGCGCTCCGTAAGGCTCCACGCCTCGTCGACAGGGTTATGGTTCCACTGCCAATAAAGGTTCATGCCGTTGCGTGCATGATATCCTCCGTTTTCATTGATGGGCAATGTCTCAAATTCATCGCTGCCGATGATTCCTGCCACGTCAGGATGTCGTTTGCTGATATCTGAAGGAGTGCGATAGTTTCTCCTGTCAAGCAAGGGATTTCCTGTGGGATTATCCGCATTGTTTTCTGCGATGGCTTTATTGGTTACCCCGGTATATTCGCCTACCATTGGCCATCCTTCCACCCAAGTCACCGGCAGGGCACACGGTACGCGTCCGATACCTCCCCGGTCTTGGAATATCAAAGCCCACCATCCAAGATCGCTCTGGTCGTCGCCTACAAGGCAACCCTGGCCGACGCCACCATAAGATTCAAATGGAGTCTCAAGGATTATTTTCTTTTCATACGGGCCTTCGATGTTGTCGGATCTGTAGCATACCTCACGGCGTACTCTCCCCTTGGCGCCCCATTTCATGGAAATCATGCAGACGTAATATTTTCCGTTGTGCTTTATCACGCTGCTCCCTTCAAGTAATGCTGTTTTTTCTTCCGGATCTGTTGAGGCATCAACGATTTTTTTATTTAGTCCCCCTTTCAATGGATTAAAATCATTATCAAGCTCCACTACCGTGCAGCCTCCTCCGCTCGTGAAGAGGTAGCGCTTGCCATTCTCGTCAAAAAATAGAGATGCATCGTGCATATGGGGTGGTCTGGCAATCAGTTGCCAGGGGCCTTCCGGCTTCTCTGCGCAAAATACGAACCCTTTGCCCGGGGCTCCGTTGGCAGTAAACCATACGTAGAATTTTCCCATATGATATCGGATGCTGGATGCCCATTGGCCTTGTCCGTATACTGTCTGGCCATTTATCAGATTGTAGCGCTCTCCGTCGTCAATGCGGTCAAATACATAGCCTATTGTCTCCCAGTTCACCATGTCTTTCGATTTCATGATCGGTCCGCCCGGCATCAGATGCATCGTTGTGCTGATCATATAATAATTATCGGCAACCTTGCAGACACTAATGTCGGGGACGTCAGCATTGATGACAGGATTCCGGAATGTCTCTCCCGCTCCTGCAAGCAGCGGTAAAATCATAAGCAATATGACGAAAATCTTCTTCATGGTGTTTAAATAGCTATAATAATGGATATCTTTTTTCACTCTGCAAAATTAGTGAAATAGTTCCTGACCATTATCTTTCCACTTTTCAAATCCATTTCAATAAGTTTTTTGTCTGTTCAAATATGTTGATTTTTCGTTTAAATCAGTATTATTTGCTAATACGACAGATTTTAATATTAATGCGACAAATATTGAATACTCATTTTCGCTATTTTATGACTTTGCTACAGATTTGTAAATAGGATTTTGTTTTCGTAGCTAACTTTGCAAAAGGAAAAACAACTCATCATGAAGGCTACAAACATTCAAAATTTCTGTCGCATTTTGTTTCTGTCGATTTGCATCTTCGGCGCGTTTGATGCCGTTGCCTTGCACGATGTCGCAGTGCGGCTTTATGACCAAAGGAAAATGCTCGCAGGTAATTACACGTCGTTCTGCAATGACCGCGACGGCCTGCTATGGATTGGCACCGACGCCGGCTTGCTGCGGTTTGATGGCAATAGTGCAGATCTTTACCGCAACGACGAGCGGGATTCCAATTCGATAAGCGCCAATAAGATCGTAAGCCTGTACTCCGACGGAAAAGGGAGGACTTGGGTCGGCACTGTCAACGGCCTGAACCTATATGATGAGAAATCCAATTCTTTTCGCCTGGCAAAATTGCCGGGTATGCTGTTCAACGGTTATATCCGTGATATCGCGGAATTTCCCGATGGGAGGTTGCTGTTCCTTGTCTCCGGGGTCGGGCTGTTTTCTATAAATATGAATTCTATTGATGATGGAGCGTCTGATGTGGAAGTGAGGCGTCTTAAGCTGTCATTTGATGATGGCGCCGGGTTGAGCCGTCTTATAAAATCCGGTGATAAGGATATTTTCTTCACGACTGTCGACGGGTCCGTGTGCCGGCTCAACCCCGACTGCAGTGTGGAACTCCTCGCTAATATCGGCGCTAACGTCTCAAAGATTTGTTGGCAACCCGATGATGCACTTATCCTCTCTTCCCAATATGAGGTATTTAGGCTGAATCTCAAGTCAAAGTCGCTGACCCCGCTCAAGATAGTAGGGAAAGAGCAAATTAAGGTGACGGAAGTCTGTTGTTCTGATGATGTGACGTATGTTGCGACTGCTGGTGACGGTCTGTGGGAAATCAGGCACGGAAGCACTGATATCCGGCGTGCCGACAGGATCACTTCTTCCTATCTCGATCTCTCGTCATTGAAAATAGGAAGTGTTTTTCTTGACCATCTGGGCAACCTTTGGCTTGGCTGCAACAATAGGGGGCTTGCGATGGCTCCGGCTCTTAAAGGACCCTTTTTCATGAGATCTCTTGCCAATATCCTTCGCGAAGAAGGTGGGGCGGAATTGACATCCATGTGTGTCATAGATGACGGCGTTGCTGTGGGGCTCAACAATGGCAAGGTGGTCTTTGTGAATAATGATGGAGGCGTGAGGAAGGTCTTGGTTGCGCATGGAGTGCCCGTGACTTCACTGTGTAAGTATTCCGATGGCAATGTCCTTGTTGGTCTGGCGCGTGAAGGAATATGGAGTGTCAATTATAAGTCTCTCGCTTTGTCAAAGGTGGTCAGTCCGGCATCCCATTATCCCGGTGTGGTGGTTTCTGCATGTGGCAATGGCGATATTGTGGCAGCGTTCGGTGAGTTGGGCATCCTGCGTTATAATCCTGTCTTGCGTGATGAAAAATGGTTTTATCCCGTGACTGGAAGCAACCTTCTTTCCTGCGGATATTATTCCGGCATCTCCAGGACTTCCGACGGGCGCATCTGGATTGGCGGCTATAGCGGGATCGCTTGCTATGATCCTGAGTCGGATAATCTTGTGCCGATTGATCAGACTCCTTTTCTGAAAGGTGTGGTCAACGATGTATGCGACTATCCCGGAGGCTTGATGATAGGCACAGACCGAGGGCTTTTGTTTTATTCGCGGGAAAAGGGTGTGATGAAAAAATTCACGGTCTTCGAAGGCCTTCCTGACAACGATGTGCGTACCCTTGAGTCAGATGGCAAGGGTGGGATCTGGATAGGCACTATGAAAGGCATAGGCTACCTTAGTGCCACCGACAGCATCGTGAGAGGCTTTGGAGGAAAAACCGGTGTCTCAAAGACGTCATATGTATTTTCCGATCGCAGGATGTCTCGGCCTGAAGTTTTGTTTGGAAATTACGAGAGCCTTTTGATATTTGATCCTGACTCTGTGGGCGCATCTTCGTTTGGCTCCAATATAAATATCACCGGTCTGTATGTCAATGGGGAGCGTATCATCGGCACGAGCCGTGCAGGTTCGTCTTTGATGCTGGAAGGTCCGGTGGCTCATCCCGAGCTGATACGTCTTTCTCATAAGGACAACTCGCTTGTCATCAGATTGTCTACCCTCGATTTCCGTGACCCTTCCGACCTCAGATATGAGTGGCAGCTTGATGGGGAAGGGGAGACTTGGCATTCTTCTTCTCCCGGCGAAAGCGTGATCTATCTTCCTCCGCTGGAGTCAGGGCATCATAAGCTCAGGTTGCGTGGCTGGGAAAATGATATGGTGTCTGATGTCAGGGAGCTGAATCTCGATGTGAAGGCGCCGTGGTATCTTTCGAATATGGCATATGCCACATATGTCCTGATTATGCTCGTTATGGGAGGTCTCATATATAAGGTGGTGAAAAATAAGCGAGAAGAGGAGCTGTATGAGACAAAGATCAAATATTTTATGGATATTTCCCATGAGTTGCGTTCTCCGGTCACCTTGATGCTGACGCCTGTGGAGACGCTTCTCAAGCAGAATAATTCTCCGGAGACCACTTCCCAGCTTCTCACGATGCGCCGCAATGGCCAGAGGGTGCTCAATCTCGTCGACCAGCTTCTTGATCTTCGGAAGATAGAGAAAGGGAAGATGAGACTCGTATATTCCAATATCGATATAAAGAAATTTGTCGGGGAGCTTGTCGATATGTTCATGCCCATGGCTGAAGAAAAGAAGCAGACGCTGAGTTTTGTCTGCGGCGAGAAGGAGATTTGGGGGAAAGTGGACGGCAACAATCTCGACAAGATTCTCGTCAATCTCATTTCAAATGCCATCAAGTATACTCCCGAAGGTGGAGAGGTGACGGTGGAACTCAAGAAAACGGAAGATCCTTTCGGTGCCCCTAAGTATTCATTCACAGTGACGGATACGGGCATAGGTCTGGATAACAAGGTCATTTCCCACCTGTTTGAAAGATTCTACCGCAACCGTGAGTATCACCATGGCAATGCCTCCGGATTCGGCATCGGGCTCGACCTTTGCATGAGGCTCGTGGAGCTTCATAAAGGTGATATCAAAGCCCAAAACCGGGAAGACGGCATCCGGGGCAGTGTCTTTTCCGTGACCCTGCCGCTTATTCCGGTAGATTCCGAAAGCGCTGAGGACAAGGAAGAGCAAAAGCATCGCCCGATTCCGGTGGTGTTGCCCCATTCGTCAAGTTCTGTAAAGGCAGCAAAGTCCGGCCACCGGTTCAGGGTGATGGTGGTCGACGACGATCAGGAGCTCCGTTATTATATAAAGGAGTGCTTGGGAGCTTCATATAAGGTGGTGACGATGCCGGATGCGGAGACGGCTTTGAAAGAAATCTCAGAGCGCCATCCCGACCTTATCGTCTCGGATGTCAAGATGGGTGCTATCGACGGCATTTCTTTCTTGCGCCGCCTTAAGACCAACATGGCGACTCAGCATATTCCGGTGATTCTTTTCAGTTCGGCCGCCGACAGCAATGACCGTGTCAGAGGATGGAAGAATGGCGCGGATGGTTATTTGCCTAAGCCCTTCGCTATCGATGAGCTTGAGGGCATGATTTCCGGTCTGCTTTCTACGAGAAGCAAACTCAAAGGAAAATTCTCAGGGTCGCAGGAATCCGTCGACAAAATCGAAGCCCCGAAAGTGAAGGGCATTGATGAGGATCTTATGGACAAAATCAACCGATATATCAACGAGAATCTTTCTGAAACGGCAATGAACGTGGATGCGCTCAGCGAATATGTCGGACTAAGCCGTTCGCAGCTCCACAGACGTATGAAAGATATTGTCGGTGTCGCACCGAGCGACTATATTAGAAATGTGAAGCTGCGCAAGGCTTGCGAGATGCTTGCAAAAGGAGACGTGGATATAGCACAGGTGGCTTATTCTTTGGGTTTCAATGCGCAATCCCATTTCTCAACCCTCTTCAAACGCTACACCGGAATGACACCGACAGAATATCGGGCCCAGGGAAAGGAGAATCCAGACGCGCTGCTGACTGATGCGAATAATAAAGAAGTCTCAGCTTAAAATGTTGGTAATCATATATGGTGTTACGAATTTGAATACATTGGAGATGTCTCGAAGCCTTAAGTGGCACCAATTTTAAAACATTTGAGAAATATTATAAAAATGGTTGCAACCAACTTGAATAATTTTGCATTCGGTTTATTCCCTACTGATCGGTCAGTCCCAAAACTAACCTGACCGCCCACCTGGCAACCAGAAAACCAGACAACCAGAAAACTATAACAACTTTCCATTAATACAAAAAAAGATCTAACGATGAAAAATGAACACAGACTGCTTCATAGCATTGCTTTGTTGCTGATCTTCATCATGACCTCTGCACTGGCGGCGAGGGCCGACACAGTGAAGGGAACTGTCATTGACGACACCGGCGAGCCTCTCATCGGCGTCACCGTCAGGGTAGACGGCACCTCTATCGGAACGGCAACCGATTTGGATGGTAAATACTTCATCAATGTGCCTAATCCCAAGAAAAATCATCTTGTCTTCGCTTATGTGGGCATGGCTGAACAAAAGGTTGCTGTCAACGGCAAGACGGTAATCAACGTGACTCTGAAGGAAGATTCAGAACTTCTTGACGAGGTCGTAGTCGTAGGCTACGGTCAGCAGAAGAAGGCCTCTGTAGTTGGTGCTATCACCCAGACTTCCGGCAAGGTGCTCGAACGCGCCGGCGGTGTCTCAAGTGTAGGTGCTGCCCTTACCGGTAACCTTCCCGGTGTGATCACAATGGCTTCTTCCGGTATGCCGGGTGAGGAAGACCCCCAGATCATTATCCGTTCCGCTTCTACTTGGAACAATACAGCACCTCTTATTCTCGTAGACGGTATCGAGCGTGACATGTCGTCGGTCGACATTTCTTCCATCGAGACCATCTCAGTGCTTAAGGATGCATCTGCTACCGCAGTGTATGGTGTGAAGGGCGCAAATGGCGTTATCCTTATCACTACCAAGCGCGGTAAGGAAGGAAATGCAGTGGTTTCAGTGAAAGCTAACATGACAGCCAAGGTGGCTTCTAAACTCCCCGCTAAATTCGATGCTTATGACACATTCTACTTGATGAATAATTCTATCGAGCGTGAAGCTGCCCTCAACGCTCAGGGATGGGGCAACTATACGCCGGTGGCAATCATTGACAAGTACCGTCACCCGGCAAATACAGAAGAGTGGGACCGCTATCCTAATACAGACTGGGAAGATGCCCTCTTCAAGAAAAATGCAATGTCCTACAATGCTTCAGTGTCTGTCTCGGGCGGTACGAAGCTTGTGAAATATTTCGCTGCTGCTGATTTCACCCATGAGGGTGACCTTTTCAAGCAATATGACAACCAACGCGGTTACAAGACGGGATTCGGCTACAACCGTATCAACGTCCGCTCAAATCTTGACTTCACGCTTACTAAGACCACTCAGTTGACCGTAAACCTTTTCGGATCTAACGCAACACAGAAGACTCCGTGGGACTATAATGGCGACGGCAACTCATACTGGGGCTCTGCCTACAAGTCTGCTCCCGACGCAATGCGTCCGATATACTCCAATGGAATGTGGGGTTGGTATGCTCCTCGCGATGCTGACGTGCCTAACTCCGTGCGTATTCTTGCTACAGGTGGCGACAAGACATCCACAAACACCCGTATCAACAGTGACCTTGCTCTCGTGCAGAAACTTGATATGGTCACTCCGGGTCTTAGCTTCCGTGCTAAATTGGCACTCGACTACAGATTCCTCGAGGCAAGCCGCGGTATCAACGACCAGTATCATGAAGGGCAACTCTACTGGGTAAATCCTCTGGATGGTTCTGAAAATCCGAAGACTCCGGATCCCCAGACTGGTCTTGACGTGACTGTTAACCCGATCCTATGGAGTTATCAGGCAGGTTCGGTCGACGTGAACCAGACTTTCCGTCGTCTCTACTATTCTTTCCAATTTGACTACAACCGTACATTCGGCAAGAATGAAATAGGAGCGCTTGCTCTTTTCAGCCGTGAAAAGACTACGGGTGGTAGCTCTTTCCCTGTCTATCGTGAAGACTGGGTGTTCCGCTTGACTTACAACTGGGACTATCGCTATTTCGCTGAATTCAATGGCGCTTACAACGGCAGTGAGAAGTTCGGCCCGAAACACCGCTTTGAATTCTTCCCCTCGATGTCTCTCGGCTGGATGCTTTCTAACGAACCGTTCATGAATTGGGCTACCGAAAATAATGCACTGACCACTTTCAAGATACGTGCTTCTATCGGTAAGGTAGGTGATGACAGTGCAGGAGCACGCCACCTCTATCAGACTCAGTATAGCTATGGCGGCAACGTTCAGATGGGTACTATCAATCCGCAGAACTCTCCCTATACATTCTATACTATCTCCCGTATCGGAAATGAAAACATCTCTTGGGAAACAGTCCAGAAGCAGAACATAGGTGTCGACTACTCATTCCTTGGAGGTATGTTTGCCGGTTCTGTTGATTTCTTCAAGGATAAACGTACCGACATCATACTCGTGGGTAGCCAGCGTAGCTCTATACCAAGTTATTTCGGTGCAGAAGCTCCTACTGCCAACATCGGTAGCATGGACAGTAAGGGTTATGAACTCGAGCTCCGCTTCAACAAGCAGATCGGAAAGGATATGCGCGTATGGGCTAACCTGAGCATGACTCATGCATCAAACAGGATCAAATTCCGCGACGACCCTGCCCTGAAGCCTGCATATCAGAAATATGAAGGTCATGAATCAGGTCAGGTGACAAGCTATCTTGATCATGGCAACCTCGCCACTTGGGATGATGTGCTCGGTAGCACTGTCTGGAACACGGGCAACGATTTCAAACTCCCGGGCGACTACAATATTGTCGACTTCAATGGCGACGGCGTGATCAACACTGAAGACAAGGCTCCCTATGGATATTCCACTACTCCGCAGAACACGTACAATGCTTCTGTAGGGTTTGAGTGGAAGGGCTGGAGCTTATTCGCTCAGTTCTATGGCGTGTCTAATGTGATGCGTTATGTAAGCTATCCTACTTTCCGTTCTACTGCTCATATCGCTTATGACGAGGGTGAGTATTGGACTCCTTGGAATGGAGCAAGCCTGCCGACTCCGCGTTGGGGCACTACCATCGACGAGTGTGCTCAGGGCACAAGGTATCTGTATGACGGCTCTTACGTGCGTCTGAAAAACGTCGAGATTTCTTACACCTTCGATGGCAGATGGCTTCAAAAGGCAGGGATGAAGAATCTTCGTCTATATGTCAACGGCAACAACCTCTTCATGTGGACAAAGATGCCTGATGACTGCGAACGTGGTGGTTCCGGCGACGGTGTGTATCCATCCTTCAAGCGTTTCAACGTAGGTATCGACCTAAGCTTCTGATATAATTCTGAAGAGAAACGATGATTTTTCTAACGATTCATGAAATTCCAAATTATGAAAATTTCTAAATACATATTAATGCTGGCTTTGGCAGCCTCTGCGGTGGGGGTTACTTCCTGCACCGACTACCTTGACAAGGCTCCTAACAGCGACATCGATGAGTCGGTTCCTTATCAGAACTTCCGCAATTTCCAGGGTTTTGTGGAAGAGATGTATAGCCGTATCCCTACGGTATCAAACAATGAATACCACACTACCTTCAACTACGGTGAGGAAGACTACTGGGAGCCACAGGAAACCCGTCTTTTCGCCCGTAGTCTCGACTATGGCGATTACTGGGGATTTACTACCTGCTACTATACATATCCAAGCAATGGAGGCAAGGACGACCGCAGAAAATCTAATATCTGGGCTAACGGATGGTATTGTATAAGAAAAGCAAATATCGGTATTTCTAAACTCGACCAGCTCGTAGACGCTACCCAGGAAGAACGCAACCTTATCGAAGGTCAGCTCTACTTCTTCCGTGCTTGGTTCCACTATCTGATGATGGAATGGTGGGGTGGCCTTCCATATATCGATTATGCCATCGGACCTGACGAGACCATCACCCTTCCAAGGGAGACTTGGCAGGAATGCGCGGAAAAGTGTGCTTCCGATTTCCAGAAGGCTGCCGATCTGCTCCCCGTAGATTGGGATAACACAACTGCCGGCAAGACTACACTTGGCAACAATAATATGCGTGCCAACAAGATCATGGCTCTCGCTTACAAGGGAAAGGTGCTTCTTTGGGCAGGTAGTCCGCTGATGAACTGGGACTCGCATGAGCGCAATAATGCTTATGCCGTATATGACGAATCTTACTGCAAGAGGGCTGCTGATGCGCTTGGCGAGGCTCTTAAGATCACAGAGGAGACCGGCAGATATTCTTTGCTTCCGTTCGACCAGTTCAACGATCTCACGCTCGTGTTTAACTCAAAGGCTCTCCCGGGTGGAAAAGAGACTATCCTTCAAGAGAATATGATGGATTACGGCGGCCGATGGTCATGGAACATGAATACTGACTTCCGTCCTCAGACTCATATTCCGGCAGGTATCAAGTGCTGGCCTACTGCCAACTACTCCAACTATTTCGGTATGGCAAACGGCTATCCTATCGAGGATTCTGCTGTTAAGGACTCCCAATCCGGCTATGATCCCGAATACCCTTGGCGCAACCGCGACCCGCGTTTCTACAAGACATACGTGATCGACGGTGAGTTCTGCGGAACCGGTGGTCAGGGTCTTGAGGCTTCTCTCTTTACCGGTGGCTCCGACCGTGAGGGCGCTAATCCACAGAAAGGTTGCTACACCGGTCTGATGAATGCGAAGCTTTGTCTTAAGAGTTGCCACAATGGTAATGTCCGCGACCAGTGGGCTTGCATCCTTTCCTTGATGCGCTTGGCAGACGTATATCTTCTCTATTCAGAAGCGGCTGCTGTAGGCTATGGGGTGAAACAGTCCGCTCCTACATATTATAAGACTGCAGAAGATGCTATCAATGTGGTAAGAGACAGGGCAGGTGTCGCTCATGTACTTCCTAAATTTACGGATTCCAAGGAAAACTTCCTCAGTGAGATCCGTCGCGAACGTGCCGTAGAGCTCGCTTTTGAAGGAATGCGTTTCCACGACCTTCGCCGTTGGATGCTCATCACTCAGCGCCCCTATACTCTGAAGACCGGTTTCCAGTTTGACCGTGGTCCCGGCTTCACACAGGGTTCTACTGAAAATAAGGTATTCAACCTTCGTGAGGAAGTGCTCCGCGAACGCAATTTCACAAGCCGCCACTACTGGCTGCCGCTTCCCAACAAGAACGACACCTACCTCTATGAAGGCTTCGAGCAGAATCCGGGTTGGTAACAATTACGTCTCACATTTTTACATGAATCATCAATGAACACTAAATTTCATATAGGCATTACGGCACTCGCACTCGCCCTCAGCATCACTCCTGCCTGGGCGCAGTCTGAGTCGCAAGACAGCCTGGTTAACATTGCTTTCGGAAAGATCGACAAGAGAGACGTAATTTCTGCCGCCTCATTTGTCAATATCAACGACATAAGCAAAAAGAACGCCAACAATAGCCCGCTCTCCGATGTCATGACCCATGTAGGTGGCTACAATGGCAGTATCTGGGGTCAGGGACCTCTCGTACTTGTCGACGGTGTGCCTCGTGATGCTTCTCTCGTCAAGGCTTCTGAAGTGGAAAGCGTATCCATTCTCAAGGATGCTACTGCAGTGGCTCTTTACGGCAGCAAGGGCTCTAAGGGCGTCGTGCTGATCACTACTAAGAGAGGTCAGGAGTCTCCTATGCACATCGATGTGCGTGCCAATGTGGGGGCAATGCTTCCCAAGGCCTATCCAAAGTATCTTGATGCGGCAACTTACATGAACCTCTACAACGAGGCATGCCTTAACGACGGCAAGTCTGCACTCTATGATCCCGCGACAATCTACAATACAGCAATGGGGACAAATCCATACCGCTATTCTGATATGGATTTCTATTCCTCAGACTATCTCCGCGATTTCGTGACTACCACTGACCTTACAGGAGAAGTTTATGGCGGTACTGAGAAGACAAAGTATTATCTCAACTTAGGTCTCGACTATACTAACGACCTCATCAAATATGGTGAGCACCATAAGTCGAATACTTTCAATTTCAATGTCCGTGGCAATGTCGACATGACTATTGCCAAGTGGCTCACAGCCGCTACCAATGCTGCAATCATTGTCAGCGATAACTACAGCGGGCGCGGAAATTTCTGGGGTGACGCTTCTTCACTGCGTCCTAACTGGTTTGCGCCCCTTCTGCCTGTAAGCATGATGGACCCGAACAATGCTTCTATTCAGGACTATATCAACACAAGCACTCACCTTATAGACGGGCAGTATTTGCTCGGCGGAACGACTTCTAATCAGAACAATGCCTTTTCTGAAGCTTTGGCTGCAGGTTATACTCGACAGAAATACCGCAAGTTCCTCTTCGACCTCAATTTGAATGCAGATCTTTCAAGCCTGACTCAAGGACTTTCTTTCAAGGCGGCTTTCAGTGTCGACTACAATGCTCATTATTCTGAAGCTTATGCTCAGTCGTATGCTGTATATCAGCCTACATGGGCTAATGTCAATGGTCAAGACATGATTATAGGTCTTAATAAGATCAATGAGGACAAGTCTTCTACAAACGAGTATGTAGGGCAGTCAACTTATCATCAGACTATGATGGCAACCCTTCAGTTTGACTACACCCGCTCGTTTGCAGATGCACACAATGTCAATGCCACTCTCCTTGGCTGGGGCTATCAGCAGCATTTCTCTGCTGATAGCGGTCACTCTGGAGAAGGCGGATATCATCGACCAAGCAACTTGAATGCCGGCCTAAGGTTGAACTATAATTACAAGCACCGTTACTATGTTGACCTCACCGGCACAGTGGTGCATTCATCCAAGCTTCCTGAAAAGAAGCGTAATGCATTCTCTCCGGCTGTCTCTATAGCTTGGAATCTTGCAAATGAGAACTTCATGGAAGGTTCACGCTCATGGCTTGACAGTTTCAAGATAATGGGTTCGTTTGCCAACCTCCATCAGGATATCGACATCAATTGGAATGGCGATGAGTATTATCTCTACAAAGCAGACTATCAGTTCAACCCATCAAACGGTTGGTATCAGTGGGCTGACGGCACTGTCGGAGGTTCTACTTCAACATCCAAGCGTGGCTCAAATGATGAGCTTTCATTCATCACACGCAAGGAATTCCGCGTAGGTCTTGATGCAACTCTTTTCAACGGTCTCGTGAATGTGAATGCAAACTGGTTTAACCAGACCACCAACGGCCTGCTCACTCAGGGTGCCAGCACAATCTACCCGTCGTTCTACAATTCGGGTACAGGCAACTTCCTTCCTTACATTAATTACAATAAAGATGAGCGTACCGGTGTTGATTATTCAGTCAATATCAACAAGGATTTCGGCGATTGGAAATTCTCTCTCGGTCTCGTAGGCATGTACTACGACTCCAAGCAGAAGCTCCGCGACGAAGTCTGGGAAGAAGACTACCTCTATCGTCAGGGTCATGCACTCGATGCTTCCTGGGGATACGTCTGTGAAGGGTTCTTCCAGTCTGAGGCTGAAATCGCTTCTTCTCCGAAGCAGTCGTTTGGCGGCACTGTCCGTCCCGGCGACCTCAAATACAAGGATATCAATGAAGACGGCGTGATCGACTCAAAAGACCAGATTGACCTTGGCAAGATGGGTTGGAACGCATCTCCATACGTGTATGGACTTAACCTTACAGCTCAGTACAAGAAGTTCACTCTTTATCTTTCAGGTACAGGCGTCAGCGGTGCCAAATTCTACAAGAGCAATGGATACTACTGGCTTCGCGGTACAAGCAAATTCTCTGAAATGGCTCTCAACCGTTGGACTCCCGAAACAGCTGAAACTGCTACTTTCCCGCGTCTGACTACTGAGAATGGCGACAACAACTATCAAAACTCCACTTTCTGGCTCGCCAAGGGAGATTGCTTCCGCCTCGATAATCTTCAGCTCACCTATGATATCACTCCGAAGAGCAGTTTTATCAACGGAATCAGCGTATACGCAGGTGCTTACAATCTTTTCACTATCTCTAAAGAGCGTGCGCATCTGGAAAGAAACGTCGGTGGTGCTCCTCAGTTCCGCACTATCTACATAGGTTGCAAACTTAATATGTAATTAATTCGTTTTTCACAAGCTTTATCAGGGATTTATAACCCATAACCCTATAACCCTTAAGTTGAGCTTGCGAAACTTAAATAAGTAGTATGAAAAAAATATTATATACTCTCTTGGCAGTTGCTTCGCTTGGTTTCACCAGCTGCGACGACCTCTGGGATCCTGCCAAGCAGAATTTTAAGGATCTTGGTCAAATGGAGACAGAGCCGGACTTCGCTATGGGTTTCCTTACAAGAGCCTATAGTTCACTCTCAGGCTACTATAATAATACGGAATATGCTACCGATAACGCTGTGGTAAACCAGAACAGTGACGGTTTCCGTACGATGGCTACCGGTGGCTGGACAGCTTCTTCTTGGACCGGCATCAATGAATGGGGCGGAGCTTACACAGGAATTCAGTATATCAACCAGTTCCTTTCAAAGATCGATGATGTAGAATGGAGTTCAGATCCGGAGCGTCGCAAGATGCTATCAGTGCGTCTGCGTGGCGAGGCTTACGGTTTGCGTGCCATTCTTCACTTTCAGCTCCTAAAGGCACATGCCGGATATGATGCCGCCGGCAACCTCCTTGGAGTGCCTTATCTTGAAAGCTATCTCGGAGCTAACGATGATATGAATGCTGCGATGGTGCGTCCGTCTTTCAAGGAGTGTGTTGATAAAATCAAGACTGACCTCAATCAGGCAATTGATATCCTTCCTCTCGATTATGAGGATTTGGCTGAAGTACCGGCTAAATACACTCAGTATACGACTGATGTGGCTATCTACAACCGCACTATGGGTGCTCACTTCCGTCAGCTCGTAAGCGGACGCATAGCTCAGGCATATCTTTCGCGTCTCACGCTGCTTGCTGCAAGCGACGGTTTCGGAAACACTCTTTCCTGGGCTGATGCTGCGACATCTGCTGCAGATCTTCTCAAGGAAAATAACGGAGTCGACGGTGTGAAGGCAGGTTCTTACGAATACTATGTGGCAAAATTTGCCGATGCCCTGAAAGAAGGTGTGAATCCCGATGAGATCATCTGGCGTGAGAATGTGGGTGACAGCAATGGTACTGAATCTGACAACCTGCCACCGAGCCTCAACGGCAACGGACGTATGAATCCTTCACAGAATCTTGTCGATGCTTTCCCCATGGCTTCAGGATATCCCATCAGCGTTTCATCCGATTACGATGCAGCAAATCCATATGCTAACCGCGATCCTCGCTTCTATGCTTACATAATCTATAATGGAAGCAAAAATGTGGGTGTAGACAACGCTACTATTTCTACTGTGACCGGAACTACTGACGGTATCGGAGGCGTCGAGCAGCGTTCCTCTCGTACGGGCTACTATATGAAGAAACGTCTTCGTATGGATGTGAACTGTACAGCAGGCTCTGCCACTACCAAGGCTCACTATAATCCTCGCGTGCGCTACACTGAAATCTATCTCAACTATGCTGAGGCTGCCAATGAGGCTTATGGCCCGAAGGCCGATGGCGGAAACGGATTCTCTGCCTACGATGTGATCAAGGCTATACGCGAGCGTGCCGGCCTTGGCTCTGCAGACGGCGACCTTTATCTTGAGGAGTGTGCTGCTTCTAAGGAAAAGATGAGAGAACTTATACGCAACGAACGCCGCATTGAGCTCTGTTTCGAGAACTCACGTTTCTGGGATCTCCGTCGCTGGAAACTTAATCTCAACGAAACTGTCAAAGGTATCGAATGGATGGCTGATGGAACATATAGAATCTTTGATGTCGAAACTCGTGATTACGAGGATTATATGGCATATCCACCTATTCCGCAGTCTGAAATCCTCAAATTTAGCAATCTCCAGCAGAACAAGGGCTGGCACTAATACTGCAATGATATTATGAAACATAATTTTTTAATTCCAACATCAATAGCTGCTTTGGCACTGCTTGCTGCTTGCTCGAACGGCAATAATGAGTTCCGCGATTTCGACTACCAGACAGTGTACTTTGCCAATCAGTATGGTATGCGCGTTCTCGAGCTTGGAGAAGATGAATTTGTCGATCTCACAGCAGACAATAATCATGAGGCAAACATCGTGGCTGCATGGGGTGGCGGCTATACCAATAAGAAAAATGTGGTGATCGACTATGTAGTGGATCCTGCACTCGTTGACGGTTTCTATTTCAAGGATACTGATCAGCTCGTAGAGGTGATGCCCGAAGATTATTACACAATCGAATCGAATCAGATCCGCATCCCGTCAGGAAGCATTAAGGGGGGCGTGAAAGTGCATTTTACTGAGAAATTCTTCGCAGATCCCAAATCCGTAGGAAATTGCTATGTGATTCCCGTGCGTATGACAGATGTAGCCGGTGCCGACAAAATCATCACTGGTACTGCTACTGAAGAAAACCCCGTTCTTACCAATGACGCTCATTGGTCGGTGCAGCCGAAAAACTTCATGCTCTATGGTGTGAAGTATGTCAATCCCTGGCATGGCCAGTATCTTCGTCGTGGTGTCGACAACGCTACTATCGATGGCGCAAGCTCTAAGTTAGTTCGTCATGCCGAGTATGTGGAAAATGATGAGGTCGTAGACCTTTCTACTTCTGCCTACAAGGAAGATATTCTTCCTGTCACTGTCAAGGATGCTCAGGGCGGCGATCACACCTACAATCTTCTTCTTACTTTTGCCGACGACAATTCGTGTACTCTCTCTTCTGCAAGCGATGGCGCTACAGTCACCGGCACTGGCAAGTTCGTAAGCAAGGGTGAAAAGAAAAGTCTTGGTGGCAAGGACCGCGATGCTATCTATCTTGACTATACTTTGGATATTCCTGCTCAGAATATGAAGTTTGAGTCGAAAGATACCCTCGTTCTCCGCACCAGAAATGTCTATGGCGCTTATGCTTTCGGTATTGAAAGAAAATAACCCTCAATTTATGTGAAATATGAAAAAGATATTTATTTACACTCTCCCCGCACTCGCCTTGGCTATGGCTTC
>JAIDUH010000054.1 GCA_029060285.1 Muribaculaceae bacterium | reverse complement strand
GACTTTTAGGACTTTGTCATCTTTTGGCTGCAATTGTAATGTTTGCGATGTGGAGATACGGCATGACACACACTCAAATTGACTTTAGCGTGTTTTATCCGCTATATCTTCTTTTCCTTGCTTTGTATATGCCTACAATGGCACTCGCAAATACGGCGACATTCGGACTGTTGACTCAGAGTGGATTCAATACGGTGACTTCCTTTCCATCGATACGTATATGGGGTACAGTTGGTTTCGTTGCGGCTATGTGGTTTGTGAATTGTGCCTATTGGAATGACGGTTCTTTAGGATTTTCATTCAGCGAAGAGGGAATGGTGGGGCATTTACGATTTCAGTATAATGCCATGCAACTTTTATGCAGCAGCATAATGGGAATTTTGACTTCAATCTATTCATTTTCCCTTCCATCATTGAAGTCTCAACAGAGAGATTCTGAACTTACCACACCTCATAAGAAGATGCCGTTTTGTGATTCACTGAAGATGATGTTCAGCAAACGAGAGATCGCTATATTTCTTGTTTTCGTCATTTTCTCCGGTGTCTGCCTTCAAATTTCTAACGGTTTTGTAACGCCTTTCATAACTCATTTCAGTGGAGTGGCGGAATATGCGGCGTCATTTGCCTCAGGAAATGCCACTATGCTTTTCTCTCTTTCTCAGATCTCGGAAGCTATATGCATATTGCTTGTGGGTATCTCCCTCAAATGGAAAGGTATCAGGTATGTATATGCAGTAGGTCTGTTTGCTTGGGCTTTAAGGTTCTTTATGCTTGGTGTCGGCAATCCCGGTGATGGCCTTTGGTTGTTAATTGGCTCGATGCTTGTGTATGGACTTGCCTTTAACTTCATCACGATAACCGGCCATTTATATATCCAGCAGATTGCTCCTTCCAATATGAAAGGGTTTGCACAGGGCTTGATGATGTTTATGAGCAACGGTATCGGGGCCACTTTCGGGACTATCACAGCAGGATCTATCGTCAACAAATGGTGTCATTGGGAGATGGTCAGTGTCTCCGGCTCTGGAGCGCCGATGCGCCTCTTCATGGGTGAATGGATTTATCCTTGGAGCATATTTGCAGCGTATGCTTTCGTTGTTATGCTGATGTGGCTTCTATTCTTTCGAAAGAATCAGTGTAGTTAGCGCACTCCGTGCGCGTCCCGCATTGGCAGAAAGGAGTTAAGTATTTTTATTTAATTCGCATTTCATAGTGCGTTCCAATATTAAGAATATATTTATGAAAAATAATATTTTGATTATATCAGCTTGTCTTTTGTTAATGACAGCTTGTAGCAACAAATCAACTAAGACGAATGAAGAAGCAATATTGTCAACTCCAACCGTTACCGATTCCATCTCCGAAGCATTAGACTATCAGTTGACCCACTACCCATCATCTCAATACCGCGATGTTTACAAAAACTTCATGCAGGATTTCTTCGGTCCAGGTCATATCCTTGCCGACACTGCCGCATCCGGACGTTACCTACGCCAGGAACTCGTTGATGATGGTCCATTTGACGGCCCTCTCTATGAAAAGACCGGGTTCAAGGGTAATTTCTACCGTGTGAATTTATCTCTTATCAAAGACAGCATTGTTCCATACGAGACATTCTTCCCGGCATTTGTTGAGAGTGTTCAGGGCATCATCCCTCCATCTGGAGAAGAATGGATGAAGACCTGGAATCTCATAGACAGTGTGATAGTGGCTAAAGATCTGCACTTTCCTGATGAAGATATCGACAGGCAAGCACTTGCCGAACAGTTTGCCGAGGGCAACTATATCGCCCATCACAGCCGTCGCTTCAACGACTCCGTCCATTTCCATTACAGAATAATCTCACGCGATAATTTTGAGAAAATCATTCTTCCCTTGATCGAAAAATCAAAGTAAGCAGGAATTTCCATGCCGGCATAACCTCGATTGAGTCTCCATCTTTGCGAATATTGTTTTATCGACAAAACAAAATTTGGCAAATATCGTTTCGTGGATAAAACAAAATGATGACTGATTCAAGATATTTTCTACAACTTATGGATATAAAATCTTATATATGTAATGTTTCATTAAACTTGTCAATAGCTTTCCATATGTCGGAGTAAGATTCGCCAGAATGTCCAAAATTCATTGCTCGTGTGTAGGCAGTATCCTGTCTATTGTCTACAAGTAGGTTTTCTACTCATTTTTCTTGTTTTAGAAAACGTTCGTTTTTGTCAAATCCGATAATATATTTTCTTAAAGCCTCAATTACTTTTGCTGAAGAACCGAAGTACCGATTCGTATTCTCAAAATGAAGAAGCAGCCAATATTCTATGGATGGCATGCTACAGGCTAATGTGACCTTATCATTGTTATCGTATTTGCGATGAAT
>JAIDUH010000053.1 GCA_029060285.1 Muribaculaceae bacterium | reverse complement strand
TACCGTCTATATACTCTTGAACGTTCCCTAAACTGGGATGGTATTGATCCTGTATGGGTATTAGGATATACCTATAACAATGGCCATTCAAATTTTGGTGAGGTTCCGTATCCCTCTACTCCGGAAGAATTTGTAAGACAAGTATTGAAGATAGTGAAATAAGAAATAAAATTAAGGTTATGACGACTCGACGTGGATTTATAAAAGGATGTGCAGGCTTGGCTTGTGCTTGTTGGTTTGGTTCAGCTTTCGATTCTACTGCTAAGGCCGGTGAGGTCGATAAAAATCCTGAGATAAACAAGGATGAGGCTTTCGCTCTTCAATGGATAACAGAACTTCTTGATTCTTTGGACAAGAATAATCTTTCGGATTCCCAACTTAGAAATATAGTCAAGTCAACCTCCCAGGCTCACCATGATCTGCTTGCAGTGCCTGAAATGGTGAAGCCATATATTGGAAAACCAACCGAATTTATAGAATTCCTTCAAAACGCTTGGGGTTGGATTGTAAAGGAGGACGGCGCAAAGCGTATGCTTATAGTGGATGAAAATAAACCTGTTTGTGTTTGTCCGCTTCTAAAGAACAGTTCCGATAAACTCTTCCCGGCCTTATGCTTTTGTTCGGAAGGTTTTGCAGAAAAGATGTTCTCTTACGTCTATGAGCACCCGGTGGAAGTGACTGTCGTAGCTTCTGTACTGCGAGGCGACCCTTCCTGTATATATCATATAAAATATTGATCAGTGAATATTTGAGTTGTAGGGACGCACGGCTCGTGCATCCCTTAAATATATCTGCATTTTCGTTTTGAAAAATATTACATATTGTCACAATTCCTCCCTTTTGTTCCTGGCCGCCTGCACTCAGGAATATGAGGAAACTTTTCATGGTATCTCCATACAGCGTGTCCGTGTGCATGTCAATGCTTGCGGAAGGTTCCGACGACGTGGTACGCGCCAATATGATCAAGGCACTGCTTGGTCGCGAGGCAACAGTGGATGAACTGTCAGAATTGATGAAACTCATGTCGGAGAGTCTTGTCGATGTCGACAATACCGTGCAGTTCAAGGAATCAAACTCGGTATGGTATGACAACAAGGTCGTAATTGGCGGAGACTTCTCAAAAGCGGTGTCAAGATATTTCAACGCACCTTCTTATCAGTGTGATATGTACTCGGACCAGTCAACCAGACAGATCAACGACTGGGTAAAGGATGCCACGGAGAATCTCATCGGCAAGATCTTTGAAGAAGGGGCAATCCCCAGAACAAATGCAATGCTGGCAAATGCTGTTTATTTCCGTGGACTCTGGTCAGAACCCTTTGACGTCAGCCTAACTTCCAAGGCATGCTTCACAAATGCCTCCGGCAAAAATGTTACAGTCGAAATGATGTCGGGACAAATAGACAGAAATGGAGGCATTGCTGATGGAGTAAAGGTGGTTCACCTCCCTTATGGTAATAATGCGTTTTCCATGACTGTCATTCTGCCCGACGGCCCGGTGGACGAGTTTGTCGCAAGCCTTACTCCCGAATCGTGGAAAAAATTAAGGTATCTAGTCTCAAACAGCAGAATTCTCGTCAAGATCCCGAGATTCACTATAGGCTGTGACGGTTTATTACTGAACGATGCCCTTAAATCAATTGGCTTTGAATCCAATTTTGCCAAGGGAACCTCTTACGACCGTATTTGCGACGACCTTCCGGGAAATTTGCTGAAAGTGAGGCATAGTGCAATTCTAAAAGTAGATGAAGCAGGTTCGGAAGCTGCGGCTGTCACATCTGCCGGTTGGTTTTCTACTCAAACTAATCCCGACGGAACAATTGACTTCACGGCTGACCGTCCATTTATATTTGTCATAGATGAGATAAGTACCGGTGCGATACTTTTCGCAGGTGTGGTGAACGAGATGTAATCTCTTAGTCAAATTTATAATCATCGATAAAAAACGGACACATAAACGGTGAGTCCCAAAACCTTGAGGAGTAAAAGTCCTGTAAAACGCACCCCAAAAGCATGAAAAAACTTTTGGGATGCGTTTTTTGTGATTAGGTTCGCGAGCGAAGTGAGGGATTCTCAACCTCTTTGCCTCCGGGTATTACGTAAGCATTAACGTCAATTAGATCTGTATTCAAAATATTCGATATTATTTTGCCATAGAAGTTGTTTCGACTTATTTTTTTATTAAGATTTCGTCAGCTTTACGAGCAGATTTCGCTTCATGAAGAAGGAGCGATGCGGGCATCGTGACTGATGAATGAAGCGGAAGATGCCGTAAAGATGGCGGAAGCTTAATAAAAAGAATTGATCCTTCAGATTATTTTGAAATTTTTTATATTCGTAAATAAGTCGAAACAACTTCATAAGTAAGAAAATTTTACTAAATTTGCAGACTCAACTATAAAAATTATATGAAATATTTTTTCTTCGTTTTAAGCTCATCGTTGATTTTTTTGCTCTCGTCATGCAACAATGATATTTTTCTTGGTGACAGCCAGTTGCCAAACTTCACTGATGTAATTATAGTCGGCGACAATGGAAGCTGGAGCACTCCAATTTCCCGAAAAGGTCTTAGCCGGGTATATATTGATTTCGATTATGCAGAAAGAAAATATGTTTCATATAGAAATATTGATTATAAAGTGACTGATGAAAATTGCCCCGCTTCTGAATTACTTGATATTTCATATCAAAATCCGCTAAGAGATTATATTGTTTCTTTTCATGGAGATATGCTTTACTTTTCAAGTCGGTATAATGCATCTTGTGCTTATAGTGTCACTCTACATCTTGAATATGTCTTTGGCGAAGAAAAAGTAATAGAATTTAATGTATCTGGAGGCGAACCATTGAAATTCGTCATGCAACATAATGACAGCAATATGGCAGTAAGGGAGTATATGAGTAGCAGACCTTTTACAACGGGATTTTTTAATAATCTTCCGGATGAATACGCCCTGCAAATATTCCCTTACTATAAGAATAATTGTATTGAAGAAGTGACAACAGATGAAGAGTGGGCAAATGGTTTGACTTTTGATATAGAACTTCCCTTATGTCTGAATGGGAAATGGATCGGAATAAGCAATAAGCCTTTCACAATTGGAGATAGGATAGATTTTTGCTCTCCTGATTCGATATCCGAGAATTTTACAGTTAATGTTCCTCCAAAAACATCAGTGACAGTTACATATAATTATCGGTATTCTGAAGCTATAATGAAGAGTGAACTCATTCTTGATAATACCGTATCGGATGTTAGGATTACTCTTCCTGTTATATGCAGAGCGGTTTATCCTGTCGATTATGATTATGAAGTAAAATTTGATGATTTATGAAAAGGCAAACCTTATTAGTCGCTGTTACGTGCATTCTTGCGTTCACACTCTCTGCTGCTGACTCGATTCCTGGTGGATTCTCCCTTCCTTTGAGGTGGAGAGCCGGCGTGGAAATGTCATCCGGATGGGTTCCCGGCACAAGTTCGTTTATGCGTGGAGAGAATCCTTCAGGGAGCTGTATCAACTCTACTTTGTCAGGAGATGCGAGGGTTGGTTTCAGTTACGATCAGGCTTCTCTTCCCGGGATGCTTTATAAAGGTCTTTATCAAGGTTTAGGAATCGGTGTCAATTCATATTTCCACGAAAAAACTCTTGGAACTCCGGTTTCAGTATATGTCTTTCAAGGTGCTCCGTTTGCTAAAATAGGCAGATGTCTATGGCTGGGATATGAATGGGAGTTTGGGGCGGCTTTTGGTTGGAAACATTATAACGAGCAATCCACTGAAAACACTGCCCCTGTAAGCACATCTGTGACGGCACATATGGGCATTGCAGCAAAATTTCATTATCATGTGTCTGACAGATGGAAACTAAGTGCAGGAGTAAACTTAAGGCATTATTCTAATGGGAACACATCATTTCCTAATAGAGGTGTAAACTCAGTCGGGGCAGTTGTTGGCGTGGAATATAATTTTAATTTAGAGCATAATGACTGTCCTAATCCAAGTAATAAGATGATAGATGAAGCTGATAAAGGAAAATGGGTCTTTGATGTCATGGCATTTGGAGCTTGTCGCAAGCGTGTACTTGTCATTGATAATTCTCCTGCTATTTTACCTGGTAAATTTGGAGTTTTTGGCATGCAGTTTTCTCCGTTGCGGCAGCTAAATCGCTATGTAGCTGTAGGACCGGCTATTGATTTTATGTGGGACGAGAGTGCGGATCTTACTCCAAATTGGGTTGAAGGGAGCTATGGGGAAAATATTCTTTTCAGACGTCCTAAATTCGGCGATCAGATAAGTGTTGGCGCATCTGCCCATGCTGAGTTGACAATGCCTGTTTTCACTCTTAATGCCGGTCTCGGTTATGATTTCGTCAAGCCGTCTAAGGAGCGTCGTTTCTATCAGTCGTTGACTCTAAAAACATTTATAACTCAAAATATATATTTAAATGTCGGCTACCGCCTCGCTCGTTTTCATGATCCTCAAAATCTGATGCTTGGATTAGGAGTAAGGTTATAGCCGAAGTTCTCGTATACAAGCTTGGGCTTCTAAACAACAAAGCAGGAGGTAAACACCGGTTATTAGGGTTTGCCTCCAGCTCTATTCTAAATAGTTCTAAAACTCAGAGAATCTCAGAGATAGTAGACGATTGTGGTGACTGAAGCTGGGTCGATGAAGACTTTGTCGTTAAGGTTGAAGCGAGCTTGCTTCAAGTTCTTCTCGGCGGTGGTGGTGTATGTGTAGACTGCCTTTACACCTGCCGGATTTGGCATATCTACTGTTATGCCATTAGTCTTGTCATAGTTTGTCAATACTACGACGAGCTTATCTCCTTCAGGCGACAAATATGCTGATCCGAAGAAATCTTTGCTTTCATTCAGCGTGAGATCCACACGCTTGTAGCCGGGGCGTACAAAGAGACTGTAGTTACCAAGAACCCATAGATTAGGATTGGCAGCTACAGAACCGCCATTCTTGAAGTCATCGCTATACTCTCCTCCTACCGGAGTAGTCTTGATAAGTTCGAAACGGTTTTTCTGTCCCCAACGTTCTACAGACATTGCTGTCCAATAGCTCCATGACGCACATCCGGCCACTGTGATATCGTTATGAATCACGCGGCTCATATATTGTGCGATATCAAATTCTGTAGCGTTATCGTAGTTTCCGTCAAGTTCAGCAGGAGCATCGCCAAGCATAGACCATTCAGTCTGATATACTTTCAGATTGCGGGCTTTAGCTGCAGTGGCAACTTTCGACCTTACGTCGCGCATTCCGGTCCATGTGCCTTCTGTCCAATAGCTGTGTCCGCAGATAATGTTGTCGAGTCGCTTGATGTCACCCACATAAGCATTGGATGATGGATTATAGAAAGCGTCTATAGTGTTGGAGCGAGCATTGCTTCCGCTATATAATTCCGTCCATGCTCCTGCTTCTGCTATTAGTATGTATGTGTTGAGATCACGCGAAGTCAATGACTTGTCAAGTTCTTTCACAAGCTTTGCAATCTCTGTATTTTGCCAGCCGGATCCTTCCTGGGAAGCCTCACCGTTTTCTCCTACACCCCAATCATACTGAGGTTCGTTGACGGGAGAGATATGAGAAATATTATAGCCTGCTTCGGTGAAATGTTTTGCTACTTCTGCCATATATTCCGCATATTGTGCATAGCCTTCTTCCTTGATGTTGCCGTGGGCGCCATTGTCGGAATACCCCATTCCGTTGAGTGTATACTGCACGAGAGGGGAGTTGCTGAAAAGCACAAATTTCTCACATCCCATATTCTTAGCCTGCTCCATGAAATAGCGCTGACCGGCACAACTGTTCCAGTTGTAGCTTCCGGTGCTCAGATAGCTTTGAGCGCGGTTGTTGGCAGCCATATTGCTTTCGTTGCCTTGCTCCTCAGTTCCGGCACCCAAATTTACACGCCACATTGAGAGGCCGATACCCTGCGGCTGACCGTCAGACGAGATATTTTGAGAAAAAAGCAATTGTGCTATCTCGTTGCGATTAGCAGTCCAATACTGACCTATCTGGTTAGGAAGCCAGCAGTCAGAAGCTGCAAAACCTTCCATTTCTTGATAGACAGTGGATGTATTGACTGTCACTTTCTGCGCAGTTAAGGGGAAGTTTGCTTTAGGGGAAGTCACATCGTCATCTTCACCAAAGCTTGGACCGCTTGGTCCCTCACTTCCTACGGGATGCTTGGTGGACACTCCATGTGGCTCATCGCTACAGGAGCCCAAAGATATTACTGCGGCTCCACATAACGCAAGCGATATTATCGTTTTCTTGTTCATTTAAATTTAAATCTTAATAATTAATAGTTAATAATTAATCGTTAAAATCAGTTCCACCCGGGATTCTGCTTGATAGCTCCGTTAGAGTGTTCTATCTCATAGTTAGGAATAGGGAACAGCAGGTCGCGGTCTTCGCGGAAGCGGTAGCCCTTGTCGCTCGGTTCACCCTGATTCCATTTCTCATACATATCGGCATCCTCACCGGTATTGTATTTGACGAAGCTTCCATCCGGACCCATGACGTTGCAGATCATCTTCTTTCCATTGGAGCAATCCCAGCGGCGAAGGTCATAGAGACGACACTGTTCGTGTGCGAGTTCAAGACGGCGTTCATTTCTGATAGCATCGCGAAGGGCAGTGCCTGTAGAAGTTACGTCTGAAAGATTGACGCGGGTACGAACCTGATTGAGCGCCCACTGGCCTTGAGAATCATCTCCGGTCTCGGCACAAGCCTCGGCATACATAAGAAGCACATCAGCATATCGGAGCACGCGATGGTTGAGCGGAATCTTATCAATGTTATAGACTTCGGGACGATCCTCAAGCGGAACGAAATACTTGCGTATGATTCGGGCAGACTTGTGTTGAGCAGGGTCTATGATATATCCTTTGTAATAGTCACTGGCAGTCCAACCGAATTTATCGATGTAGTCCTTATATTTTGCATCATTGATTCCACAGACAGACGTATTATTCTTGACAAACTCAGAGAACTTGCTTTCACCTGCAATTTCAGTACACATAGTCTTGATGATTGTCCAGCGAAGGCGCTCAGTGTCGCCGGCAGCGATGAAAGCGTTCTCAAGGTCTGAAGTCGGTTGTCCCCAACTCCATCCGTCTCCGACGCCATTACGGCAACCGGTTACGACAGTCAGAGATCCACCAAGTGCATAAGTGTCGCCACCGTAGGTCTGTTGCACTTCAAATAGGCTTTCAGCACTGTTGTTATGCTTAACGCTCCATACATCACCGAAGTTTTCGAGCAGACGATATTCTCCGGAGTCAATGATTTCCTTTAGAGTGGCTTTTGCCTCAGCCCATTTGCCTTGATATAGCTGAGCCTTTCCAAGAATGCCAAGAGCAGCCCCTTTTGTCACTCTACCCATATCGGCTGCTGCAAGCTGAGATCGTTCCGGGAGGTCTGGAATGGCAAGATTAAGTTCATCTTCTATAAACTTGTAGCATTCTTCCTGGGAAGAACGTTCTTTTCCGGCACCGGTATTTGCATATTCGGTCATCAAAGGAACACCACCGAAATTGCGGACAAGGTCGAAATAGAAGAAGGCGCGAAGGAAGCGAACTTCTGCCAAACGGCGTTTCTTAAGGTTTTCGTCCATTGTCACTCCCGGGATACGTTCAAGACCAAGATTGCAGGTTGTTATACCCTGGTAGCGTGCACCCCAGAAATTCTGGATTATACCGTTCATATTGCCATTAGGCATGTAGTGGGAGAGTTCCTGATAGCCATCGTCCTGGGTTGTATTGCCATCCCAAAGGTCGTCAGTACACATATCTGAAAGCAACCATGTGTTATATACCTGCCACCAGCCGCCACCTTTGGCTATCTGGAAGTAGCATCCTCCTACATAGGTCTCCACTTCCTCAGGAGTTGAAAAATAAGTGTCGAGGTTTTCTTGTCCTCTCACTTCCTGGTCAAGGAAGTCGTTGCAGGATGTTAATGCCCCGAGGCTAAAGGCTGCAACGCACGCATATATTGTCTTTTTCATTTTTATAATTCTTAATTAAGAAATTAGAAATTGAAGTCAACACCGAAAAGGTAAGTCTGAGGAGTGGGGTAGTTGGCATTTCCTATACCTTTTTCGATAACGCTACCGTCATAGAAGGGTCGCTCCGGGTCCATTCCTGTGTATTTGGTTATAGTGAAAAGATTCTGGGCTGAGAAATAGAGACGCAGGTGATAGTCTCCGACCCATTTCTTAGGAAGGGTATAGCCTAAGGTAATAAGTTTACAGCGTAGGTAGCTGCCGTCTTCTACATAGAAGCTTGATACACGACCATAGTTTTGATTGAGATCATTGTATGAGAGACGAGGTACATCATTGCTTGTTCCTTCACCATGCCAAGCCTTTTGGAGAGTGCCACGATATACGTTCTGACCGCCTCCACCTGAATAACGCTTCTTTTCAAGGTTAAATACGTCGTTGCCGGTAGTGCCATAGAAGTTGGCGATGAAGTCCCATCCCTTCCAGTTCAAACCGAGGTTAAAGCCAATCATAAGGTCGGGGTAAGGATTACCGATATATGACTTATCTGAGTCATTGAGGACTCCGTCATGGTTAAGGTCAAGGAATCGGATATCACCGGGCTGTGCATCTGGCTGAAGAAGAGTACCGTGTTCGTCGGTGTGGGCATAAACTTCTTCCCAATTCTGGAAAAGACCGTCGGCTGTATATCCATAAAAGCGTGAGATGAGCTGGCCATCCTCATTGCGGATGATGCTTTCATTCAGTCCGCCACCGGTAAGCACCGGACCGTCACCGGAGAATTTGATGGCTTTATTGCGTACTCCTGAGAGTTGAACACCAACTTCATAACCAAAATCGTTTACCTTATCGCGCCAGTTGAGAGAGAGTTCCCAACCGCGTGCACGCATCTCACCGATATTCTGGGTGATCGCTCCCATCCAGGCAGGGTTGCCGGCTATAAGAAGACCCTGGGCTGCATAAAGCATGTCGTGACTATTCTTCTGATAGAGATCGAAGGTGAGGTTCAAACGACTGCGCAGGAATGTGGCGTCAATACCGAAATCATAATCCTCTACAGTCTCCCAACGAAGAGTGGGATTACCCATTTGACCGACGATTGTAGCCGGGAAGCGAGTGGAATTGAATACGTAGTTCACGCCATTGTCCATTGTAGAAAGGAACAAGCCCGGATTGATATTCTGGTTGCCGACCTTACCCCAACCGAGACGTACCTTGGCATTGTCAAGCCAGTTGCGGGTGCCTTCCATGAAGGCTTCTTCAGAGAGACGCCAGGCAAGAGAGACTGATGGGAAAGTAGCCCATTTGTTGCCTTGAGGGAATCGGGAGCTGCCGTCGTAACGGATAGACGCTGTCAGATAGTAGCGGCTATCGAAGTTATACATGACACGACCGAGTACTGAAGCAAGTGTCTGATAAGAAGTGCTTCCACTTGCAAACTGATCGCCTGTGCCGGCGCTTACTTCGTGGAGAAGATCATTATGTCCGGGGATATCCTGACGGGAAGCGTTTGCCCAATAGTTGGCATAGCGTTCTGCAGTGAAACCTGCCATTACAGTCAAGTTGTGCTTCTCAGCAAAAGTGTCCATATATGTGGCAGTGTTGGTCCAGCTCCAGTTGATTTGGTCAGAGTAGTTGCGATAGTCGCTGTTTTTAGCATTCTGCTCAAGGGCGTCGATATGGAATGCATAGTTGTAGCCATCGCTGCGCTGATACCAAAGATTTGCACCAAACTGAGTGCGCAGTGTCAACTGCTTGATCGGTTGAATCTGAATGTAAGGGTTCATCAAGAGTTGGAACTTCGTTGAGAGGTTGTCCATACGTGCAAGAGAAGCTACCGGGTTCCATTCCTGGTTGTTGTAACTGCGCTGGAAGTCGTTCATTGGGTTCGCAGGGTCCCATTCTGATTCAGGACGATAGACAGGTGTAGTCGGGTCCATGCTCATGGCTGCAGCGAAAAGTTCAGGAGCTGATTCCCAGCTTTCAAGGTTAGGAGCGAGGTCAAGACCTGCCTTCAACCAATTAGTGAAATTATACTCAGTGTTAAGACGAACGTTCATCTTGTCCCAATATCCACCGCTGAACTGAGAGTTATTACGGTAATAACCGGCAGAGAGACTGTAGACATATTTGTCATTGCCACCTCTGACACTGAGTGAATAATTCTGTACGAGAGCCATCTTGTCAACGACAAGTTTCCACCAGTCAGTGCTGTCGACTTCACCGTAATCTACATAAGGTGAGTTCCATGGTGCAACACGTCCGTCGTTTTCATAACGTGCGTAGAAAACTTTCTCATATTCATCAGCCCAGGCAATACTTGGCTTTGGAATGTATTGCCAGCCGGCAGAAGCTGAGAAGTCAACGTGGGTGGATCCTGCTTTACCTTTCTTGGTGGTGATGATGATGACACCATTAGATGCTCGCGTACCGTAGATAGCAGAAGCAGAAGCATCCTTAAGCACTTCCATGCTCTCGATGTCATTGTTGTTAAGGAAGTTGATGTTGTCGGTATTCAAAGGAACGCCATCCACAACATAAAGAGGGGCAGTACCGTTGACAGATGTGACACCACGGATCATGACAGAAGGGTTAGAACCCGGTCCGCCACCTGAGACAACTTGCACGCCGGGAACACGCCCCTGGATTGCATCCATCGCGTTGCCGCTGACCATCTCGTTGAGTTCAGATCCTTTAATTGTAGATATGGATGAAGTAAGGTCGCTTTTCTTTGCTACACCATAACCAACCACCACGAGTTCATCAAGTGAAGTGGAAGATTCAGAAAGCTCTGCATTGATGACTGTTTGGCCTTTGACAGCGATCGTCAGTTGCTGATAGCCAACATAATTGAAGACGAGGGTGGCATTTGACGGCACATCAGTAAGGATATAGTTGCCGTCGAAATCTGTAGCCGTACCTTTGCTGGTGCCTTGAACCAAGACTGTAGCTCCTATAAGAGGTTCTCCATCATTTTTGGAGGTGACGACACCCGTCACGGTAAGACCCTGCGCCCAAGCAGAAAGTCCTAACAACGCTACAAGCATTGTCAATAGGTATTTTTTCATGATAATTGTCTAATTTTTATAATTCATAATTCATAATGCATCATGCAAAATTAGAAGTATGACCTGAATACACATGCCTCTGCGATTAAGCATTGTGCATTATGAATTATGCATTGGATAAAGGGTTAGTTTTGTGGAATGAGTTTTGCTCTTTCGGTGTGGGCATCGAAGATAAGCTTGAAAGTGCCTCCTCTTTCGATCGACTCCATGTTCACCCAATTGTCGGGTACGAATTGCTTGCGATAGCTCTCGTCTCCCCATTTGTCGAGATCCACTTGGTCGCCATATTTCCATTGGAAATAGTCTGCGTTTCCGGTATAGTGGTCATTATCGGGATGCAAGTTACCATAATACATGAATTTACCCGGATCTGCAGAATCATCGACACGCCAAGTAGCCAAGTTCCACCAGCCGTCGTGATGCCAGTTGTGGATTACAAAATGAAGCTTGTCGCCTTTGCTGAGCTTCCAATCTTCGAGGATGTAAATGTGAGGATTCTTGGCATCTTTAGTCATCTTCGTCACATCACGCGGACCATCTGACATCGGACCAAAGTAGAATTCCTGCCACCAAGGCTCATTATTCCAATCCCACCATGTATTGAGGTCGTCACCGCCGAAGTGCATATGCATCACAGGGTCGATGGCATCATCAACGGAATAAGTCTCTGTTGAGTATGTGCCGTTGAATGTGTCGAATGTAATGAGATAATAAGTGTTGGCCTGAGTAAGTTTAATCCAGTTCACTTCATCAGGATTGTCACCGAGCACGGAAGGATTGTCTTTGGATGGTGCAAAGCAAAGTGGGCCGAATGATCCTTTCTGTCCGAGCAAAGAAACTTCAGTTCCTGCCTTTTCATTGTAGTATCTGATCTGATACTTGTAAGGGCCTATGTGATCACAGAGTACCGGCACGCCGAAGATGTCGGAAGAGAGATCATCTTCATTTGTGACGTCGCATAGCCACATCTTTTCCATGTCCTGAAGTTCCTGTACCTTGACGAGAGAAGAGAATGTAGCCGAGTGGGCTGCTTCATTAGCTTCGCGGTCATAAGCTGTTACTGTAGCTCTAAGAGTAGCCTCTTTACTTGGAAGAGTAAGTTTTTCCGAGAAGTCAAGCTTACCGGTTCCGTTACCCTCCACTCGACGTGGATATCCCTCTACAGGTTTGGGGGCTTCCTCTCCATCGGTGATATCTACTACGTCGATGTCTACGTAGTCAACCACCCGGTTGTCAGCTACACTGAATTTTAGATTGAAGCTTGTCTTCTCTTTGATGAGCACAATTACTTCGGCATCCGGACTCGTGGTAAAATATGGAGCACTCCAGTCTGCGTCAAGTGTCACACGGAGGTTTTGCTTCTCCTTGCGACCACCGATGTCCGTGATAGTGATTTCGACATTGAAATCTTCTCCCGCCTGATCTTCCTGGATCTTGAAAGCATAGTCAAGATCATACTCCTTCAAGGGTTCGCCATAGATTTCAATTAAATTAATGTGTTTGTTGAGTTTAATGTCATGACAGACGAGGTCGATGGAGGCGATGCCATCATTATCCGTCACTTTTCCGGCGATTTTTATAGATCGCCCAGCCTCAGTACGCTCATGTGTAGTGGTCAGAGACAGCGCAGGGGTTCCCCCGTCGACATCTTTCCACTCATTGTCGTTGCTGCAGGCTGTTAGAGCCAGAAGCGCAGGCAGCCCTATGAAGGATGCCTTGCGACACATTGAGATTAGGTTCATTCGATAGTTAATTTAAATATTAGGTTGTTGTAAATTTTTGTAAATATAATCTGCACTCCAAAGTTAGTAAAAATTTTTTATATAGAACAGATATGTTCAATAATTTTATGTAAATTTGAGATTTTTTATTTTATCGTATAGTTTATTATATTATATTTTGGATGCTTTAACAGCATCAGGAGTCCAGCTCTTGAAGAATCGGCTCACTTTTTCTTTGTCATACCCATCTCCTGATTCGAGGAATCCGGAATCCTGGGTATGGATTACATTGCCTTCCTGATCAAGGATCACCAACACCGGATAACCGAATCTTACAGGATTGCCAAGTCTTTTCAAAGCTGCTTTTGTAGCTTCCTGATCATCTGTCGTCTGTTGACTTCTGGGATTGTAGTTGACGTGTATAAATTCAAAATTGTCTTCTACAAGACTTTTAAGATCAGGATCGTTCTCGATGAATTTGGCAAACCGAATGCACCATTTACACCAGTTTCCACCTAATTGAGCTACCACAAACTTTCCGTTATGTGCCGCTTTCGCTACTGCTTCCTTGATTTGGGTATCTGGATTAATGGTCTCGTCATAGACTTTGACCTTGGTCTGCCCGTTGACACAAAGGAAAATTAATACGAGTGTTGTAAATGAGATGAGTTTTTTCATGTCGATTGGTTTTTATTGTGCAAAAGTAATACTTTTTTATTGTTTTCACAAGAGAAGTTTGGATAAAACCGGAAGAATAGCTATATTTGCAAAAATTGCTTCTTGACTATGAAATTTCATCTAATATTATCGATGTTGGCTCTTGGCAGCCTTCCAATATCAGCCCGGAATTTTGACATCACCGATTATGGAGCAGTAAGCGATACTGCGCATCTTTCTACCTTGGCAATACAAAAGGCCATAGATGCCTGCTCGCAGTCAGGCGGAGGGAGAGTTTTGGTGCCTTCTGGCGACTATAAGACGGGTTCTCTGCAGCTTCGTAGCAATGTGCATATGTATCTTGAGGATGGAGCCACCATCTATGGAAGCACGGATATAAATGATTATCAACCTCAGACAAGCAGTTACGTGTCATTACGGACCGGTATGCCTACAATTCAACTGATATATGCTGACTCAGTGGAGAATGTATCCATTACGGGATTCGGAACGATAGATGGAAGGGGCAGTGCTTTCCCAAAACTATCTTGGAATGATGAAGGGATTACACGTCCTCATCTTTTGCGAATCATACGTGGAAAAGATATCAGAGTAAGTGGAATCACAATGAAAAATTCCGGCTGCTGGATGCAGCACTATCTTGCATGTGACCGGCTTCGTATTGATGGTATTACTGTATTCAACCGCAACAATTACAACAACGATGCCCTTGATCTTGACGGCTGTCACAATGTCACTGTTTCAAATATGATTGCAGATTCTGATGATGACGCTATTACGCTCAAAAGCACCTCACCGAGACTATGCGAAGATATAGTAATCTCCAACTGCGTGGTTTCATCTCATTGCAATGCCATAAAACTCGGGACTGAGACAAACGGAGGATTCAGAAATATTATCATAAGAGGTATTGCTGTAAAACCTTCCGACGATCAATCGTCTCAATTTTTCGGGTATCCCGGTGGAGTTGGACACTCTGCAATTTCGCTTGAAATAGTTGACGGAGGCATAATGGATAATATCGACATATCTGACATCACTGTTTGCGGCACAGAGTCACCAATTTTCATCAGACTTGCGGATCGGGCGCGACCTTATTCAAAAGATCACCCTGTGGAAGGTATTGGATCGATCAGTGGGGTGGTACTTCATGATATACTTATTGATGACGCTGGTCCGACTGGAAGTTCAATAACTGGCGTTGCCGGACACCCGGTTTCTGACATCCAACTCCATGACATAAGAATCCGCCATGCTGGCGGACAACCTGTCATTCCTGTTCCTACGGACGAAAAAATCAAGGAATATCCGGAATCTACGATGTGGGGGATACTTCCGGCACAAGGATTTTGGATAAATCACGCAAAAGACATCCATTTCCGTAATATATCTGTTGAGGCGAAATCTCCGGATGCTCGCCCCATCTACAAAATGGATGACTCAGAAAACATCCTCATCGAATAAAAAAAGCGCCCACTGAATAAATTCAACAGGCACATAATCTAAGATCTAATCCCCTTAAAATTCGCTCGAGAAATTTTGGATGCTTTTTATTCTGTTGAAAATAAGTAAATTAATAATCTAATGTTTGCTTGAGTTACAAAAACGCAACAAATAATAAAGTAAAAACACTACTGAAAAAAGTGTAAAGGCAATAGCTATTCCTCCAGCTTCGCTCTTTACCTTTTCCCATCTTGTCAGTTTTCTCTCCACAGGATAAGGCACACTGATAGTGTCGGTCTTATTGATATAGATGGAATCATGCTTAATCTCCGTGCGCCATCTGTCGCGCCATTTATAAATAAACACAGTGTCTCCGTTAATAAAGACGAGTCGGTCATTGACCACCGAATCTGTCACCCTCTCAGTATTGACCCGGTCTACATACTCCGTCCTTACCGTCTCCACCGGCACATACTGCGTCTTGCATCCGCACATCACACACATCAGCAGAAGTAAGAAAGACACTATCACCATCGAAGCGAAAGTCTTTCCCCACTCCGCGAAAAATTTCTTGTCAAAGTTTGTCATGTGGTTTCAAATTTTATTGATTCCAGCCTGTTTAGCCACCCTGTCAGGAACTTCTGCTGAGATGGACGGTTCGCCGCAATCTTGCGGTAATACTGCTCCCGTGCATATTTCATCCGCTCAAAGATATTGTAAGGCAACGGGGTATTCAGCGCCGCCAAAGTCTTCGGGCCCACTATGCCGTCAGGCACAAGACTGAAAATAGTCTGCACGTTGCGTATCACCCCCGGGCCCGAGTGCCACACCCAATCCACAAACATATTTGCCACACATTGGAAGCGTATATCGTCACCCTTGCACCTGTCCCAGAAGAGCGATTTGAGGATAGCCAGCCATTCGTCGTAACTCATCTTCGCCAGCTCACTCTCGCCTCTACGCCCTCCGCTCTTGGCTCTCCACTCATTGAAGGTGGTTAACGTGACCCCGACAAGCGTAGGACCTCCGAGGTCACTCTTCATCTTAATAACACCCTTAGCTTTCGTCCTCTCATACGTCTGCCTCAGCGTCTCGCCCGGCAGTGTCTTGATGCTGTTCTCCCACAAAAGGATATGGGGTATAAGTTTCTCAATATGTGCCATAGTATTTTAATTATCAAGATTTACCGTAGTTTCTTTAGTAAGCTTGTCAATGTCGACATCGTGCTTCGTCAACAGATCAAGCACCGCCGCCTTAAATCCTTTGAGACTCGACACGAAATATGCTGATATGCCATAGACGGCGGCAACGAATAGGAGTGATAACCCGAATGCTGTAAGCACAGAATCGTGTATCTCTCCCTCAGGAGGAATGAACATTCCCAAAAAGAGAAGCACAAACGCCGCCACCAGCGTGAGAAATCCTATCGTATGGAGAGCAACCTCCTTGAATGTGAGTTTGTCGAATTCCTGTTTTAAGTGTTTCATATCTTTTTCTGTATTTGCGGTCACGGAGACCCCCAACCCTCCGTGACCCTGATTAATTACTCAGAGATGCCCATCACAGACATAAGCAATTCCACACCCTTCTCAATTGAAGAGAAGCCGTTGACGTTGACATTTGCACTTGCGCCGTCGGGGAAATTGATGTTGGCATTACCCTCGTATTGCCCCACGCGGGCATTCCCCACTACATTGCCCTCAGCGTCCGTCACATTAAATTGCACGCTCTCCAGCTTGTTGCCGGACTCCGCCCCTTCAGCATCGAAGGAGCGCTCCCATCTCTCGTTTGTCTTTACAAGTTTCATAACCATGATAGTTTATCGTTAATCATTAATCGTTGATCGTTGATCGTTAATCGTTGATCGTTAATCGTTTATCGTTTATCGTTAATCGTTGATCATTACTCGTTGCCCAAGACATCCATGATAAGCATCACGTCGCTCACTGTGAAGTCGTTGGAATCGATGAAGCGTTCCATCGCCTCTCCGGTCATAGAAGTGAAGTCAAGCTTCACCTCCTTGTCAAGCTCGGTCTGCACGCAATCCGTCACGTCCTTGTTGTACTTGTTGAGCGCCTCCTGCTCCTGTGCGGTCAGCTCCTTTTTGCCCTGAACCTTCTCCACGATCTTGTCGAACCCTTCCGGCTTAAGCTTCTCCTGGACGTCCTTCACGAGCTCATCGAAGTCGGTAGCCACCTTCTTCAGCTGGCGCGTCGCGAGTATGACCGCGAATCTCTCCGCTGTCTCCATCTTCGTCAGCTTGGCGGGGTTGATGAGACGGAATGCCGTCACTGCGTCGTTTACCTTCACTGCGTTGCCCTTCTGGGCATTTTCTTTCTTCTCTTTCATAATACTTAAAATTTAGATATTTTTTTTGATTGTATATTGGTATGCGTTATGATCGTGTCACGAGGAATGCTCCCGAGAAACGTCCTGTGATTACCCAAGTAGTGCCGTTGTCGGTTGATACTCGGAAAGTGAAGCCTGATGTCCGCCCGATAGGCATCACGCCCTCGCATCTGAAATATGCCGTGGCGGAAGCGTTGGAAGCAATCTCTATGGTGCCGGAATCTGAACAGGCTGCATCTTTAAATATTTTCACATCGTGCCATTTTCCTTCGACCGGAGACAGGCACATTGCGTTGTAAGAAGGGTCGGTTGTGTCGAATGCGCCGGTAGCCTGTATCTGGAACTTTGGCGGTTGTACGCCACTGCCGACGGTTGCGCCGTTTAGCGTAATTTTCGATCCGTTGTTCTTCACTGTCACTTGCAATCGGAAACCGTCCGAACCGTAGCTTGCCGTCGCGCTTGTAGGCAAATCCATATACGAGCCTGTTGTAGGACGTGCAAATTTGAGGACTTGCAGAAAAATCTTGCTATAAGACTGCAACTTAATCTGACAGATAAACGGCTTGTAATTGTTAGTCCAAGGCGGTATAGAGCCATCGTTTTCGGCAATCCTGTTGTAATCGGTGTTGCTCGTTATCACAGCGCATCCCATACCTGTGTTGTTGGTTCTTTTTTCCTCTGTAAGCGTTGGTGTTGTCGTGAATCTCACAACCCCACAGATAGCATAAAAAGTCTTTTCGCCATCCCCTGAAAATCCGAATAATGTGTTTATGCGGCTTACAAGTATCGAGAATGTAGTGCCTAAGTATGAAGATGATATGTCTGTCATGGCGACAAGTATGGCTACTGGAGTTGTGCCGTCGCTCTTGAACGTGCTGTCATTTTTATATAGCTCCACCACAAATCGGTATCCGCTTTGCTCGTACAGGTCTTTGAACGATATGTCGGCGTTAGACGGACAACCCATATAGAAACCTATTTCAGCCGTGTCAAAAGAATCTACAGACAGGATCATCCCCGGACTTCCTGTATAGTCGGAAGAACCGGGTATGACTTCCGCGCCCTGCACTCCGCAAGTCCACGCTTCGGGAGCGTTATGGTCGTAGCCGTCATAATCTGGCCACCGCACACAATCAGTACCCGCTACAGGCTGCTTATATTCGTAGCACCTCACGTTTGCGCTTGTCGTTGCATCAAGGATATGCGCTGCCCTCAGAGCCAATGGCTTCAAACGTCGATATGCCGTTCCGCCGCATTGTTGTGCCGTATTAAACGGAAGTTCCATCCCCCATACGATGGGGTATCCGGCGGTGGCACGCACTCGCCCTGTGGCGGAAGTCCAAGGTTCGGCGTAATCTGCTGGAGACTCCCCGCGCACAGGCTTTTTCTTCGACCATTTGTTATTTTTTTTGCTTGTTCCGAGAGTCACCCAATCATGGCTTGCGACGCCAAGCACCGCACTGACATCATCGCTATTTATTCCGACCTTGACCCCGTTGACAACCTCAGAATATATTTTCCCATTTGCATGTGGCATAATCACCTCCTTTCCAAAATTTCAATCTTATGTTTAAGTTCCTTGTTCTCTCTCTCCAACTCCGCAATCCTTTCCTCATGGCTCATGACTTTCTTTGCCACCGAAATCACACTCAGCAACGCCGTCTTGCCGTACTGCAATGTCAGGTAACCGTCGGGTCCTTTCGGAGTCAGGAGCGGATTCACTCCTTGCCAATACTGGGCTATCGATCCGACATCACGCCCCCCATTATTCCAGTCAAAGCACACACTTGGCGCATTGGCTATCTTATGCAGCGCAATCTCAAACGGAGTGACGTTCCGTTTCAGCCGGGCGTCAGAGCTGGTGTTCTGACCCCTCGCCGACACGTATCCGTCGGAGTACATTCCTCCCGATGCATAGAAGACCCCCTCTGACTTCCACTGGAATCTGTATTTGCCTGCAAAATACCATCTGATATGGGAACCGCTGTTGTACAGCTCGAACGAGAAGAGCCTGTTTTCCCCGGTCGCCGACGGAGTCTGCCCTGCGCGGTATGCGACGATGAGCGGCGTTTGCTTGTCGTTGTCGGTGATGGCGGTGTTGTATGCCCCGTAGCCGTTTGCCCACGAATTTCCCGCATAGGACTCGCGTGTGAAATAATCGGTTGCATTCGCATATTTCAAGCTGAACTTGGTGGACTTGTCTACCAGCTTTGTAATTCCCGTCACAGTCAAAGTATTATCAGTGTCGCTTGTCGAATACATCAAGGCCGACGCCCCTCCCGATTTCTTTGTGTCCGAGAACGCTATCATGGCACGTCCCCCATTGGTGCCCATAGTCAGTGAAGCCACGCTCTCGCTCGAGTTCATCGTGATTCCTGCATACACTCCGTCAAGAGCCGTGGACGAGTCGTAGTTGTCGAATGAGCTGACCACGAACTTGTCCTTGATTCGTGCAGTGCCGTTCACGTCAAGTTGATGCGTGGGTGCTGACATGTTGATCCCCACATATCCGTTGGGCTGGAGTATGCGCATCTTCTCAGTGGTGCCAAGGCGGAAGATTATGCTTGTCGTCGCCGACCCGCTTGAGAGATACGCGGTGGTGTCCGAGGTGTAGTTCCGGGCGTAGACATTTTTCCAAACCGCCGTGGATGTCCCGAGGTTGATGTTGTTGGTGGCGGCAGTGAATGGCTTGAACGCCGTGGAGTTGAGCACCACAGACTGATTGTCGGTGTTGTTGTACTTTATCTGCACCTCGGTCGCGGCATTGAGCTTAAGGGCGGCTGTGCTTGTGACGAGGGGTGTGATGAGCTGGGTGGTGGCGCGTATTGAGCCGCTGACATCAAGATAATATGCAGGGTCGGTACGGTTGATTCCGATATGCCCATTTGGCAATATTACCATTGACGGAGTGTCATAATTGCCTCCGTAGAAATGGTAGGTCAGTGTATCTTTTGAGCCGTATGAGCCTGCCGCGTATCCCAGAAGGGTCGCTTCATCTGATGCATATGATTGCAATCCCCAAGCCCATCCAGAAGTCCCTGCCGTGAACTTGAATGTCCCGTTCTTGGATATGGAAATCTTTCGCGAAGATGCGCCTGTCTGGAATGTGATGTCACCCACGTTTGACATATCTCCTGTCACATTAGCCGCGCCATTGAAATCCTGCCCCCAAATCTTCCTTGTGGTCTGAAGGACGGTCGCGGATGCCACGTTGTCTGATGTGAGAGCCAATGTTTTCCACGCGCCCCAATTGTTGGTTGAGCTCGGTTTTACCTCCTTAGGGTTGCCCGATCGAACCGCGATGCGACCGCTTGTTGAATAGGAAAAACACATCTGCGCTATGGTATCGCCACTTCCGTGAAGTACAAGCAACTGAGAATATTTATAGGTGTCCGAGGGCAGGTTGTCGTTAGATGCGTCAAGACGGTACACGCCACTCTGTGTCAGAGTATTCAAATCTGTGCTACCTTTGTTCTCTGAATACATAAATGCCGTCGCGTGTCTACTGTCGAGCATATCCGCATTCGTCGCGGAGGCTACGTTGGAGTCCGTGAAGGCTATGGACTGCCAATCACTGAAAGTGTATCTCACCGAAGCGGATGCACCGTTGTCTTTAACCGAACGCCATTTGAGACGGTTATCCCCTGATGCGAAAGCTCGGCTCTGCAACTGGAACACCCTGTTGCCGTGACCCAAAATCACAAGAGTCGAATAAGTTCCGATGCCGTCAAGCGTTGACAAAGAACTTGTGTTGCAAGCTACAAATCCGCTTGACTTTGCGCCACTGAAATTAGAGAGTGTGTCATAGTCATCGTCTGCCGTCATTGCCCTTGCCACAATATTAGAAACATATTGTGCATAGAGGTTGGTATTCACCGTGCCGTTGCTGATTGGAGCGTTCCCCGAAGCATTCCCGAAAGTGTAGGAACACGCCGTCACCGTGCCCGACGAGAGGAAGATGGGCTTGGTCGCGCTTCCCACCGTGGCGTTCGATGCCGTCGGAGTCCCTGCGTTAAGGTAAATCGGCTTAGTGGTGCTTCCCACCGTGGCAGTCCCTACCTTGGTGACTGAGCCGTTGGTGAGCTTCGTGTCAACTTCCGCCTTGGTGTAGGCGTTCGTGATGCCGTAGCCTGCGAGCGTCGTAGCCTTGTCCGCCTTGTCGTTATACAATGCCCACCCGAGATTAGCACCGAGCGCATATTCCGTATTGCCATTGTCTTTCTGTGCATTGTCCCACGTGCGCATAAGGCTGAACGCGCTCCCTCCCGACGATCCGCTTGAATTTGCTCCCCTTGCGCTGACAAATGAATCCGAGTACACACCCTTGTCAATATGTAGGTTTCCGCCCACGTCCTCGAGCGTGATCGAGCCGATTTTCAGTTTCTTCACCTTTGTCAGACCTGTCTCGTCAAGGAGCGTGATGTTGTGCGTCACTGAATTTGTCTCAGCGTCAACCGTTGTCTTGGCGGTGTAGTGAAGCTCATACCGCGTCAGATATGTTCCGTGCGTGAAATATCCGTTGGTGGAGTTCATCTTGGCGAGCATCACGTATGACCCTGCGGATGCCGTCGAGTTGATTATGGCATTCCCTTGGCTTCCTCCGAGGTATGTAGATGATACCTTTGACGACGAAATTGTCCCCGAGAAGTTGCCCAATACGGAGATTACGTTCTTCCATCTGTACGATGTCGAACCGAGTTCCACAGCGTTGTTCTGATTGCCCGGTCTTATTTGTCCGTCTGCCACAAGCAAATCCGTTGTAGCGCCTCCAACCGCTTTGCCGTTAGCAACAAAGGCGATACTCCCATCTTCTGGGGCAGTAATGTAATTCCAATTGGCTCGCGAGAATGCGATATGCGATTGTGCTGACGTGCCCCCGATTATCAGATAGGAAGTCCTTGTGGTGCCCAAGACCTGAAGTTTTTCTGACGGCGTTGTCGTGCCGATGCCGACATTGCCGACATTAAGGAAAGTGTTGTTGTTGGCATTGGATGCGATAAGCCAAGCACTTGCAGTCCAATCCCAAATACCTTTGTTGCCACTTGTAGATACGTCGAGTCCTGCGCTATAATCGCCTACCGTTATTCGAACTGACCTTTCTGCTGAACTTGATATTTTGATACTGCCCGATGCATTGATAGCTCCCACATTGGTCATATCTCCGCTAACATTAGCCGAGCCGTCAAAATCTTGTCCCCAAAGGGTGCGGGAGGTATGAAGCTTCGTGGCGGAGGATGCGTTACCCGACAATGCACCGAGGAACGTGGGCGCGGATATTCCGTTGGTAAATTCAAGTTCTTTCGTAGTATAGCCGTCGGGTATGCTCCCCTCAGTGAACTCTGTCAGCAATGACATGGCGTAAGAATTTGCAAGTCGCAATTCAAGTGTATTTCTTCCTGATGTAGTGTTATAGAATACTTCTATGTAAATGTTTCCTGAATTACTTGATGGATAAACTATTCTTGCTTTTGTGAAAAGCCCCGCACTGTATCCTCCAATCTGAGTAAGAATACATCTGCTCGTGGTATATCCAGCATTGACAACAAATGTCACACCCGATGTCGCACCGTCATGGTAAGAGTTGCTAACAGAAATTATCCCGTAAGAGCGATAATTCGAAGCGGTTGCTATCCTAATCCACCCTGCCGTGCGAGAGTTGTTTGAGCCGTTGCCAGCTTGATATGAAACTGCGCCGCCCCTTGCAAACGACGATGAGTGGAGACCGTCCAACAAATCCGCGTCAAGACCCGAACCCGAGCCGTCGTTGCCTTCATCCCAAATTTTATATCCGGCAGTGAAGCCTGTGTTTATTCGGTATAGATATTCAAAGCCGTCTTTACCGGCTATTCCTGCGCCATAATTGCCGTTCTTCTGAAAACGGATTGATGTGTAGAGACTTGTCGATGAGCTATTGAGAGTAAGCAAGGACGTGACAGTCCCGGTCATGGTGTCACCGGATTTCTTCACATATCGGGAGTCAAGCGTGTCTGTGTAGTTACCAGTGTCAAGCACATTATAAGTATTTGTACCGTCGCTGATCTCCGCGTGTCCTGTCTTGCTTCTCAGCAACGTTGCCGCAGTGGTTGACGCACCTATGCTTCCAAGCACGGTACGCGTGCCGTTGAAGTAGGCAATTGCACCGCTTGTCTCCTTCACTCCGTAGATATAGTGGCTCGTGCCCATCACGATGTCTGCCGTGAATGTCTTCTGCGCCGTTATCGTCTGCGCAGTGTTGAGTGTGACATAGTTGGCAAGCGACTGATGGCTTGTAAGGTAGTTCCCTTTCGGCTGATACAAATTGGCCGCGTCCGAAGCATTGAGCTTCTCGTTCCAAATCTTATTGATGGTATACGCATTGAAAGTGTCCGTGAGCGTGTCCGTGAACGTCTTCCCCAAGTCCTTGCTTCCGTAGACGGTCTGAATAAGTCCGCCGCCGCTTGCACCGCCCGACGTATTCGCGCCACGTGCCGAAACCGCTCCGTCTGAGTAGAAACCTTTATCGGAGTGAAGCATACCTGTAGCCGAATCGTATGTGATTGTCGCTTCGCCTATCTTGATGCCTGCACTTGCCGTTATCAGACCCGAGAAGTTACCGAGCACGGAATAAACGTTCTTCCAACGCAATGACGACGTTCCGAGACTTACGACGTTCGTCGTTCCCGGTCTTACCTCGTTTGCCGCAACTATGAGGTCGGCATTTGCGACAGCCAATGTCTTGCCGTTGGGCAAGAAGCAGAAGTATCCGTTGGAAGGCGCAGTAAAATAGTTTGCACCTTCTCTTGAAAATGCAATGTGATTTGATGCGCTTGTACTTCTGATAGTCAAGACATTTACCGATGTGTCATTCAGTATCTGATTGCCGTTTGCATTCATCAATGTTATGCCGTGCTTCCGCGTAGATGCCGTAGACATGGGCGATCCACCATTGTACTGCCCGACATATATAGGCTCATTGCCGTTGTCGCCGGTGGCGATTTCCAAATAACCCGAGTCAGAAGCCGTGCCATAGCCGAAGATAGCCCATTGGTCATTTCCTGCCATAGTGCCAAGGATACCGTTCACTGCAATTCCTGTTGACGGACGCTCTGCGCCATATCCTCCATCGGCTACCTTAATGAGATTGAAAGTCTTTGTGCCAGTGATTGTCTGCGCAGTAGAAAGCGTCACGTACCTTTCGTCAAGCTTCGTCGCATAGTTGCCCATATGGAGCACGTCGTTGCCGTTGTATGTGAAATCAGTAGACGAGAGAACTATGCCGTTGGTGGACGACGAGCCGAGCGTTACATTGGGGCGCAGATATAACTTGCCTGTAGCGTATAGACCAAGTCCGTTGCTTGTATCTGTGCCGATTCGCGCCTGTTCGGTCGTTGTGCCTGTCTTGATGAAACTGAGGGCAGACTTATCATATGCATGGGCTGAACCCGATGTCAATATCAGAGCCCCTGTCATAGTATCCCCCGACTTCGACACCTTATTTGAGAGCAGGTTGGCAAGCGTGTCAGCCTCCGTATACGTATCAAGGAACGCCACAATCTCGTCCCACTTGTTTATCACGTTGTCGGCGTTGCTTCCGAGGATCGTGTCAAGGTTCGTCGATGTGGTGTTCCACTTCGTGCGCTCTGCCGCCGTGATGTGTACGGTGGTGTTGGACGTGTGCGAAGTGAGCGAAGAAGACGTTGCGAACGTCGTGCCCTTGGTGAACGTCAGTGTCTTCTTGTCGGCAGACTGAGTGACGGCAGTGATGGCATTCCCACTTCCGGTAGTGGATATGGCAAGGGCGTCAAGGTAGTTCTTCCCCTCTACGGTCTTCAACCTGTCGTTGATGCTTTTAATCGTGTAAGCATTAAATGTATCTGTCAGTGTACTGTCAGAGAATGTCTTATTGAGGTCGGTGCTCTTGTATACATTCTCAATCAATCCACCCCCTCCCGAGCCGTCGGAGTTCTTGCCCCTCGCGCTGACGAACGAATCGGAGTATATACCCTTATCGATATAAAGATTACCGTCAACTTCCTCAATGGTTACAGACCCTATCTTAAGCTTCTTCCCGGAAGCTATCTCTATTCCTCCACTTGCGGTTATCAACCCGCTGAAATTTCCTAAGACAGAATAGACGTTGCTCCATCTGAGCGACGACGTGCCCCATGTGCCGACATTGTTCTGCCCCGGTCTGCCGTTCTTGCCTTCAAGGTAAAGCGTTCCGCTCGTCGATGATGGTGCCACGCCATTTGTGCCGAACACAAGCAACCCTCCTGCGGAAGACGCCGTGATGTAGTTCCAGGAAGCCCTCGAGAATGCAAGATGGTTCACCGATGCGGTGCCTATGCTGATTGTCAGCGTCCCGGTCATGGTGTCCCCGGCCTTAGCCACCTTCGCGTCCAAAGCCGTCTGCAACCCCGAAATCTCGCTGATCGCAAGCGTCTTGCTCGCCACCGAGGTCACGTGTCCGAGAGAATTGACCGTTATTGACGAGAGCACCTTGCCGCTTGCCGCGCTTACGGTGGTGTTCGCCCCATTCGTCGGATGCACATACTTGTTCGCCCCCGCTTCTATGCCGTTCAGTTTTGTGAGCAGAGCGTCCGAGAAGTCATTCGCGGAAAGACCCTTGCCGTCCTCCAAAGGCTGATAGAGGGCGTCTGTCTTGCCCTTGATGTAGTTCCATAATCTTATGGCAGACCTGCGGTAGAAAAGGTTATTCGTGTCAGACGGAGTGAAGTAGCTTGTGACAAACATAGTCGTGTCCGTCACGTCTCCGGTTGCTTCTGTCAATTTGCGCATGAGAGCCGACGCCCCGGCTTGTGTGCCGTTGCTTCCGTCAATCTTCAACAGCGTGGTGTTGGTCAGTTCCGACACATTTGTAGGCACAGTGATGTTGGCGGTCACTGCCGACGAGCCGTCGTATGTGGCGACCGTAGTGCCGTTCTTCTGTATCGTCAGGGCGTATGGGTTCACTGAGGTCGTAGGCAGGTTGTCTATGCGCGTGTTCGCGTCAGCTATCGCCTGTTTCAGACCCCAACCCAAATATGCGCCCAAAGCATCCGTGCCGTTCTTGTCGGGAGCAGACGAAGGCCAGTCCTTCATCAAACCGAAATTGCCCCCACCTCCGCCATTAGCGTTCATCCCTCTTGCCGAAAGGAACGAGTCGGAATATAGACCGAACAGAGCCTTGATGCGGAAACCTTTCGGCAATGAAGAGTCGGCTTCTTTCTCAAACATAGAGCTGAACTTCGTCACGAAAGCGTCAACCGTGGCTTTCCAAGTGTCATACCCGCTCTTGAAAGTGTCGAAAGTGGCAGTCGGCAGCTTAGTGCCGATGGCAGTGTTAAGGTCAGAGACAGTGCTTGCAAGAGCCGCCTGTGCCCTCGCGTCCGTGAAGTACAGTCTTGACCCCTCAGTGATATGGCTTGTCGTCGTCGGGATGTTGACCGTCTGAGTCCCTGAGTTCGGGGTGTAGGTCTTGGCAGAGAAAGTCCCCGATTGGAATGTCAGCTTGTAGATGGTCTGATGGTCCGTAAGGTAGTGCTTACCGAGCACCCAATCTTGAATGTCTGTCGTTTTGGCATAACCCGCAAGCGATGGGATGTCCGATTTCTTCGCATAGCTGTCAAGCGAAGGGATATCCGATTTTTTTGCATAGTCTGCCAGTGAAGGGATGTCGCTCTTCTTTGCATAGTTGTTGGTGATCAGATATTGGGCAAGCATTGCCTCATCGATACCTGCAGGAGCATCTTCAGCAAAGGGATTCAGACCTCGAGCCGACAGGAACTCCTCCGAATAAAAACCTTTCAGCGACTTCACGGCAAAGAGGGGAGTCCCCATATCGATGTCAATCCAGGTGGTATCCGAGAGTGTATTCCCGGTCTTTGTCATCGGTATGAAGTTTCCTAATATTCCCCGGATCAGTCTCGCCGTGGGACTGTCTTCAGTCAGGTCTTTCGCAAGATCTGCAAGTGCTGAATGATTGGCTTCGTCGGCATATCCTGACTTTACCTTCTCGATGACTGAAACGTCATTCCCATCCTCTTCTTGAGTATGCGTTAGATAAAGATATCCTTCCTCATCAGTGGAGATCTGATCGAGTGCAGTCTTGTTGGGATGGGTATGGTATTCTCCGGAAGCACCTGCAGTGACCACAGTGTTTCCTTTCATCAATCCCCCTATGCCTTGCTGCCGGAGTCGCTTGCTGCGCGGGCGTGGCGAACGGCTGAATATTTCCGATATATATTTTTTCTCCATGGTCACTTCTCTGCTTCATATTCGTCCGGACGAAACTCTATGAAAGTGGCGTCCGTGGTGTCTGCGATGGCATCCTGGGTCTCCCCGGCAAGCAAAAACTTCTTGTCTCCCTGGTTGATCTCGGAGTAGGCGGTCACTCCCGAAGGATCGAGCCGGCATTCCCCCTCGAGGGTGGTCTTGCGGTCGGCATATTGGCTGTAGACCGTGCCGATCAGAAGGTTCTCCGGATGATCTGTCACTCCGGCGCGATGAAGTTTCTTGAGCTGGAGATTATCTGAAGTCCGGTAGAAGATTCCTTTGGCAGTAGGGCAGATCTTGTCGGAGGTCCCGCAGATCGTATCGATGCTTACCTCTTCCATCGCATCTTGATTTAAATATCCGCTATATTCTATGTCGTCAAGCTCTGCCTCATCAAACACCAGGTTGTTTTTTACGATCTCGAGCTTAGGTGCTTTATAGAGATGCCATCTGATCTTTTCGTAGAGGCTCTCTGCATCCCATTTCTGGGTAGTCTCAAAACTCGTATCCTTTTTGTTCAGTGCATCGATCAAGGATATCTTCTCGCCATAATCATAGCAATTCACCCCGGCATAGACAGTAACCTCAAGATATCCTCCTTCAGGAGGGTAAGGGATATACTGGCCGTCTGCCATCTGCTTGAAACTGTCGTAAAAATAGAAGGAGCTGATGCCGTTTTTAAATTGATCCGGATTGCACCTCAACACTGTGTCCGGACGCCCCACTGTATGCCGATTGGCTTTCCACCCCAATATTCCGGTATCCTCTTCCTGATCGTTGACATTGTAATACTCAAGCCATGCATCTCCGAAAGAAGCGCCTCCTGCATTCCATTCCCCCTTGGAATATGCAATGCTTCCGTGAGTGGCGAACTTGGCGATGCCGGCGTTGTCATAATGCCATGTGGGATTTCCGTTGTTGTCATAGAGTGTCACAGCTATAGGCACAAATGCCCATCCGGTCATGGTCTTTACCTTCTTGTAGTTGGATTCCTCGTTTGTGTCTTTTTTCTTATCGTCCGCGCTCGAGAAGGGATTGTAGCGCGGGTCAAGGAGCATCTCCAATGTCAGGCGTATGTAATAAGCTTTTTGGTCCGCCTCACTCAGCTTGGGAAGGAATACCTTATTGGTGCGCATCAGTACAGCGTTTTGTGCATGTGTGGTGGAATTCATTTTATGACGCGTCGCCGCAGGTGTTATTGCTCCGTGGCCGACGCAAAATCCCCAGGCGATCCCGTCACATTCAGACGGGCCTCCTACCATGGGGAGAATGTGGAAATACCGGGCTTTGGGGTTAAGATATCCTAAGCCTTCTCCTTTGCCTGTGAAAATAGTGAAGTTTATAAGGTCATAGTCCCATGTGCTCCCTTGCCTGTGCTCTACCCCGTAATCCGGATAGAAACTGTAGTAACTCATCTCGGCAGTGGTGAGATTATGCATCTCCGTGGAATATTCTCCGTTGAATGTCACATCTCCGGAGAGCAGTTCTGCCGTCGAGTATGGAGAGAAATTCACCTTGGCATTGTTGTAGACCCGGTCTGTCCCCATGGTGCTCGAGCTGCCGTCCCATTCTATCTGTCTTACACCGGCATTCAGGAAGAGGCCGTTCAGATCATAGATGAAGATCTTGCCGCATCTCTGCACTATCCGGAGCGCCAATGGTTGGAGTATCCCCTCGATCACCTCGCGGAGAGTCGATGCCTCACCTTCCTCGTCATAGAAATTGTCACTTCTCACAGAGAGCTTGTTGATATCCGCCTTTGTGGTGCCATCCTCAAAGTAGGTGGTTGTCAGATCCTGATATTCTATGCCCTCAAAATTTATGAAACTTCTCGCCATGGCATAGTCTACTATCTCCTTGATGGTGCGCAATCCTGTCAGGTCATATTTCAGGCGGTCGAGCACACCGAAGTCGGAGAATGTCAGCGATACCGGGTAATTGGCAGCCCTTTCGTATGGCTCCTCATAGAATTCCGGATCCAGGGCACCGCTCCAATAGAGTGTGTCCTCCCGATATACGTCCATTCTGATCCGTCCGGGCGCTATGGTGTAAAGATCTTCATAAGTACGGTCTCCCGGGCTCTCGATCTTGAGGGTGGCGATGCTGCTGCATACTGTCGCATGCTTCTCCTCCCTGCTCCATTCTATCAGGAGAGGGGAGTCAGCCTCAAACGTAAGCTCGCCCACCTCCGGGAATGCCTCCTCGGCATCCTGAAGGATCTCGATGCGCCACAATATTCCGGCGCGGCTTATGAATTCACCTGAATATCTGAGATATTTTGCCATGTCAGTTCCTGTGTCTGAGGTTGGTTTCTTTTTCCAGGATCCCTACCAAGGTGCGTCCGGCGATCTTGAATACCACCTTTCCGCCACCTTCATCAGAGGGTCCTATAATAGCGCGTAGCTTGTCCAATGGCGCAATCACCTCCGGATTGTTTCTCGCCCCGGCATATTCACCCACCAGTCCGAGTGTCGGGCCGCTGACGATGCCCCCGTCGGCAAATGCCGCCATTCCCTTCACTTGGCTTACCATGGTTGCTAACTGTGCGAGTCCGGCAAGGCTGAATGCAGCCCAGCCTATTGGTCCAAGTTTCCCGGATTCGGCGGAAGCTGTGGCATAGGCCTGGATCATGGTGGCGATTGCTCCGGCAAGAATCCCGGCTACATTGAGCATTGGCATCTCAAATGCGTCCCCTAATCCGGAAAAGGCAGATTGCGCCTGGTTGAGGGTGGATACCATGGTGTCTTTTGTATCGATGCATTTCTTTTTCCAGCCCTCGTATGTGGACAGGATATCCTCCAATGCCTTTTTCTGTCCCTCAGTAGGTGGATTGTCAAGGTCTTTGAGCATTTTCTTGATCTCCCGTATCTTTTCAGCAAGAGTATCGAATCCGATATCCCGAATCTTCAAGGTCATTTCCCGATCTGAAAGGGAAAGGATGTCGGAGATTTCCTTTTGCATTGTGGGAATCTCGATGCCTCGTTCCAAAACTTTCTTCTTCTCCTCGAATGCTATCTTAGTACGCTGATAAGCTTCCACTTCATCGTCTTCTGCCAACTGTATCTTCTGCTCGAGAAGGGAAATGGCAGCACTGACCTCATCAAGGTTTCTTGCTTGTGAGGGATCGATTGCAACCCCGATTGAAGCTTTCTGAAGCCCCATTGTCTTTTCTTTCTGCAGAAGGGCAGGAAGATTCTCTGTGGCGAATTTCTTTTCCTGCTCAGTCCCGTTTTCAATGAGGTCAGTGTAGTATGATATCTCTTTCTGAAGTTGCTTGTAGGTGGAGATCTTATCAATGTCGATAGGCACATGGGCTGCACGCTCCATGGCTGCCACTTCTTCATTGAGAGAGTCTATGATGGCATTGTGCTGTGCAATTTCCTCAGCAGACTTTGCCGAATCACGAAGTTTCTGCTGATAGGCGAGTGCCTTGTTGTAGTCTTCGATGGATTTTAGTTCTGCCGGCACCGTTAGCGCCTCTTTCTGCAGCTCGAGAGAGTCGATGGTTTGCTGGATCGATGCCATGTTTTCCTTGGAAGCGGTTGCGAGAAGTTTCTGCTGATAATTGATCTCCGCATTGAAATCCTCCATGCTGTTGAGCTCCAGAGGACGCGATAGTTCCGCTTGAGAGAGTTCTATCTGCTTCTTTTCCTCCTTCAGGGCATTGACAGTGGTGCGGATGGCTATTTTTTCGGATTCAGATGCATCCAGCCACCTCTCTTCATTTACTTTGATGGCGGAGTTGATCTCCTGAAGACGGGTCTGTGGAGTGCCTTTCCTGCTGGATTTCCCCAAATCCGGCTTATCAGGAGAACCCATTACCGGCATTTCTATCTTCGTTTGAGCAGCTTTAACTTGACCCTTAAGATACTGGATTTCTTTTGTCTTCTGATTATAGGCGGCTTGAGCCATTTCTACATCACTGGATCCTTCCTTTTCAACTTCAGCCCAAACTTTATATTTACCGGCTACTCGTCTTCCTTGTGTCTTAATACCCTCTTCACGGGCCTTTTTCATGAATTCTGAGTCTCTCTTCTGCTCTTCATCAGTCAACTGTCTCCAGTGTTTCTCTCGTTTTGTATGGTATAATTTTTGTGTTCCATCATCATTGCGGGCGATTTTTGTTCGTTGTATTTCCAGATCTGCAATTTGGTCGGCAAGTTTCCGGGCTTTTGCCTCTGCCACTAATTGATCACAGTAAGCTTTGGAATTTTTGATGAGAGCTTGATACCACTCCTCTCTACTCTTGAAATATCCCATTGACCTACCATAGGTACTGTTCATTTCATCTACGAGCTTCTTCTCTTCCTGTTTTGTGCCATTGAAATCCTTGAGCCTTGACTTGTTGAGCTCGAGAGAGGAAATAGCCCCCTTTCTTGCCTCATCTTCGGCTTCGAGAAGATCCTTGCTGCGCTGCATAGCTTCTTCCTGTTGCCTCTTGGCATCTGTCAGACGCTTTAAGGATTCTGTAGTTTCATCTGTCTTGGAAGTGAAGTAAATATAGGCCGCTGCAAGTGCAGAAAGCACTATTGTTACCGCTCCTCCAGCTACACTTAGAAGGCGCATGGATACTGCAAGAGCTTTAATTCCGGAACACAATTTCTGGACACCTAATAAAGCTACTGCAGAATTGGCAGCTATAGCAATGAAAGGATCTGCTTTTTTCAGAATACCTCCAAATTGCTCTTTGACATCTCCTAATTTATTTTCCAGCTGCTTCATTCGTCCGGTGTCGGTCTCTGCGAGTTTTTGATTCATTCTACCGACGGATTGACCCACTACCTCGGCAAGAACTGCAGCACGTTCTGATTCGGTACCGTATTTCAGGATCTGTTCCTGAGCATCGTCGAAAGTATAGCCAAGTCTGCTGAGTGCGCTTGTCTGGCCATTCATGACTTTGCCAAGCATTGTTGCGATAGAGACGGCATTTTCGGCAGTGTGATTATAGCCGTATTGCTGGGCAATCATATCATTCATGACGGGTATGAGGGTCTTGAGGGTTCCCTTCATGGTGACGTAAGTTGCCATTTCCTGAGCTCCGGAGAGCTGCACCTCATCACCGACTATTCCTATCTCCTGTTGGGCAGAGCAGAAATCCTTGATGCTTTGGACATCCTCTTCACGGGCTCCCATGGTGTTTTTCATCACTTGCTCCAACTGCCGCTCTGCTTCCATCTGGGTGTCGTAGGCTGATGTAAAGTCTTTCGTGAATCCTTGGAGTTGTTGGAAAGCTGAGGATAGAGCGTCCAATCCAATTGAAATGCTTCCGAAATTGACCAGTTTATTATCGAGCTTCTTAGCTTCAACAACAGACTGTCGCATCATATTATTGAATTTTTCAGCATCTACAATCAATTCCTTAAAACCGTTGCCTTTATCTTCTATCTTAAAGCCTATAGATATGGTTGCCATAAAACATTGTTTAATGTTTAATTGTTATATAAATAAAAAGACTTAAACTTTTATCGCCATGATACTTCTGATGACAGAAAAAGGGTTGACCAATCTAATGATGGGTTTATTCATTGTAGGTGGAATCCTGCTTGTGATTGCCGCAGTCCTTAACGAGGAAGCATGTGCAAAAAAATATGGTATGCCGACCTGGAAAGACTGGTGGAAAGAGTTCAAGAAACACTGATTATTTCTCCGCGTTCACCTTTCTTCCGATTCTCCGCATAAACGCCTCTTTCGCCTCATCTTTCGATAGTTCCGGTGTGGTATTGACATTTCCGTGACTATGAGATTTTTCCCACTCAAACGGAAGCACCTTCTTCGGATCAAGCTTCTTCCGGCAATGTGGCTGCATCGTCATGACGGCGTGGAGCCTCATCCTTTCCCATTCGTCTCGTCGCATCCTCTCTTCCCGCTCCCTGTGAGCTTTCACGATTGATTCAAACTCATCGAATGTGAGAATACAAAAGTCGCCGAACGACAGTCCGACGACTCCCATTGCAAAACCTAAGAGTTCGTCGATGCCGACGGACTTTTTTTTTCAGCCTCCTCTTCAGTCACCTCTTCAGCCGAAGCCTCAAGCCACGCATGGAGCTGATCGAGGGGGACATTGTCGCAAAATTCAAGTGGGTCGTAAGGAAATTCCTTCTTTTCTCTTTCGCAAGCTGATTTGACGCAGCAGTAGAGATATTGGCACTGCAGGGAGCTTTGCCATCCCTTGACTTCCGCTACCTCCTTCCCGGTCATGTCATGGAAGCGTACGCATGCCCCCATGGTGGGATAGCAAGGATAATCCTTGCCATCCACTACGATTACCATCTGCTTATTCATGATCAAGCTGCCGCCTTACCGGGATAAATATCGGGTTCACCTGAGTTACTGAGCTGGCCGCTGTAGGTGGCATCATCCTGAGCCGGGGCAGACTCCTCGAGGGAGTCGATGACACATTTCCCTTTGAAATATGGTTTGGTGTCCTGTGTGCGGTGGAATGCCTCCACTTCCACAAGGTCGCCCTTTCCCCATTTGGCGCCGATCTCGTCATATCCGTTCTCGGTTTCTCCATAGAAACGGAGTCCCTCGAAAGAGATCGAGACCGATAGCCCGGTCACTGTCTTGTCTTTCCAAAGCCCGGCTGAGCGCCCGGCAGTTGCCACCGGTTTCACAGCCCGGTCCTTGGCTTCTGAATTGAATGTGATGGTGTGTGATGTGCAATGTCCGATTGGGTTGCCTCCTACTTTAAGCAGTAGGTCACTGCCGTTGATATAGCCCTCTTCCGGAAGGGCGGGTACTGGATTTTCTGCCATGTTGGTTTAAATATTTAAGGGTTTAATTGTTTAAATCTTTACTCTGAATACGAGTCGCTGCACGTAGGCATCGTCTTGCCAGGTCTCCTCGCGGTCTTCGAAAAAGCAGGAGCGCATTCTGATGCCGTCTTGATATCCTTGTCTGCCATCGAGCGCGGACCTGACACACTCTGCGAGCTCTACGCTTCCGGCGTAGGAGTCGGAGAAGCAGCAAACTTCCTCAAAGAGGGTATCCGAACCCTGTATTCCCTTTGTGGGTGAGTCCTCCATCTTGAGGGCTCGGAAGGAGACATAAGGAAGTGAGGCTTCGTCTGTCACCACCGGGAATACTTCTGCTCCTAAGGCGGCGATATAGGGGTCTTCAGAGAGCAGAGTGCCGATGATCAGTCCGGCACTTATTGATGTCCTTGCGAATGTGATGATGTTGGTCTTAGGTTTTTCCATATTTCTTGACTGTTTTGATTATACTTTCCTCGAGTGACTGCCGGAGGTCATTTGTTACTTGATCCTTCATGGCATTTTTCGTCTTCTCCATGAAATTCATGGTAGGCATGCTTCCCGTGCAATGTCCCTTCTTTTTATTCCGAGATTTAGTTTTTGTATCTCTTGACTTGGTTCCGGTCTCAGCCCACATAAGTACAGGTTTCTTAAGTCCCTGCCGATTGGTATGTATGCCTCTTTCTCCCTTGCCATTCTTGTTGGCGTATTTTGATCCGACAGTAACCCTGAATCCCGGTTTCTTACTGTAGACGATGCTCTTTATGCCCTTTTCAAGAGCTTTAGAGGGATTAGGGCTGGGTATATACTTCCATCCGGGTCCGGGCTTTTTTGTCCTGCCGTTGGAATATTTTTTTGAAGCAATGGTTTTTCTTTCCTCCCGCAGTTGCTCAATGGCTTTTTTTCTGAGCCTGTTGGCCACGCGATAGAAAGCACTCTTGACGGCTCGCATTCGTCTCTTGGGCTCGAGCTCAAAAAGAAGTTTGGAAAGATCTTCCGGATTGTAGTCAATGTCGATCATAGATTCACTTTCTCACACCTCAGGGTCTTCATCCCCCTCGGCAGGTTAGGGATTACGTTGGTGACGGTGTATAGCACTCCTTCAGTGTCCTCGACTCGCCAGTTGGCTTTCACCTCGTGATAAGCCCGGATGTTGAACTCGGCTGTAAGGTCGCTGAACATCTCATCCACCTCCACGCCGTAGCGTGGTGTGGTCCTGACTCTCTCTGCCCAGGTTACAGTGGTCTCTGTCCATGTGGTGGTCTTCGACTTGAAGGCATCGACCTTGGTCTCCGGCTTCAGGATCCGGAGCCGGTATCGCATCTTTGAGCTACGCATCGTCCACAAGCTTTATGAAGGGTTTGACAAGATAATCCTGTCCGTACAGGGCAGGGGTCATGTTGCCCGGCGAAGACACCCCGCCGTTCTCATACCATTCCTTGGCAAGCAGACAGACGGCAAGACGGAGCTCGTCATATTTCAAGCGCCCTGTCTCCTCGTCCTCAAGTTCTGATCTGTCGCGGTTGGTGCGTCGTATGATCGATGCTTCCGCAGTCTTCAGGAGAGTCCGGAGATATTCGTCTTCAGCGTCATAGTCCACTCTCGCGGAGTCTTTGAGCAGACGGAGGTCTTCATCGGTGATCATATATAGAGATTAGGATTAGGATCGTGTCACTTTTGCAAGGGCAAACGCATCCTGGCGATAGGTGGCGGTGCCGTAGTTGGCGTTTATGATGAAGCGCACCTTGTCCTGTCCGGCAAGGGTGTAGGGGTCAACTATCATGGATATCTGGTCGAAGAGACCGCAGAGCTGGTAGATCCAGTCGCCGAGCCCGATGTAGTCGTTGCCTACGAAGTGGGAGCAGAATACCGGCAGACCACACAGACGGTCATTCTCGATCACCATGATGCCGCTTCCTTTATCCTTGGGAGTGGCCTCGAGCTCAGCCTTGGTAGCTTCGGTCATGACGAAGCACATGTGCTCGGAAGTGAGTCCAAGTCCGAGCAGGTCTGCCTTCATGACGTTGAGTTCCTTGAAAGTCTTGTCTCCGAATGCTGTCAGGGTCTTGGCCTTTTCCTTGAGGGCTACAAACGGTCCGGTGATGCGTGCTTTGTCATTGTATTTGTCAGGTGAAAGCATGATGTGGTTGATGATGCGGACGAGTCCCTTCACCATCTGCTCCTTGATGATTGCCTCCAGCTTGTAGTCGCTCTGGAAGAGAGCCTGGCGGGTCACTGACACTTTCGCGGATATGCGCTGATGGTCGGCTGCTATGGAGTCGAGATCGATAGTGGAGTCTTTCACCTCCGCGCCTTCGTCTTCGAGAGTGCATTCCACTGTGCCGACGGTGGTGGATTCATAGCGTCCGCGCAGGCCTGTGGGCATGCGCATTCCGAGCTTGCCGATGATGGTGCCTTCCTCGAGGGGCTTGATGATCTCTCCTACAGTGAGAGGCACGATGGGATTGACGTTTCCATCCTCTCCGATGAAATTGGAGGTTGACATTCCGGCGACAGTCGCAGCACCGGCTGCCGGGGCTGCTCCCTCTTCGCGAAGGAATACGGTGAAGGGCTGTCCGGCAGCAAGCTTCTCGCGGAACTGTGCCCATGGGGACTCCTCACGCTGGGCTTCCGATCCGGATGCCTGTAGCTTCATCTCGTAGTAGGAGAGCTCGCGGCAAAGGGTCTTGTAGCGTGTTTCCTCCTGCTCGTTGCGCTCGCGCTGCTCTGTCTGGCACTTGTCGGCCATTGTGCCGATCTCTCTCTTGATCTCGTCGATCTTGCCAAGGATGGCCTTGGTAGAGCCATTCTGCTTTTTGTTCTTGATCATAAATAATAATTTAGAATTTAAAATTTAGGATTTTATTTCTCATTTCCCGCCATTGCTGCTCAGCTTTCTCATGGCTTGGCTTCTCCGGAGCCGGGGGAGTGGCGTGCAGCTCTCTCAGGAGCGCCACGTCGGTCTCCTTATATGCCGGATCGGCCGCAAGTGTGAAGTCTCGTATGGTTTCGATCTCCCTCACTGTGTAGGTCTCGATCTGCTTGCCGTCGACGGTGACAGCGTCGTATTCCACTTTCTCCCGGTCTGAATAATCGGTGATAAAGGAGAATGAGCATCCGGCGATATCGCGGCGCCTGACAAGCTCTATGGCCTTATCTCCGTCGGTGGTGCATGGGGCTTCAAACTCGAAGTAGACACCGTCAGGCTTCACTTCATAGCGGAGCGTCCCCTTGCCTTGGTTGGAGCGGGCGAGGATGAGCTGGCGGTCGTGAAACATTGTCATCTTGATGTCGGAGGCATCGAGCAGCTCCTTGGTGACCGCTTCCCGGGCGATCTTCTCGCGCACCTCCCAGTCGCGTCCCTGGACAAGCACAGTGGATGGGGTGTCAAACACTATGGCGCGTCCGGCGATCGTGCGGCTTTCACCTCCTTCCGGAGCCTCTCGCAAGTGGATCTCGTCGATGCCGACGAGCCTTGATCTTTCAATTCTCTTTTTCATCTTTTGTTGGGTTGTTGGATTGTGAGGTTGTGGGGTGTTTGAGTTCTTGTATTGTCTTCAGGTTGGCGCTCACGAGCACTGTGTCTCCGTCCGGAACAGCCGGTTTGTTCTGAGCCAGGCGTGATTCATTGATGGTGTCGATGCCGTTCTGGATGCGCGACCCGAGATATTTCATCTGCGCATCGAGGTCGCAAGCCGACAAGGCGGAGCGGTCAAAGCGGATCCGGCGCTTCCTGAAGTCTGATTCCCCCAGCAGTTTCCTCGTGAGCTCATTCTCGATCCGGCACAACAGGGGGTTGATGGCATTCTGCCTTAGATCCAATACAGCGTTCTCTGCGCTCTTGTAGTTGCCAGCGGTGTCGGCAAAGATGAAGGATGGCGGGACTCTGAAGAAGCGGCAGATCTCGAGCACGGAGAATTTCCTGGTCTCGAGAAACTGCATGTCGGCCGATGTCGACGAAATGATATCCAGTTTCGACATCTTAGGCATCGCAATCACCCTTCCTCCTGACCGGAAGAAGATGTCGGTCTCCTGGGCGAGCTTTTTAAGCTGCTTGTCGGCATATTCGCCGAATCCGGACATGGGGTTCGGCTCGTTGCTGACGATGCCCCTGACATTGCCTCCGTTGGCAAACCTCTGCTTGGTCTCTTCGTCGCCGGTGGCTGCTATCCCGAGGGTCTGGCGTGCCCATGCTATCAGTCCTACTCCCTGCAGTCCGTCGAAGCTGGTGTTGCGGATATGGATGATGTCCGGAGAAAGGAGGGTGTCGCAATATCCGCTCTGAGTGTCGTTGACGTAGTAGGTGCCATGGATGCTGTCGTAGGCGACGCAGGTGGGATGGGGGAGAAGGAAACGTTCTATTTCCCCTGTCATGCGATGGCGCATCGGGACGATGTAGCAGTTTCCGAGCAGGGTGACGTATTGCACTGTCTGACTCCAGAAGTCGAATGCGCTCATTTCCTCGTTGGGCTGCACTGTGAGCAGGAAAGCGAGCCTTGAGTCTTCAGGAATGAATATTCCCCGGCTCTTGCGCGATATCTCGATGGGAAGCGATGCCACGCTGTCGGAGAGCAGCTTCATGCAACTGTAGACGGTGGCGATCCTCATCCCCTGTCCGGAACTGGTCACGTTGCGCTCCGAGGTCTCGAGCCCGGCAGCCAAGTCGGCAGGAGCCACAGCCGTCTTGATGACCTGCGACTCCCGCCTAAAGACACGCATTAGTGGATTATTGAACAATAGTTTCATAGATATGGGATTCACTATTCTGTCCCATTGTGGATTTTGGCGCAAAATCCCGGATGATATCAGGAATATTTTTCCGGATCAGTAGATGGTCTCCATAAACATCTTATGGCACATGAGCATCGTGATCACACCGTCGATCTTGTGGTTTTTCTGCCGCTTGATGGGCTTGACGTTTTCCATCCTGTCCTCATCGAGCACTGCATTCCCGAAGCAATACCAGTTGATGGGGTTGTCGTTGATGTCAATCTTCCCGGTGCGGATGCAAACCTCGAAGGATTCGACCGCTGAGTTGAATGCCCCGTAGCTCTGGCTGACGCTCCTGAGCACTTGCCCCGCTCCGGAATTGCTCAGCATATTCACTACCTCCTTGCTCTTGTATGAGTCATAACCGATGCCGATTATCTTGACGTGTTTGTTTAGCTGCAGTATGTAGTCGTTGATGGCACGGTAGTCGATCACTTCCCCCTGCAGCAGAATGAGGTGTCCCTGCTGCGCCCATCCGCGGTAAAGGGTTTCGTTGACGTGGTCGATGAGCGCTTCTTCCGGAAAGAAATAAGCGGTGTGGTATTTAAATCGGTGGCGCTCCTCGTCGTAGAACCCGCATGTGACGGCTGAAAAGTCATCGCGCACAGAGAGGTCGATGGCCACCATGGCTGGGGGTTGCCCCTTTATGCCGGCTATCCTGATATCCTTTGCACATTCGCGTGCCAGGCTTGCCGGAATCCAGCTCTTCTGCTCGTTCTGGCTGTAGATGTTGAGCAGCTTGGTGCGGAATGCAAGCTTGGCCTCGGCTCCGTCACGCTGCGCCTTGCGGTATTCGTGCATGTAGAAGTCCTCGTTGACGGTGATGCCGTAGTGAGGATGCACTTTCCTCCATGTCGACTCCATATCCTCCGGATCGTTGACGTCAGGCTCGAAGAGATGCGCGAAGAGTGAGTCATCCTCATATTCTCCGAGAAGCACCCGCTTGTAGCCGGCGAGCATCTGGTAGAATGGTCCGTCGAATACGTCTGAAGCCGTGGTGATGATCACTGTGAGGGGATTGTCACGCACGCCCATCGATGTGGTGAGTACAGTGAGCAGTGTGGAGTCTCGAGCTTGGCTGAATTCGTCCATGATGACGGTCGAAGCGTTCAGACCATCTTTTGTCCGGGCGTTGGCTGTCAGGCACTGTGCCATGGCTGTGCGCGAGTGTCGCGGGTCGGTGACGCGCCGGTGGGTTGGCTTTACCATCTGCTCGTTGATGACAAACTGCCTGCCGTCCGGATCGAGTTTCCTCATGCATCCTCTGATGACATCGAAGCATTTCTTTGCCTGGTCCTGGGAGTTGGCTCCCACGTAGGCTTCGGCATTGGCATCGCCATACAGGAGGTCGTAGATGGCAAAAGCAGCAGATCCTGTAGTTTTTGAAAATTTTCTTGGCACGAACAGCACGGCTTCCCTCACAACCCTGCGTCCGTCGGGATGCAGAAAACCGTAGACGCTGGCAAACTGGAAGGCCTGCACGGGCGTGAGCTTATAGCGCCGGAGTCCGCGCTTGCCGGGGAAGTGAAGGTATTCGTAGAAGGTGAAGAAGCGTCTTACTGCACGTGTGTCGAGACCGTATCGGTCGATCATCAGGAAGAAGCGCTCTACGGCAAGCTGCTCCCAGAGGTTGTGGGCGTCCGGATTCCGGGCCACCTCCATCGTGTATTGCTCGAGACGGATGTCTGTGTCAGAAAGGTGATATCCGGATATATCGAGCCGGGAGAGGCGTCGCGTCACCTCTTCCTTCGCTATCTCCAGTCGCTCCTTTTCCTCTGTGGTCATCGTCAGGGTCAGTCGTATTTCTGCATCTTGGAGTCAAGGTCGTCGAGCGGACCCGGGATCTCGGGTTTGCCTACAAGGTCGTCCATGGTAAGTCCGAGGATCTTGAGCTGTCGCGTGATGGAGTCTGAAGCGTCACGCTGCACCTTGAATGCCGGATGCGGCACGGTCTTCTCGCCGTTGCGGTTGCTCTCGACGATGGTGACTGTGTCAAGGGAGTCGATGTCGTTGATGGCAAGGTCGTGTGTGCGCATGGCGGCCGCCAGGTTGATGATCTGGAAGTCGAGCCCGGAATGATAGCGGTTGGTCTTCTTGAGTGCCTTCAGGATCAGGGATCGCCACTCCCCGACGCTGGAGATGGGCGTGTAGGAGGCATTTTTCTTAGCCATTTCGGTGGCGTTTGAATGTCATGTCCTTCCCAGCTGGCGGTAAGGAGGGCGTTTTGCGCCAAAGGACCTCGCGCCCGAAATCCCGAATTTTGAAAAATTTGCTCGCACACACGAGAGGGCATGGGGGGTAGGTTTACGAGACCCACCCCCTCATAAAAAAATACCCCCGGGGGTCTCGTACCATCCTCATTTCTCCGCTTCCGACCCCTCTGACTGCCCTAAAAATACCTCGTGAAACCGCTCCATTCTCTCTTTTTCGCGCCTTTTTCTCTCTTCTTTGCTCCCTTTCAGCAGCAAAACATGAGCATCATGGTGGCATTGCCGGCAAAGGGCAGCGAGGTTTCCGGGGTCGTATGCGAGCTGCTCCATGACTATAGGATCTTTTACGGATTCGATCGGGCGGATGTGGTGGACCTCGGTGGCAGCGCTGACCCTCCCTTCCTTGAGGCATTGCTCGCAGAGTCCGTTGGAGCGCTTCATCGTGGCCATACGCAGAGCCCGCCATTTGCGGGTGTTCATCAGCTTGATGTAGTGTTGGGATCGTGACATTTATGTGCGGCTATTGATATGGATCTGTTGGCTTGGGTCAAGACAGTTGGCTTCTGACAGTTCCTGCATCATGGTGTCGATAAACGTGCTCTCGTCTTCGGTATCGACGCACTGTATGGAATGGATCATCGAGATCATTCCCTTGGCAGCTTCGGCAGATTGGGAGGCACGCATCACAGCATTTAGTATGGATCTTGCTGTGCCCGGTACTGAGCGTGCGCCCATACGCCGGCCCACTTCCGTGAGCCACGCATAGAGGGTGCCGTTCATCGAGATGTTGGCTTTGTGTGGCATGGTAAAGACAGTTATTGTTGAATAGTAAAGCTATGGATGTGCAAATATACAGAATATTTACATATAAATCAAATTTGTCTATATCAAACACGAAAAAAAGTCTCCATCTTTCCGACGGAGACTATGCATTCTTGAAAGTCAAATCAGCTCAAAGCCAAGAGTTGGGAGCCGATTCGATGTAGACCGGCCTTGATCCTTTCTATCTGAGTAGGGCGTGGGTGCTTGATTCCGCTCGCATAGTGTGAGAGCTGTTTCTGATTGATTCCTGATGCCCTGCTGATAGCTGCCATGGTAGTGTATTCCTCAGCATCACGCAATAGTGCTGCTGTATCGAGAATATATTCCGGTTCAAATTCACCTTTTACAAGATATTCCGGAAGAATGTCTCCGTCTTTTACACATCCTTCAATATGAATGCGAAGCGACTCATTGAAATCTTTCTTGAGCTTCTCCAATGTCCTTGCTGTGACTATAACAGTTCCGGCGTCTTCATCATTCCAGGCGCAGCAGAAGTTATCATCGGTCCAGCTTACCTCTACTTTAATCTTTATTTTTTCCATATTGCTGTCATGTCAACTTTGAGTTTTAGGAAGAGGATTGCTTATCGCCATCCTGCTTGTTTCGCGATACTGTTCAGAAGGAACTGGCTCAGAGTTTCACTTGGCTTTCCTCTTACAGTTACCTTACCTTTCTTTGTAGGATGCTTGAACTGCCTGTGGTCACCCTTGGTATACATTTCTATCCATCCGTCATCGAGCAGCAGCCTTATTACTTCCTTAACCTTGTATTTATTCATAAAGTTCATATTGGACATTGCAAAAGTAGCAAAATTTCTACTTATATGCAAATTTATCACAAAAAAATCTCCATCTTTCCGACGGAGACTATCTAACTTATGATTATGAAATGGAGTGAAAGTCAAACAATGCTTAGAGCAGCGAGTTCCATACCGAGACGATGTATGCCGGCTTCGATTTTCTCAAGCTGTGCGTCTGAAATGTAGGTGTCTCCTTTCTTATATTGTCGCATCAGACCGGGATTAATTCCGAGATATCGACCAAGTGCCGAGACATTGAACATGTTGTAGTATTCGAAGAGAGAGGACAGATCGAAATGAAAATCAATGTCTTCAGTGAGCTCAGTGGGCATGAATGAACCTCTGGACTCATAGCTTTCCTTTACTCCATTGTAGGATGCTTTGAAATCTTCCTTAGCTTCGGATACAGTGTCACCAGTGCCAATAAGAGTGACGTAATCGCCGGTTGTGTTGTAGGCGATATATGATCCGTCTGATTGTTTCTCAATTTTTACTTCCATATTTCCTATTCCTAATAGTGAATTCAAGTATTTCTTGTCAATAAGGAAAGGGACAATGCCCCCCTCCTTAATTTCTTATCTGCTTGAGCAGGCGGTTCATGAGTCCGGATTTTACTTCCTGTGACCAATGGCGTTCAAGAAGGATGGATTTTCCGGTCTCCGGATTGAAGTACTCATCGTGTTTCCCTCGTGAAGTCACGTATTGGAAACCATTGGCGACAGCAAGTCGCTTCATTTCGTTCCATTTCATAGAGTAAAAGAACGTTGTTGAGTATCGTACCGCAAAGATATAACAAATATGTCATATATGCAAATATTTAAGATTATTTTATTCAAGGCAGCCCAAGGCCTCTGTCAGCTGTTGCGAGAAGCGGAAGCGGACTGGAATGCCGACATAGGCATAGCTGAAGGCGTTGCAGAGCCAGGCTCCCAATGATCCTTCAGGACACAGCCCGTCTTTCCCGACATCACAGTTGTCACAAAGATGGAAAAATTCCTTTGCCCTCACAGCCCTATACACCCTCCCATCGAGAATTATTCCCTTGAAAGGAGGGGGCTCATTTGGCATGTTTTTAAGTGGCTTTTCACACTCATTTTTTACTGAATTTTTCATATGTTCCAATTGGAATAATTTTGTTCATATTGTCGTAAAACATCCAACTCCTACCAGGAGTTGGATGTTTTTTCATCTCCTCTCATCCTGCCCCGAAAAGGGTGTCGATGATGTCCCTTCCCCAGCGGTCCATGACAGGGGTCTCGAGACCGGCGAGATAGATCTGCGTGGTCTTCTCGTCGGCGTGCCCCATGCTTTGGCTGATCATCGGAAGAGGGACACCGGCGCGCTGAGCCGCCGTGGCCCAGGTGTGCCGGGCACAGTAGAGCGAGAGACCGAACGGGAGCCCCATCTTGCGCCCGATCTTCCGGAGAAGGGCGTTGACGCTGTGGCATTCGTTGCGGAAGTTGCGCTCTGATCCGTCGGCAAACCCGAGTTTCTTCAGGAGCTGCAGCGCCTCCGGCTCGAGGCGCATCTGGATCAGACGCCCGGTCTTCGCACGCCGGTAGGTGAGACTGTCGCCCCGGATATCCTTCGGCCGGAGTCCCCAGAGGTCGCAGGGCGATATCCCCCTGAGCATCACAGTGAGCATGAAGATGTCCCGGGCCCTCGACTGGCGGCGCGTGAGCTCAAGCTTCCGGAGCTGCTGCATCTGCAGCTCGCCGAGCGCACGCTTGACAGTCTCCTCCGGCTTGATCATGACATACCTAAACGGGTTAGGGCGATCGAGGGAGAATTCCTCGACCGCCTTGTTGTAGACCGACCTCAGCTGACGCATGTAGGCGTTGGCTGTGTTGGCTGTGATGTGCTGCTGTCTCAGTGCCTCTGCCCAGGTCCTGACAGTCTGCTTGCTGATGTCTGCTATCGGTATGTCGCCGACGACGCGGAGCCAGTTGCGTGCCGCCACCCTCCAGTTGGAGAGGGTGTTCTGCCGGAAGTGCCGCTCCTCGGCAAGATGCCCGATGTATTCCGCTACGTTCATGCCGATTCAGGGTTTAGTGTGGGGGGATTCTTCTCGCGCCATTCGGGGCTGAACACCTGCTTCAGCGTGACTTTTTCCGGGTCATAGCCAAGGCTTCGGATGTATTCAGCCGGTTTGGCGGCATTCTTTTCCTGCTGGTCGAAGGCGTCGGCACGCTCTTTCATCTGACGGTCGAGCCTCTCCATGTCAGATTCCGGAGGGAAGGTCTTTTTCTCCCGATCAATTTCCACACTCTGCCTATGGGCGGATGCTTTCCTTTCCTCATTTTGCCGGCTTTTGTAGATTCCGAGCCAGTTGTCGAAGAAATATGGAAGGTTGCGGACCATGAGCTTCTTGCATCTCATGTCGAGATGGAACGCTTCGAGCAGCGCCGGGACTTCCTCAGGATCCAGATGGTGCTTCTCCGCAATGTCATTTTTCCAGCTTTCATTATTTTTATATTTTTCAATTCTTTTCTCCATATCCTCTTCCTCTTCGCCACTTTTTTTAGAGGATTTATCCTCTTTTTTTATTTTATTTAATTTATTTTTATTTGTGGCATTTTTGAATGAGGAAACGGGGGTTTTCTCCGAGGAAACTGCCGTTTTCTCCGCATTTATTATTTCCGGAAGCAAAAGATATGCCGGGTCGGCAGAATCGAGGTCGATTCTGCGGCATTTCTTTCTGGCTTCGAAATAGCGGCGCTGGATGGCCCGGGAAGTCAGTATGCCCGCCGTGTCAAGCAGGGTCTCGTCGAAGAAACCCCACCTGGCCAAGCGTCTCACTATCTGCTCGATCAATCCAGCCGACACTCCCTGCAGTTCCTTGGAGAGCTTGTATTTCTGTTGCTCATTCCATTCTGCGAAATATCCCTTGTCGTATATCGCACAGAGCAGACGTATCGCAACCATCTCTCCCTTGATGCCGAACTCCCCGGCGATACAAACTATCTTCTCATCCTGAAAAAAGTCGATATCGAAAGGGAAATAGTCAAGTCCGGTCTTGCGTGGACGTGCCATTCCTGAGCTTCAGTACTTATTCCTGCACAGTCTCCATTTCTGCGTCGTCTTCCCTCATCATGTCGATGTCCTCGCTGATCAGGAGTAGCACTATGCGATGCGGTCCCTTCAGGTCGGCAGGTATCACGCCGGTCTTGGCATACTCGCAGATGGCTGCATACATCTCCAGCCGTTCGTATTCCGGAAGTTCCTGGATGGCCTCATGCCATTTCATCTTGAATAAAAATGATTCCAAAGGTTTTTTTGCCATATCTATGTTAATTTTAAAGGTTGTAGATTAAAAGTGGCGGCGCAATGCGTCTCCCGACGGGGCGCCGCCGGTCTCAGAGTTTCAACTAAACACAATAAATCAGATCCGCTCGAGGCGCTTCTTGGCGCAGTAGGCTGCAGCCTCCTGCTTGAGCTCCGCCTTGGTCTTGACTTTCTCGCCGAGCCTCCACCTGTCGATCTCCGACTTCACATAGCACACTCGTCCGTATTCATTCTTGTAGTGGGGGATGCTGCGCTCTGAAGTGATGGAGCGCAGGCGGCTCTCCGATATGCCCAGATAGAGTGCCAGTTCTGCAGTGTTGAGCACTTCCTTCGTGCCGATGGCGATATAGCGCTCGATGCGCTCAAGACGCTTTGCCAAGGTCATCCCTTCTCCGGGAGCCTTACCGGTTTTCTTTTTCGTTGTCTCTTCCATATCCATGATCATTTTAGGTTTTCACTGTTTATCTTTGCCCTGCGGTTGATGAGCTCCATGCGGAGCGTCTCCATGTAGTTTGCCATTTCCTTGTTGACTTCCATCAGGGAGTCAGCGAACTCGATGGGGCAGTCAGTGACCATGAGGCTCACCTTGCCCAGGTCAAAGTCTATTTTCAATATGTTCTCCATTTGCGTGTATATTTTGTGAATATTATTTATTTTTGTCTCTTATCCCACATGGGGGCACCGGAGCGTATTCCACCATCTGCCGCGTCTCCGGGCAATATTGCCCGTTGAAGCAGTTGATCCCTTTCGGACACTCCGTACATTCCTTAGTCCTCGCCATCCCTTATTTTTTTGATTGAAATAATCCCCGGACGCAAAGGTGCTAACTATAAATATTGATATGAGAAAATATTTGTCGCATCCGGGGATGTGTATTATATTTGCATCGCTAATTATAAATCTTATTGATATGTTCATCAAAAACAGAGAGAGGGTGATCCGAGCCCTTGAAAATAAAATCGGAGAAAGACCTTGTCCGCTTTGTGGAAGGAAAGCTGGCTTTATGCCGAATCTTGAAGAGCATCAGGTAATAGGTTTTGATAGAAGCGTGGATGGTCTCAATGTAGGTCCAGGCGGAGAACATATATACATCCAATGCCTTCCAATCATCTGTAAACATTGTGGAAACGTGCAAATGATAGCGCTTCAGGTACTTATGGATGATCCCGACTATCTTGACTCTTCGCTTTATTAGAAGCGGAAATATAGGAGTCTGAATAGTATCCGTTACTTGCATAAGTTCGAGGATCGCTACAACTCCTTGTTACAATAGCGTCTGAATGGGTGAGATAGGCGCCTGAGACGAAATTCCCTTCCCTGCCTGTATTCTCATCCTTGACCGCGACTAAATGTCCGTCGATATATCGGAGTCCGTCCCCGTCGTGTCGAAAATAAACCCGGTCAATCCGTTCCCTGAATCTGTCATCGCGTCTTTTCCTGTAAGATGCGATGACTTTCTTTATTGGTGTAATTAAACTTTTCATAAAGCCTGCATTTTCCCCATTGATTATTCCTTACGCTGTGCGGGTGACTATCAGGGTGCGCTCCTGGCGGTTGAGGCGCGTCTGGAACTTGCGGTCGAGGATCACTCCGAGCTCCGAGGCCTGCGCCCTCACGCTCTTCATCTGCACCACCGGGAACGCCACCACATCCCCCACTTCCATACCGGTCAATGTCGGGCGGATCTTCTTCGTCCTCTCCACCGACATCACCACCTCCTCAAGGCTCTCTCCCTCAAACAGCGACAATGTCTTCTCTTTAATTTTTTCTCCCATTTTCTTGCTTATTTAATGTTTAATGTTTAACTTTATGGTGCAAAATTATAAAATATAATCATTAGTCTATTAAATATGATAGTTAAAATATGTTAATGCATATCATATTTTTTAGACAATGAGTAATATTAAATTGAAATACAATGAATTTGCAGTTGATTAAAGATTATTGTGAAAAACGGCCTGGAGGCTTAAGACAGCTTGCAGAAGATGCCGGTATGTCTGAACCAAATCTCCATCGTTGTATCCGAATCAATAAGATCCAGGCAGGAGATCTTGAAAAAATTGCAAAGATATTACGGGTTCCTGTCACCGTGTTTTTCGATGAAGGCAGGGGAGGAGTGACAGTGAACGCCACCGACCACAGCCAAGCAGCCGGCCGCGACCTACATGTCGCCACTGAAGACGCTGTCATGGCTGAAAGGGTAAAGTACCTCGAAGCCATTGTCAAGGAAAAAGACGAGCGCATCTCCGAGCTCAAGGAGCGCATCGAAGACCTAAAGAATAAATAAAAAAATGATATAATTATGGATTTTGGACGATTTTTGGAAAATCTCCCTGGAGACTATAAGACAAACCTATTGTCTCTCGCCATGATCTTTCCAATGGCTTACATAGATTGCTGGAAATTATCTCCAAGTTTTGCAGAACTGGAGATCCTCAAGCAGGTGTTCCTCGCTGCAGGAATCTCAGTCATACTTATGATTGCCGGCGAAATGCTTAATGTTGGATATTTGAGATTCTCAGGCTATTGGAGGTACATAAATAATCTGAGTCTTCCAGTAATAATTACTCCAACAGCTACGACTACTGTTTGTGTCGTTATTTTCGGCACTCATCATCCTTTGTCATTCTTTTTCGTGATGACTGGTATTATTATGGCTACTCTCGGAATTGCTCTTATGAATAGGCCATCCCTCGAACGAGAGGAAAATAAAAGGGCTAATAAAGAACAAAAGGACGATGAGAAATCCAAGTCCACCGGAAACAACAATCATAATGACACCACTGATGATCAGTAATGCTCCAAATATTTTTCTTGATTTATCCTTAGGTCTCATAATATGAGAACAACCTACATTGATAAATTATGAAATTGAATTTAAGAAAGTTAAATAAGGAGATAGAAGGGAGCAAATTCAGCAAAACGGAGCTTGCCTTGAAGTGTGGAATCGACCGTAAGACGATTGAGAATGTTCTTGCTGGTCGGGATCCTAAATTAAGCACAGTGGTGTCTCTGGCTTCAATGCTTGGTGTAAAGATAAGTTATTTGTTCGACGAGGAAGGTGAGGGGAAACAATCGGTTTCAGCCACCGACCACAGCCAAGCAGCCGGTCACGATCTCCAAATAAGTACATCTGCAAAGGAGTCAGAACTTGAGAAAGAAAACCAGGAGCTTCGCCAACAATTGATAGAAGCCCAGTCGAAGATCATCAAGCTGATGGAAGACCGCCGCTGATAATGTTATCAGACCAATAAAGTTGTTATAATTGTATTAAGAACCTATAATTTTCAACAATATGGATAAAAAAGAAATAAAAAAGTCTTTCAGGCAAAGTTTCATCAAAGGTATAACAAGTGTGTTCTTTCCAAGTGTTATCCAAATCGAACCATTGGAGATGCCTTCTACTTCTTATGCTGATAACATAGCCGGATACTGGAAAAATGTAGGATCATACATGGCCAAAGCTTATGGAACAACAAAACCATGACTCATTGAGTGCAGAAGAAAATTGAAGCATCGAAACGTTAAAAAAGATGAGAAATATCACTTTCTCGTCTTTTTATTTGTTTATTTATTGCGAAAACGCTATCTTTGCAAGGTATTCTAAGACTTTGTATCATGAAGACAAGACAATTCTGCGCGGAGATATCCGCAAAAGGATGCTTTGTCGTTTCACACGGAGGCCGACACGATACCTGGTTCAGTCCAATAACAAACAGGACTTTCCAGATTCCAAGGCATCCATCCCAGGAACTGGGAAAAGGTTTGGAATGCAAAGCAAGAAAAGTGCTGGGGGTCTGACCCCCGCACCCTTGCTTTTTTGATTATGGATTTAATTTTTGATTATGAAAGCGACTGTAATTGTTGAAAAAAATCCGGATGGAACCTATTCAGCCTACATGGAGGAGGATATGCCTGATTTCGGTCTTGCCGGATATGGAAACTCAGCCAAAGAGGCTATCGACGACTTTTACGTTGCCGTCGATGAGACTGCTCAATACATGCGAAGCAATGGAAAGGAAATGCCAGAACTCATATTTACCTTCCTCTATGACCTGCAGTCGTTCTTTTCTTATTTCTCCTACCTCAACATCAGCAAGGTAGGGGAGAAGTCAGGAATAAGCCCATCCTTGATGCGACAATACGCTTCCGGAGCTTCAAAGGCCGGACCGAAACAGTATGAAAAGATAAGACGGACTATCGGAGAGATGGTTTCTGAACTAAGCATGGCTTCGATATAAAGCACAGAATACAACAATCCCTCCTTGATCCCGGCTCATGTCTGAGCCGGGATCTTCTTTATCTTCTTTACAGGATATCCGGGATGCGGGCGACGGCGGCCTGCTTCGTCTTGTCGAGGATCTTGGCGTAGACCTGCGTCGACTCGATGCTGCGGTGTCCCATCAGCTTGCTCAGGGTGTA